>CAZBYY010000210.1:0-6602 GCA_964495855.1 uncultured Acidobacterium sp. | reverse complement strand
GATCTTGCCGCGGCCGTCCTGGTCGAGCGCCTTCAGCGCGACGATGCTCGCCTTCGGCGCAACCGCCATGCGGTCGCCGTTCGAGTCGTAGCCGTTGCCGGCGATGATGCCGGCGACGTGGGTGCCGTGGCCCCAGTCGTCGTACTTCGCCGTCTTGCCGTTGACGAAGTCGACAAACGCGGCGACGCGCTGGCCGGTGCGGTTGGCCACGGTCAGGTCGTCATGCCACGCGGTGATGCCGGAGTCGATGATCGCCACGCCGATGCCCGCGCCCGTGTAGCCATACTGCTGCTGCACGTTCTTGGCGCCGATCGTCGCTGTCGTCCGGGCGATTTCGCCCTTGGCCTCGCGGTCGAGGACGATGCGCGCGACCTTCGGGTCGTCGGCCAGCCGGCGGAGCAGCATGTTCGACATGCGCGCCGTTCGGCCTTTGATGATTCCGAGCTTCCGGCCCGCCGCGCCGCCGCTGTTGCGGATGCGCGTCGCGCCGTCGGAATCGTCGTTGAACATGACGATGACATCGGAGTCACCGATGCCGTCGGCCTTCTTGTTCAACTCGTCGTCCATCTTCGCGTGGAACGGCTTGCCGCCCGGGGTAAGGCGCGGGGCCTTGGGGCCTTTCTTCTGGGTGGCTGCGAATGCCGCAGGACCCTGCGCCTTACCTTGGGCGGCAGCTGGGATCGAGGCCGCAAAGAGGATTGTCAGTGCTACCGCAAGCGCGCGACGGCCCCAAACCGCCTTGCGCTTGATTTCAGACGTGGACACAACGGGAGAGTTCATCGTGCCCAACACAAGAGCAATATGTGGGCCAAGACCGACAATTTTGACACCAGTGTCATATAGAGTCATAAACAGCGTATTTCGGCCAAAATTCGCGTCTTCGCGTTGAAAACACACGGGAGCTGATATGACACTAATGCTAGTGTGTCCCTAAAATGGACAGACACAACTGAACACAATTCCTATTTTTGAACACAAGAGAAAAGGCCCAGACACCTCGGTGGGTGCATGGGCCTGCGCAGGACTGCGCTGATGCGAACCGGCTAGTCTGGCTACTTGATCGCGAGGAGTTCCACGTCGAAGACGAGCATGCCTTTCGGGTCCTTGCCCTGATAGGCAAGGCGCTCAGGGATCCAGAACCGCATCTTTTCCCCGACGGTCATCAACTGCACGCCTTCCGTCCAGCCTTCAATGACGCCGCTCAGCGGGAACGAGATCGGCGCGCCGCGTTCCAGGGAGGTATCGAACATGCGCCCATTGGTTTGCCAACCGGTGTAGTGCACGGTGACGGTGCTCTCTTTGGTCGGATGCTGACCGCCCTTGCCCGGGCGCAGTGACTTGTATGCGAGGCCTGAGGCGGAGCGCTTGGCGTCGGCGGGCGGTGCGGCGACATCGGGCGGTGCGACCGTTGGCGACGTTTCGATATCGACCAGCTCGATGTCGAATACCAGCATGCCGGCCGGGCGTCCCGGCGTGTTGTTGTAGGCAAGCTCCGACGGGATCCAGAGGCGGCGTTTCTCGCCCTTCACCATCTGCTGCAGCCCTTCGCCCCACCCTTTGATCAGCCGATTGAGAGGGAAGCGCACAGGACGGTTCGGCGCGGTCGCATCGAACATCTTGCCGTCGGTGGTCCACCCGACGTACTGCACGGTGACGAGACTGTTTGCTGCGGGCTTCTCGGTACCGGTGCCGGGTTGCAGCACCTTGGACGCCAGCCCGGAGGCCGTCTTGACGGCGTCGGCGGGGGGCTTGGCCACGTCGGCTGGCGCGGGGATCGGCGCCACTTGCTGCGCGGCCACTGAAGCGATCACGGTCAGGGTGAGAGCGGCAATGGTCATCGAAAGTCTCATCTCGCAATCGTACCCCGAACAGGGCTCACACGCGGGGCTTCCCCGGCTCCACCATACGTGGTACCGTTTCGCGATTCCATTCCTATGGTGCCCATGGTTGAACGCGGCCACAAGTCGAACAGGCTCGTGCTGTCTCCGCAGGAAGCGCTCGTCGCTGGCGGTCCGGCCGAGGAGTTGGAGCGCCGGATCCAGGAAGTGTTCAAGGTCGGCACCGAGCAGGTCGTGATCGACTTGCGCGGCGTGCCGGCGGTGGACAGCGCCGGTATTCGCGCGCTGGTCCGCGGCCATACGTCGGCGCAGCGGTTGAATCGGCGCTTCACGCTGGTATCGCCCAACCCGCAAGTGAGGGCGGTCCTCGAGTTGTCGCTGCTGACGCGCGTGCTCGAAGTCGTGGATTCTGTCGTCGAGGCGAAGCACAAGACGATTGCGTGGAATCGTCTGGCTGCCGGCGTAGCGGTGGCCGTTGTCGGCACATTGCTCGTGACGATCGGCATGCGCTGGCCGGGGCTCGGGATGGCGTCGGCGGAATCGCCGAGCGGATTTCCCGGAGTGTCGGAGGGCGCGGCCGGCGGCGTGCTGCTGGCGCACCCGATGTTCGAGCTGGCCAAGTTGATCGTCTCGGCGGTGATCGGCATGCTCGTCACCGTCGTGCATCGCCAGTATCGCCACGAACGCGCCGCGAACCCGGCGCTCGATCAAGCGCAGGTGCTCTTGTGCGTCGCCGGCGCGATCATGATGATCATCATCGGCAACTCGGTCGCGCGGGCGTTCGGCATCGCCGGCGCCGCCAGCATCATCCGCTTCCGCACGCCTGTTGAGGATGCCCGCGATATCACGATCCTCTTCATCCTCATGGGGCTCGGCATGGCCGCGGGGCTCGGCGCGCTTGCGGTCGCTGGGCTCGGCACGCTCTTCCTCTGTGTGATGATCCCGTTGCTCAATCTCTTCAGCGCCGATCGTCCGCGGCAGATGCTCGTCGAGATCATCGCCGAGGATCGCGACTTCCCGACGGCGCACGTCCACCAGATCTTTGCCGTCAACGGCATCCTGTTCGAGCCACGCGAAGTCTCGCAGGGTGATGAGGCCACGGCGAAGTACCTGACGTCGCTGAAGCCCACCGATTCACTCGAAGACCTGAGCGCGCAACTGATGGGTGATGGCAAAAAGGGCATCAAGAATGTCTCCTGGTCGCCGGCCGGCAAGAAAGGTTAGCCGGCCGGTTTCGCGGCCCTCTGGGAGCGAGCGCTTGGTGCTCGCGGCGGCGGAGCGGAAAGCGGCGTTGCTCGACGTCATCGGAGCGGCACAGCGGCGTCTGGTGCTCTCGCTCTTCCGCTGCGACGACTTTTCCGTCCTCGATGCGCTTGCCGCCGCCCTCGATCGCGGATGCGAAGTCGAAGCGATCCTCACCAAGCGCGCCAAGGGCGGGAAGAAGCGCCTGAAGAAGCTGTGGGCCGCGCTCGAAGACATGGGCGCCGTGGTCACGAGATACGCCGACCCGGTCGTCAAATACCACGCGAAGTACATCGTGGCCGACGACTCGACCGCCGTGGTGACGACGTTGAATCCGACCCTCAAGTGTTTCACCCGGACCTGGGACGCGGTGCTGATCACCCAGGACGCGTCCGTGGTCAAAGGCCTGCTGACCTTGTTCAAGAACGACGCCGCCGGCCAGCCAATGCTGTCCAAACGTCCGTTGGGCCGGCGGTTGATCGTCGGCCCCGAGCGCTCACGCGCGGAAATCCGCGAGCTCATCATGGGCGCGCAACGCAGTATCCGCATCCTCGATCACAAGCTGTCGGATCCGGACCTCGTCGGGCTGTTGAAGGACCGCCGCTCGCAAGGCATCTCCGTGAGCGTGCTCGGCAAGGGGCCGATGCCGGGGGTCGTGCCGCACGGCAAGATGATGATCATCGACGAATCGCGTGCAGTTCTGGGCAGCACTGCGCTGTCGACGCTCAGCCTCGATTTTCGCCGCGAAGTCTCCGTCGTCATCCACGACTCCGCACTAGTCAAACAGCTGAATATGTCGTATCAACAGCTGAGCCATAAGGCTGGCGGTGCATCCTTGCACTTGCCTGGAGATCAGACTGCATGAAGCGAGCGCTCGCACTGACGTTAGTCCTCGCCCTGGTGGCTGCCATTCCCGCGGCCGCGCAAGGCAAGAAGAAGGACAAGGATCGCCGGGGATTCGTGTGGGACGACCGGCCCACATTCGTCTTCGGCAAGGACGTAGACGTCGAGTTGAAGGGCCGCGCGCTGATGGAGTGGCGGTGGTTCGATCCCGATCAAGGTGAAAACCTGTTTCACCTCCGTTCGGCGCGGCTCGGCCTGAAGGGCAAGCTCACGCGACACGTGTCGTGGGAAATCGAGCGTCAGATCAACCAGAACCCGGACGACCGCCAGGTCGAATTTGGTGCGTGGAAGGACGTCAACGCCGAATGGAAGACGTTCAACGCGATCCGCGCGAAGGGCGGCCGGTTCAAGATTCCTTTTGGGTTGGAACAGACCAACAGCATCAGCGAGCTCGACTTTGTCTACCAGGCACTCGGCTCGGCCGAGATCGCGCCCGGGCGCGATCGCGGCGGCATGGTGTTCGGCACTGTGAAGCACCTTAATTACGAAGCGGGCGTGTTCGACGACGACGGCGACAATGCCAAGTCGAAAGCACCACAGTTCGTGCTGGCGGGCCAGCACCCGAAGAACCTGGGACCGGGCTTCGCCGCGCGAGTGGTCGGAGACGTCTTCCGGCCGTTCACGTCCGGACGGCTGCGCAGTGCGAACGTAGGCGTTGCCTACACAACCGCGGATATCCCGGAGGGGCTGTTCAGCTTGAGGGGCGAATCGGTGTTCGGGTACAACCTGACGAGTCGCGCCTACGTGAAGGGCCGCCGGCAGCGATTCGGCACGCAGTTCGAATGGACGCCCGGATCGAAATCGCTGAAGGCCGAATGGATGCAGTCACGCGAGCAGCGCAAGCAGCAGAGCAATCGAAACCAGGACCTGTCGGACCTTGTCGGGACGGCGTGGTATGTGAGCGGCTCGTGGATCATCACCGGTGAGAAGAAAGACAAGAACATCAAGGTGAAGCACCAGGTGTATCGTGGCGGGCCCGGGGCGATCGAGCTGGCTGCGCGCATCGAGCGGTTGACGTTCGAGAGCGCCAGCAAGGAAGGACCGGCGTTTACGAATCCGCGCGCGGATCACGTGCAGCCGAATGGCGACACGGTGTTTACCGCCGGCGTCAACTGGACGACGAGCCGATGGACGCGCGTGATCTTCAACGCGATTCACGAGTCGATCGTCGACGCCACGCGGGCGCCGAAAAAGGGCGAGACGTCGTTCTGGTCAGGGGTCGTCCGGCTCAATGTCGTGTTCTGAGAAGAGGCATCTTATGTTGCGACGCCTTGTGATCGCCGTCGTCGTCCTGGCCGCATCGGCACTGCCGTCTGCGGCGCAGACATCGGATGACTTGTTCAATCCCGAGCAGCTACAGCGCGTCGAGCTCTGGCTCAACGCCGCGGACTGGGCCAAGCTCAAGGAGAACTTCCAGGAGAACACCTATTACCCGGCCGATTTCGTGTGGAACGGCACCACGATGCGCAACATCGGCATCCGCTCACGAGGGTTCGGATCGCGGCGCTCGAGCAAACCGGGGTTGCGGGTCGACTTCAACCGGTATTCAGACGGCCAGGAATTCCTCGGGCTGAAGTCGCTCGTGCTCGACAACCTGTCGCAGGATGCGACCGGCATTCACGAGACCGTCACGATGCGCTTCTACCGGCGCCTTGGCATGCCCGCGCCTCGCGAAACGCACGCGCGCCTCTACGTCAACGGTGAATACGCCGGCCTCTACGGGCTGATCGAATCCGTGGACAAGACGATGATGGGCCGCGTATTCGGGTCGATCAACGGCAACGTGCAGAACGACGGCTACCTGTTCGAGTACAACTACATCCTCAACAACCCATGGCGCTTTGGCTATGAAGGTTCGGCCCTCGACCCCTACAAGGCGCGATTCGACATCAAGACGAACGAGAAAGACGGCGATACGAAGATCTGGGGGCCGATCGAAGAGCTCGCGAGGCTCGTCAACAACACCGATGTCTCACAGTTCGAATCGGTGATCGGACCGCTCGTCGACCTTCCGGCATTCGTGCGCTACATCGCCGTCCAGAACTTCGTCGCGGAGAACGACGGCTTCAACGGCTACGCGGGCATGAACAACTTCTTCCTGTATCGCCTCGAGAAGAGCACCAAGCACGTGTTCCTGCCGTGGGACGAGGACGTCGCGTTCCTGACTCCCGACTTCGCGATCACGACGCGGCTCGACGAGAACGTGCTGACGCGCAAGACGCTCGCGCTCAGCGGCTACTCGAGCCAGTACTTCAGCGTGCTGCTCGAGGCCGCCGACTCGGCGTCGGGCTGGCTGAGGCAGGAGATCCAGCGGCAGTTCGACATGATCGAGGAGGCGATGCTGGCTGATCCGGCGAAGCTCTTCCCGGTCGAGCAGTATCAATCGGAAAAGGCGGCGATGCTGTCGTTCTCGGATGCGCGCATCACCTACGTGCGCTGCGAGGTCGCGAAGGTCGTCGGCTCGGCTCGTCCGGCCGGCTGCCAGTAGTCCTGCGCTCGGCATCGGAGCGGCACGCTTTGGCGAGCGCGCCCAGGCTCTTGGCGGTGACGTAACAGGTGTCGCGGTCCTCCGCGGCTTCGAGGCGGCCCATCGTCTGTCGCCGCGTGGACGCCGTGACG
>CAZBYY010000209.1:0-6603 GCA_964495855.1 uncultured Acidobacterium sp. | reverse complement strand
GCTGTGCGGCGGCGTAAGCGCGCTCATCACCGCCGGTTACGAGACGCTGGTCGAAGCCGGCTACCAGCCGGAGATCGCGTACTTCGAATGCCTCCACGAGCTCAAGTTGATCGTCGACCTGATGTATCGCGGCGGCCTCGGCTTCATGCGTTACTCGGTGAGCGACACCGCTGAGCACGGCGACTACACCGGCGGCCAGCGCATCGTCACCGATGCCACCAAGGCCGAGATGAAGAAGATGCTCGCCGAGATCACGTCAGGGGCGTACGCCGAGAAGCTCGCCCGCGATACGAAGAACGGCTGGTTCCAGTCCGAGCGCGATCGCCGGCGTGAACATTCGATCGAACAGGTGGGCGCGCGTTTGCGTGCGCGCATGCCGTTCCTCGAGCCCGTTGCACAGCCCGCTCCCGAGCCGGTTGCGGGCTAAGCCGTCGCGCCGGAAGCGCGACACACCAATGCTGCGAAGGCGGGCCGCCCGGCCCGCCTTCTAGACGCCGTGCCCGTAGCCCGGCGAATCCTGGCTGTAGCCCGAATCGAACACGTCCACATACACCGGGATCGGCGCCGACGCCGTTTCCGGCTGCGTGGCGGGTTCGTCCACCATCAGGATGACGGCACGCACGCCGGCCTGCTGGTGGGCACGCACGGCGCGCTCCACTTCCTTGCACAACGACGACAACGCGGTATTACTCGCGGCTTCCATGACTCTCCCCTCGTATCGGACAAATAAAAAAGGCCATCACCCCTGCGGGTGATGGCCTTTTTGAATCCTTTGTATATCGGCTACATCATCCCGCGTTGTTCGACAGGCCAAGGCTAATCAGGCTAAGGACGCCCGCAAGGCCGACGAACGGAAGGATGACGAACCGCTTCATTGCTTTATCGAGTGTAGCACGCCTAGCGCGCTTTCGCGTAACGGGCCAGGATCTCTCGCACGCGATCGATCGGCAACGCCTCGGCCTTCCCGAATCTGCTCGTGACCGTCGTCGCCTTGAGCAGCGAGTTGTAGACAGCCTCTTCGGTCGCCTCGAGCGCCGCCTGGAAGAGCGGCGAGACGCCATCGGTCGGCAACACGGTCCTCGCTTGCGCCGCGGTTGATCCAAATCGGGTGCGCAGGTCGGCGGCTGTCGAGAACGCGATCGCGAAATCACCGCTGCCATTGCTGTACGACGAGCCGGTGCGTGCAAGACCGAACACCGCGCGCGCCGCGATGCGCTTGAGGTCGCGCGCGTCAACGGGTGCATCGGTTGCGACGACGATCATGCAGGACCCATCGCCGGAGTCAGGGACTAGGGACTGGGGAGTAGGGATTAGGGATTGGGGGTTAGGGGCCAGGGCCGGCGTCGAGCGTACTGCCGCCGAGCGCGGTTGATAGGCGTACCTGCCGAGAATCTTGCCGACGGGTGCGCCGTCCATCGTCAAGACGCCGCCGAAGTTCGTCTGCACGAGCACACCCACGGTGTAGCCGCCGTAGCGCGCATCGAGCTTGCGCGACGATGTGCCGATGCCGCCCTTCCACCCAAAGGCCTGCGTGCCCATGCCGGCGCCGATGCTGCCCTCCTGGACGCTCCCGGTCGTCGCGGCCTTGAGCGCCTCGAGCACGTGCTGCGGCTTCACGTGCTGGCCGCGGATGTCGTTCAACCCGCCGTCGTTGGTTTCGCCGACGAGCGCGTTGACGGATCGCACGTCGCGGTTGCCGGCCTGCGCGAGCGTCCATTGCACGAGCCCGTCCATGACCGCGCCGACGCTCAGCGTGTTGGTGAGCGCGATCGGCGTCTCGATCGTGCCGAGCTCCTCAACCTGCGTCGATCCCGCGAGCTTGCCGAACGCGTTGCCGACGAACACCGCTCCGGGCACCTTGTCCTGGAACACATCGCCCTGGTGCGGCACGATCACCGTCACGCCGGTGCGGACGTTGTCGCCTTGATTGAGCGTCGCATGCCCGACCGACACACCTGTCACGTCGGTGATTGCGTTCTTCGCTCCCGGCTCGAACACGCCGGGTGCAAGGCCGATGTCGCGCGCGCGCGGACGCGCCTCTTGCGCATCGAGAGTCATGAAGGACACCAGGAGCATCGCCGCCGCAGAAATGAGGTTTCGCATGACGCACCTTAAGATACGATGATTCGCTGATGAGGCAGATCCCCCTCGACGCCATCGAGGACGCCGCCAAGCACGTGTACCGCGCGGCCATTCGCACGCCGCT
This sequence comes from uncultured Acidobacterium sp., assembly GCA_964495855.1. GTDB lineage: Bacteria > Acidobacteriota > Vicinamibacteria > Vicinamibacterales > UBA2999 > 12-FULL-67-14b. The sequence goes on along the minus strand of CAZBYY010000209.1, from coordinate 4,397 downwards.
CATTCGCCTCGACCTGCCGCTCCCTTCCGACGGCCCGGAAATCTACCTGAAGCTCGAATGCCTGCAGCCGATCGGATCGTTCAAGATCCGCGGAGCCTGGAACGCGATTCGGAAGTTGGCGCCCGATCAGATCAAGGACGGCGTCTGGACCGTCAGCGCCGGCAACGCCGCGCAAGGCGTCGCGCTGGCTGCCCGAATCGCCGGCGTCCCCTGCTCGGTCATGGTGATCGAAACCGCGCCGCAGGCGAAGTTCAACGCGATCGAAACACTCGGCGCCACGATCGTGAAGGCGAGCTATGACGAGTGCTGGCGCACCGTCGAGGCACACGCGTCGGATCGCATGCGCGGCTATTTCATTCATCCGTTCGACGACGATGATTTCATTGCGGGGAATGCAACGGCCGGGCTCGAGATTCTCGAAGACCGGCCAGACGTCGATGCGATCGTCGCCGCCGTCGGCGGCGGCGGGCTGCTCGGGGGCGTCGGCTCGGCGATTCGCGCCAGGCGTCCGGACGTGAGGATCTATGCAGCAGAGCCGGATACGGCCGCGCCGTTCGACCTCTCGCTGGCGCGCGGGGAAGCGTCGCGTTTCACCGCGTGGCAACCGTCGTTCGTCGACGGCGCCGGCGGCAAGTCGGTCCTCACGTCGATGTGGCCCCTCCTGCAATCCGTCGTCACCCATGGTTCCATCGTCGTCCCGCTGTCGGACGTCGCCTCGGCGATGCGTAAGGCAGCTGAGCGCGTACATGTGATCGCCGAGGGCGCGGGCGGCACTGCTATTGCAGCGGCGCTGAGCGGCCGGGCCGGGACCGGGAAGATTGTTGCCGTGGTCTCCGGTGGCAACATTGACTTGAACAGATTTGCCGAACTCGTGAGCACACACGCCAATGTCTGAAGAACGTTTTTCGAAAGCCGCGCCGCTTCCCGATCGCCTCCATCGCCTCCACGAACTCGCGCTCGACTTGTGGTGGAGCTGGGACGATCGCGCGCGCCAGTTGTTCCGCCAGCTGGACTATCCGCTGTGGAGGGCCACGGCCCACAACCCGGTGCAGATGCTGCAACGCATCACGCCTGAACGCCTGGTCGCTGCCGCGGCCGATCCAGCGTTCGTCAAAGCCTACGACGAAGCGATCTTCGGGCTGGACGATGCGAGGAATCTGGCGCACCCGTGGTGGCGCGATCACGCGTCAATCATGGGCGCGAATGCCTGCATCGCCTACTTCTCTGCGGAGTTCGCACTCCATCAATCGCTGCCGATCTATGCCGGCGGCCTGGGCGTGCTCGCCGGCGATCACTGCAAGGAAGCCGCCGACCTTGGATTGCCCTTCGTCGGCATTGGCTTCATGTATCCGCAGGGCTACTTCCGCCAGCGCATGACCAACGACGGCTGGCAAGAAGAGCGCTACGAGAAGATCAGCTGGACGGAGGCGCCCATCGAAGCCGCGCTCTCGCCTGACGGTCGTCCGTGCATCACCGCGGTACCGCTCGGCGACCGCACCGTGCTGGCCGCGGTCTGGCGCGTACGGCTCGGCCGCGTCAAGTTGCTGCTGCTCGATACGGACTTGCCGGAGAACGCTCCCTGGGATCGCGAGCTTTCTGCGCGGCTCTACCGCGGCGATCCTGCAACACGCGCCCAGCAGGAGATCGTTCGCGGCCTCGGCGGCGGGCGCGCGCCGACGGCCATGGGCATCACGCCGACTGTCTGGCATCTCAACGAGGGCCACGCCGCGTTTGTCGCCTTGCAGCGCATCCGCGACATCGTCAAAAAAGGACGATCGTTCGACGATGCGCTCGAAGAAGTACGCCGCTCGACGGTGTTCACCACGCATACGCCCGTGCCCGCGGGCCACGACGCATTCCCGTTCTCCCTGGTCGAGAAGTACCTGGCGAGCACGTGGGGCGACATCGGAGAGCATCGCCAGAGGTTCCTGGCGCTCGGCGAGTACGACAACGGGTCGGGGTCGCAGTTCAACATGACGGCCCTCGCGTTGCGCACCGCGCAGTACGTCAACGGTGTCAGCGCGCTGCACGGCGAAGTGACACGTTCGATGTGGCGGCCGATGTGGCCCTATACGCCGCCCGACCAGATCCCGGTGCGCAGCATCACCAACGGCGTCCACGTGCCGACGTGGATGGCAGGCCCGGTGTTCGCGTTGCTCGATCACCACTTCGGTCCGGGCTGGCTCGACAGCGTCGACGATCCTGCGCTGTGGCAGCGGCTCAACGACATTCCTGATGCGGAGATCTGGGAAATGCGCCAGGCGCTGCGCGCCGACCTGTTCTCGTTCATCCGCGAACGGCTGCGCGCGCGCTTCTCAGACGAGAACGCGGGCCAGAGCCGGATTGTCGCCGGCGGCGCGATGCTCGATCCCGATGCGCTCACGCTCGGCTACGCCCGCCGCTTCACTGCGTATAAGCGTCCCGAGCTGATCTTTCACGACATGGATCGCCTCGCGCGGATCGTCACCGCGATCGACCGGCCGGTGCAGATCGTGTTCGCGGGCAAGGCGCATCCGGCCGACGAGCCGGCGAAGCATCACCTCCAGAACGTGTTCCGGCACTGCCTCGATCCGAAGTTCGGCGGACGCATCGCGTTCATCGACGACTACGACATGCACCTGGCGCATTACCTGGTGCAGGGCTGCGACGTGTGGTTGAACAATCCACGCAAGCCGCTCGAGGCGAGCGGCACGAGCGGCATGAAGGCGTCGCTGAACGGCGTGCCGCACCTGAGCATCGGCGACGGCTGGTGGGCCGAAGGGTTCAACGGCAAGAACGGCTGGCTGATCGACAGCCACGCCAACCCCGACGACCAGGCGGCGACGGACGCGGCCGATGCCAACGCGTTGTACGAACTGCTCGAAAACGACGTCGTGCCGGCGTTCTACGATCGCGACCGTGGCGGCCGCGGGTTGCCGCGCCGCTGGATCGCCGTCGTCCGCGAGGCGATGCGATCGAACGTGCCGCGATTCTCGACGCGGCGCATGGTCAAGCAATACGTGACGGAAATGTACGGGCCGGCGTCGCGCGCGACGGTCAATTCGCCAACCGGCTGACGCTCGCGATCGCTTCGCCGTACCACTTGCGCCACGCCTGGAGGATCTCCGGCGTGGCGTTGTTCTGTTGCTCGGTCTGCAGGCGCGCGTCGAGCGCCGTCTCCATGAGCGCGACCATCGGCGCCACGTCCGTGCGGTCGGCCGCGGCAAGAAACAGCGCCGTCGTCGCCACCGCCGTCGCGACGTTCTGCATTTCGGCGGCGCTGACCTTGTCGATCGTGTCGAGGTTGGTGTGGTAGTAGCGATCGGTGAAGTGCCAGTTCAACAGCGACGGCACGCCGGCGCGCATGAAGACGGTGTGATCGCTGCCGCCTTCGTAGGGATTGGTCCGCACCACCCATCCCGTGTCGCGCGCGCGGCGGAGCGCAACGGCGAGGTGCAGGTCGTTCAGGAAGCTGCCGCGCAACGATTCAGCCTTCACCTCGCTCGCGCCCCACTCCGAATGCGGATCGCTCGGCCGCGGCCACACGGCGGAGGGGTCGGGTTCCTTTTCGATCAGGAACGTCCCGCCCGTCTTCGCGGTGTCCTCACCCGTCATGTCGAGTGACAGCATCGCCAGCACGTTCTTCACGCGATCCGGATACGCCTTGATCCAATATTCGCTCCCGCGAATCTCGTCGACCCACATGAAGGTTACCGTTCGGGCCGGCGCGGGCACGGCGCCACTGCGAATGGCCTCTTGCATCGCCAGCGCGGCGGCGAGCAGCGTGCCGCATCCCGATGCGTTGTCGTTTGCGCCGGGCTCCTGCACGTGCGCGGCGAGCACCACGCGTTGATCGGGATGCTCGCGGCCCGGAATCTCGACGATCAGCGAGCGGTTCGGCCGGCGATGAAACGTAGTCGCAATATCGACGTGCACGGTCACCGGCCCTTGCGCGAGCGCGGCCTTCAATCGCGCCGCGACCCGAGGCGGCGCCTTGAAGCCGAAGGCCTGCAGCGCCTCGTCGTACGGGATGCTGTCCCATTGCAACACGTCCGGAGTCTCTGACGGCTTCGTGTATGCGGCGACCGCGGTCGACACCACGCCCGCCGCGCCACGCGTGCGCACTGCGCGATTGAACACCTGCGAAAGCGGGCCGCTCGCGAGCACCACGGCGCCCGTCACATCCTTGCCCTCGTAGGCGGCATCGCTCGTACCGCTGCCGACATCAACGAGACGCAGCGTGCGCCCGCCCGCTGGCGTGCTGAACGAATTGATGGCGAGCGCGACGCGGTCGCGCTCACGCGACAGGATGACCTCGCCGTCGCCGCTGCCGAGTCGCAACGTGCCCCGCACGAACTCCCACGCCTGTCCGGTGTTGGGGAACTCCTGGTAATGCGGCTGCAGCCCCGCGCGCGTCA
>CAZBYY010000208.1:0-6639 GCA_964495855.1 uncultured Acidobacterium sp. | reverse complement strand
CTTCACTTCCTCGCCGGCGACGAACACCGGCGCGGTCACAATGACCTTCTCTTCGACGACCGTCGGATCCGGCAGCGTGGCCTCGAGCACGGCGTCACGTCCTGCCCGCACCGTGATCGACGACAGCAGCGTCGGCCGGCCCGCCGACACGATCTCGACGTCGTAGGTATCCGGGCGCAGGTCCGCGAGCACGAATGCGCCGCGCTCGTTCGTCACGTCGCAGCGGCCGATCGCCGCCAAACAGATCGCGACGTCCGGCACGCCGACGCCTGTGGACGAAACGACCGTGCCGCGAATCGTGCCGACTCCCGCCGTGTCCTGCGCAAACGCGCTGGACGCGCAACCCACCATCACCAGACACGCCACTATGCAACCGCGCACGGTCCCTCCTGCAATACGATCGATCCGCGGGCGGCGGGCTTGGCCAACACCAGCTGCGCGTTGCCGATGTGATGCGAGGCAAACGCCGCCTCGCAATACGCCAGATACAAGTCCCACATCCGGATGAACCGGTCGTCGAAGCCGAGCGCCCGCACCTCGTCGAGCCGCCCCATGAAGCGGCGGCGCCATTCGCGAAGCGTCGGCGCGTAGTGCGGCCCGATCTGCTCGATCGACATCAACCCAAGCGTTGAGACGCGCTCGAGCGAGGCGAGGATTCGCGACACCGACGCCAGTTCGGAGCCTGGAAAGATGTACTTGGCGATCCAGCTCGGCGTGCGGCGGTAGTCCTCGAAGCGCCAGTCGTCGACAGTGATCGTCTGCAGCAGCATCGAGCCCGACGGGCTCAGCAGCCGATCGCACGCACCGAAGAAGTCGTCGTAGTGATCGAGTCCCACCGCCTCGAACATCTCGATGCTGACGATCTTGTCGAAGGTGCCGCGCAGGTCGCGATAATCCTCGAGCCGCAGGTCGATGCGCGACTCGAGCCCCGCGCCGCGGAAATACTGCCGCGCGTAGTCGTGCTGCTCGCGGCTGATCGTGGTGGTGGTGATGCGGCAGCCGCAATGGCTGGCGGCATAGGCGGCAAACCCGCCCCAGCCCGTGCCGATCTCGAGCACGTGATCATCGGGACCGAGCCGCAGCTGCTCGCAGATCGACGCCAGCTTGGCTCGCTGCGCCTGCTCGAGCGAGTCGCCCGGCGCCTCGAACACCGCGCACGAATACATCATGCTGCGATCCAGGAACAACGAGAAGAATTCGTTGCTCAGGTCGTAATGCTCATGGATATTGCGGCGGCTGCCCTGCCTGGAGTTGCGGCGTCGCAGGTGGGCGATGCTGTCGCGCAGGCGCGCCGGCCACGACAGCACTTCCGGCAACGCGTGCAACGCCGCGCGATTGGCCAGCATCAGCTCGATCAGCCGGACGAGGTTCGGCGTGCTCCACTCGCCGTCCATGTAGCTTTCGCCGAGGCCGATCTCGCCGCCGAACAGCGCGCGCACGAAGAATCGCCCGTCATGTACGTGCAACTGGGCCGATGGGCCGGGCGCGCCATGGATCTCTTCGCGGCCGCCCGGCCAGGTGATGGTCAGCGAGCCGCGCGCGATGCGCCGCAATGCGCCCAGCACGGCGTGGCTCGCCGCGCGATCCAGCCAGCGGCCACCGCTCATGACGTGCCCTCGGGTTGTATTTCCGGGAATCGCTTCCATCTCAGTCGCACTGCCTCCCAATGAATGGCGCCGATCACCTTCGCCGTCATCAACGGATAGCGAACGAGCGCCGATCGAATCGCCTTCGACGTCCACGGCTGCGCCGTCAACGCCAACGTGGCGTCGAAGCAGCGGCGCTTGCCGCCGCCGCGCTCGTCCACGTTCATGTGGACGACCAGGCGCGACGAGGGCGGCGTGAGCGTGAATTCGTACTGCATGTCGCCCTGCATGAACGGCGACACGAACAAGGTCTTGGCAACGGTGGAGCGGAAACGCTCGTGCCGTCCGCCTTCCGGATCGAGCCAGTACTGCGTGCGGCCGCCGTAGGTGTTACGCACGTCGGCCATGGCGAGCTGCAGGCGTTCCTCGCGGTCGTAGCAGTAGTAGATCGAGATCGGGTTGAACACGTAGCCGAGATAGCGCAAGTGCGTCAGCAGGTAGACGCGGCCGTCTGGCAGCGTGCGACCGCCGTCGCGCGCGCAGGCCTCGAGCCGCTGGCGTAACGAGCCCTGATACGCGGGCAGGTGATCGCGATCGTCGTACGACGTCCAGTTGAAGCGGTTGAACGACGTCCACGCCGACACGCGCATCGACGCCTCGAGGCGATCGACATCCAGCAGCGTCATGAACAGCGAGTAGCTGAACGCGTTCGGCGCGGGGTGGAAACGGCGGTGCCGCAGCGTGCCGGTGTAGATGGCGGGGCCGATCACCACTCCACTCCGAGCGCCTGCGCGACGCGGATCGCCGACCACAAGCCGTCTTCATGAAATCCGTAGCGCCAGTACGCGCCGCAGTAGTGCGTGCGCTGCACGCCGCTCACCTCGTGCCAGCGTCGCTGCGCAGCGATCGCCGCGCCATCGAGCTTGGGGTGACGGTCGGTCTTGCGAAGGATGACCGCGGAGGCCTCCGGGGGACGCACGGGATTCAGCGTCACGCAGTACTCGACGTCGGAACAGATGCCCTGCAGCCGGTTGAGGTGATACGTCACGCACGGCGCCGCCTGCCTGTCGCCGATCTGGTAGTTCCACGATGCGCGCGCGCGAGATGTCGACGGCAGGAAGGATCGATCCGTATGCAGCCACGTCTCATTCGTCGTCGTTGAAAACTGCGAGAAGACGTCGCGCTCGCCCTCTGATGGATCGGCGAGCAGCGGCAGGACCTGGTCGCCGTGGCAGGCGAACACCACGTCGTCGAACGTCAGCGGAGGGCGGTTCGCGATCGTGATCGTCACCTGCGATGCACCGCGGGACACCGACAGTACCCGGACATCGGTGTGGATGTTGGCGGCGAATGGCGCAGACAGTTTCGGAATGTAGGCGGAACTGCCGCCGGATACGACGTACCACGTCGGGTGCGTGCCCATGGCCAGCATGCCGTGGTTGTGCATGAATCGCACGATCGTCGTCACCGGGAAACGATGCACTTCCGCCAGCGACGCGGACCAGATCGCCGACGTCATCGGCAACAGGTAGTGATCGGTAAACTGCGCGTCGAAGCCGTGTTCGCGGAGGTAGTCACCGAGCGTCGTCCCGTCATCTGCATCGCTGTCGAGCACACGCGGCGCCAGCCGGTTGAATCGCGCAATCTGCCAGAGCAGCCGGTAATGCTGCGGCGAGGCGAGCCGGCGCGTCTGCGCGAAGAATCCTGGCAGCCCTCGGCTCGAGTACTCGAAGCCGGCCGCCGGCACCGACACCGAGAAGGACATGTCGGACTCGCGCGTCTCGACGCCGATTTCCCGAAACAACCGAACGAGGTTCGGATAAGTGCGGTGGTTGTGAACGAGGAAGCCGGTGTCGAGCGGCTGTGGGCCACGAGGCGTGTCGATCGTCACGGTGTGGGTGTGGCCGCCGAGCCGCGTCTCGCGCTCGAACAGCGACACCTCGTGCTTGCGCGACAGCAAGTACGCCGCCGCGAGCCCGGAGATTCCCGATCCGATCACCGCGATGCGCTTCATGCGGCGTGGCCCTGCGCCGCGCGAACGGCGTGAATGACGAACGGGCGCAGATCGCGGACGATCCCGACGGCGGCAAGCGCGCGCAATCCGAGGTAGGTGATGTCTACTTCCCACCAGCGCACGCCCTGCCGCGCGCTCGACATGCAGTAGTGATGGTTGTTGTGCCAGCCCTCGCCGAGCGTCAGCAGGGCGAGCAGGAAATTGTTGCGGCTGTCGTCGCGCGTCTCAAAGCGGCGCGTGCCCCAAACGTGCGCCACCGAGTTGATCGCGAACGTGGCGTGATACAGGCACACCGTCGGCACGACGAAGCCCCAGACGAACAGGTCAAGGCCGCCGGCCAGGAAGGCGGTGGCGAGCACGGCCGGCGGCACCCAGTAGTAGCGATCCAGCCAGCGCAGCTCGGCGTAGCGCCCGAAATCGGCGATGCGGCGCGGTTCGTAGTCGTCGAACTCGTCGGACAGGATCCAGCCGGCATGCGCCCACCAGAAGCCGTGCCGCGGCGAGTGCACGTCGGCGTCGCGATCGGAATGCTTGTGGTGATCGCGATGGTGGGCCGCCCACCACAGCACGCCTTTTTGTCCCGACGTCTGGGCGAGGCACGCCATCAGGAACTGCGCGGCCCGTCCAAGCTTGTAGGCGCGGTGGCTGAAATACCGGTGATAACCCGCGGTGACCCCGAACATCCGGACGCCGTAGCTGACGACGGCCAGGGCGACGAGCGGGACGGTCGGCGGCGCGAACACGGCCATCAGGACGGCCAGGTGCAGCGCGGCAAAGGCCGCCACGGTCACTTGGGTCTGGGTCCTTGTCCAGCGTTTGTCCATGACATATATTAGACACCCATGGACGCCTCTTGGGCAAGCCGGGTTCCCGAACTGGTCGACGCGGTGGTCGACCGACGCCTGTTACCTGACGCCGTGATGCGGCTGCTGATCCGGCGGATCGTGGCTGGACGGTTGCGCGAGCAGGAGGCCGGCGGCATCGACGAGCAGTCGGCGCGCTTCGTCGCGCTGACGCGCGCGCTCGCCGACGGCCCGATCGCGATCGAAGCCGACGCGGCCAACACGCAGCACTACACGGTCCCGCCGGCGTTCTTCGAGCTCGTGCTCGGCCCGCACATGAAGTACAGCTCCGCGCTGTGGCGGAAGGGCTGCCTCGCGCTCGGCGACGCCGAGCGGGCGATGCTCGACCTCACCGCGGCGCGCGCCGGGCTCGCCGATGGGCAGACGGTCCTCGACCTCGGGTGCGGCTGGGGATCGCTGACGCTGTATGCGGCGCAGCGCTTCCCGCACAGCACCTTCATCGCCCTCTCGAATTCGGCCTCCCAGCGGCAGTTCATCGAAGCCCGCGTCGCGGCCCTGGGCCTGCGCAATGTCTCGGTCATCACCTCGGATATTGCGCGCTTTACCACCGACCTGCAGTTCGATCGCATCGTCAGCATCGAGATGCTCGAGCACGTGCGCAATCACGTCGAGCTGTTCAAGCGCATGGCCGGATGGCTGACGGCAGACGGCCGCGCCTTCGCACACGTGTTTGCGCACCGGCGGTTTGCGTATCCCTTCGAAAGCGAGGGACCATCAGACTGGATGGCGCGGCACTTCTTCACCGGCGGGCTGATGCCGAGCGACGATCTCTTCCTCCACACGCAGCGCGACCTCGTGATCGAGCGTCACTGGCAGTTGTCGGGCACGCACTACCAGAAGACGGCGGACGCGTGGCTGCGCAACCTCGACGCCAGGCGGGACGAGGCCGAGACGATCTTCGCCGAGGCGTACGGCGCGGCCGACGCACGCAAGATCGTAGCGCGATGGCGCGTGTTCTTCATGGCGTGCGCGGAGATGTTCGGCTTTGCCGGCGGCCAGGAGTGGATGGTCTCGCACTACCGGTTCAGCAGGAGGCAATGATGGTCAAGTCCTTCGGCGTCGCACTCGTCTCGCTCATCGTTCTCGACGGCATCTGGCTCGGCGCGGTGGCGAAGGACTTCTATCGCAACAGCCTCGCGCCGATCGCGCGGATGGCCGACGGATCGCTCGATCCGATCTGGCCGATCGCCGCGCTCGTCTACCCGGTCATTGCCCTGGGGCTGGCCGTGTTCGTGGTGTCACGATCGACGACATCGCGGGAGGCGCTGCTCTACGGCGCGCTGTTCGGCGCCATCAGCTTCGCCGTCTACGACCTCACCAACCACAGCACCTTGCGTGACTGGCGCGCAGCCATGACGATCGTCGACATCTGCTGGGGCACGGTGTCGTGCGCCTCGGCGTCGTGGCTGGCGTTCGCGCTGACGAAATAGGCAGCGATGACGCGAACCTACCCGATCCGCTCGGTGGCGCGGCTGACCGGCATCAGCATCGACACGCTGCGCGCGTGGGAGCGGCGCTACCAGGCCGTCGTGCCCGAGCGCGGCGAGCGCGGCCGGTTGTATCGCGAGTCGCACATCAGCCGATTGCGCACGCTCGACACGCTGGTGCGCCGCGGCCACGCGATCGGCACGATCGCGCACTTGAAGGATCGGCAGCTCGAGGCGTTGCTGGACGAACCCGAGGCGCCGGCGACGGCGAGCGCGCGAGCGCCGCAACGCGCGTCGACGAATCTCGACCTGACCGAACTCCTGGAAGCGCTCGATCGCCTGGCGCTGCCGGAGATCGACGCGGCGCTCAGCCGCGCGGCGACGATCCTGCCCGCACGCGAGTTCATCGCCGACATGGTGCTGCCGCTCCTGCGGGAACTCGGCGAGCGGTGGCAGGCCGGCACGTTGACGCCGGCCCAGGAACGCGTCGTGTCCGCGCTGGTGCGGACCGTGCTTGGCGGTCTGCTGCGCACCACGCCCGCCGGCTCGGGTCCGGCCGTCGTGTTTGCCACGCCGCCGGCTGAATACCACGAGCTCGGACTCCTGGCCGGCGCCGTGCTCACGGCGCAGGCGGGCTTCAAGGTGATTTATCTCGGGCCTGACCTGCCTGCGGAAGAGATCGCCTCGGCCGCCAACCAGTCCAACGCCGCAGCCATCGTGATGAGCGCCACGGTGACCGAGGCGGGTCC
>CAZBYY010000207.1:0-6642 GCA_964495855.1 uncultured Acidobacterium sp. | reverse complement strand
CGTGGTCATCTTCTACCGCAGCTCGGCTGCGGAAGCGCAGTCGCTGGTGCGGGACATCACCACCACCGGCCGCCATGCCCGGGCGCTGGCGGTGGATGTTGGCGTCGAGGCACAGGTGGCGGCGGCGTTCGCGTCGATCGGGCGCGAGCACAGCCGGGTCGATCTGCTCGTCAACAATGTCGGCAACTACAACCCGCAGGACGTGACCAGGCTGACCCCGGCTGTGTGGGATGCCACGCTGGCGACCAATCTGTCGGGCGCCTACTACTGCTGTTTTCACGCCCTCGAGTTGATGCCGGCGGACGGGAACATCATCAACATCGGGATGGCCGGCCTCGAAGGGACGCGCGCCAACGTGCGCGGCGCCGACTACTACGTCAGCAAGACCGGCCTGCTGTCGCTGACGCGCTCGCTGGCAGCCGGGTATGCCAGCCGCGGGATTCGCGTCAACATGGTCTCGCCGGGCCAGCTCGATAACTCCGTCGACCTCCCGCCGCCCGACGAGATTGGCCGAACGGTACCGCTCGGGCGGGCCGGCGAGATGCGCGATATCGCGCAGGCCGTGGAGTACTTGTTGGACGCCCCCTACGTCACCGGCGTCAACATCGACGTCGCCGGCGGCTATCGCCTGTAGCGCCTGATGACCAGCGCCTCCGCGCTACTGCCGCTGTGGAATCGCGGCGCCGAATGGCAGCGCCGCCTCGCCATGGTGCGGCAATCGCGATCGTTCCTGTATTTGTCCACGTTCTACATTGAGCACGATGCCTACGGCATTGGCATGCTGACCGAGTTGCACGATGCCCAGTCCCGGGGAGTGGCCGTGAACCTGTTGATCGACGGCTTCGGCCAGCGGCTGGGTGGCGTGCTGATGTCGGCCGGGCAGCGGGCCGACCTGGCGGCGCGGCTGACCGAGCTGCGTCGCGCCGGTGCGGTGGTCACCACCTACCATCCCGCTCGACGGCTGCAGCGGTGGCTGGGCGGCGGTCAGCACGTCAAGATCCAGGTCTCAGAGCAGGGCGAAGCCATCTTCGGCAGCAGCAACCTGAGCCGGTCGTCGTATGAGGGCTGGAACGAGTATTCCGTGGCGGTGCGTGGGCCGGTCGCGCGGACGCTGCTGGAAAGTTATCGCGACCTCGGCGGCACCGTGGAGGAGGCGCATCTTCGACAGTTGGACGAGGCGGCCGCCACCGGGACAGCGGACCTCGTGCTGGACTACTGGCTGTGCAATCCCAACCACTTCCAGGGTGTGGCTGGTCCCCTCGGTTGGCGCGGTCCCAACATCGTCACCGACCGCCTGATCGAGCGGATTGCCGGCGCGCGACGATCGATCTGGATCACCAGTTTTTACTTCAAGCCGGTCGAGCCGCTGTTAGAGGTACTGGTCGCAGCCGCACAGCGAGGCGTGCAGGTCGAGGTGCACCATTCGCATCGCGAGGCCTTGCCGGCGACCGACCTGGCGTGGATCGCGGCCGCTGCGCATTACGATCGCCTGATCGCGGCCGGCGTGCGCATCTACGAGAATCGACATGGCGAGCATTCGAAGATCGTGTTGATCGACGGAGACTGGGCGGCGTTTGGGAGTTACAACTTCGAGCACGCGGCCCACGACCGGCTGGCCGAGGCGATGCTGACCAGCAGCGATGCACGCGCCACGCGCCCGGCCGCGGAGATCTTTGCGGAGCTACGCCACGCTCCCGATAACCTGGTGGTGACGCCGCAGGTGTTGGCCGGGTGGCCGGCCCGCCTGAAGGCGCGGCGCCGAATGTTCGGCCCCTTCAAGAGGTGGATGTGACGCTGCGATTCAAGGAAATCGAACACAAGTTTGTGGTCGACGATCAGTTCGACTTGCCGCAGTTTCGGGAGGCGATGGCGAAGTGTGGCCCGACGCGGACCAGCACCGTGAGCGTGCTGGATCGGTATTTCCTGACCGACGGTGGTCGTGCGCGGCGCTTCCTGTTACGCCATCGCTATGATGCCGAGCTGCACCACCTGACGATCAAGACGCTCGGCTCCGACGCGGAGGTGCGACTCGAGGTGAACCTGGACCTCGGTCACCACGCCGGCCCGCAGTCTGCCCAGGTGGACGCGTTCATGGAGCAGCTGGGCGTGACGTGGCGCGGCACGCTGAACAAGGAGTTGGAGGTCTGGTACTTCCCCGACTGCGAGGTCGTGTATTACGAGGCCTCGACGGCTGCACGCTCCGTTCGCTGCGTCGAGTTCGAGGCCACGCGCAAGGACTCGCTCGACGAGGCGCTGGCCACCATCAAGCGGTTCGAGCGCGCGACCGGCTTCGCCGATGCCGTCCGGTCGAAGCGCTCGCTCCCCCAGATTCTGTTCCCCGAACTGGACCAGCACCTGATTGGCGAGTTCAGATAGCTTTCTACGTGAACAGCCGCGGAATCAACACCGGCGTGTCCTTCTTGTACGCCACGTAAGCCGGCTGTCCGCCCCATTTCTTCTCGGCTTTCGCCTCGAGCATCGGCACACCGCTGACGCGCGTCAGCAGCAGCGTCACGAAAACAGGGGAGAGCATCGCGACCCATTGCCATCCCTGCAGAACCGGCAAAGCAATGATGGCGACGCCGACCCAGAGGACGATCTCGCCAAAGTAGTTCGGGTGACGGGAGCGGGACCACAATCCGCTTTGAATGAACTTGCCGCGATTGGCAGGATCGGCATTGAAACGGCTCTTCTGCGCGTCGGCAGCGACCTCAACGAAGAATCCGCTCGCCCACACGATCGCGCCAACGACCGCAAAGGCGTCGAGTGGCTTGCGTACCGACGAGGTGATGGTCACTAGCGCCGTGGCGCCGGTGAGCGTGATCCACAGGCCCTGGATGGTCCACGCGTTGAAGAAGCGGAACGTGTCCGGCTTGATCTCGTCGAAGCGATCGTCCTTGCCGGCCTTGTGGATGCGGCCGAACAGGAACGAGCCAAGCCGCACCGCCCAGATGATGACCAGCGCCCAGAGCAGGATCGAACGGCCGTCGATGTTTGGGCTCAACGCCAGCGCCATCGTGGTGACGGTGATGTAGCTGAGGCTGCCTGTCAGGTCGAAGTACTTCTCGGTCTGGAAGACATAAGCCGGGATGAAGACCAGCCACTGGATCAGAAACGCCAGTCCAACGACCATCGCAAAGACCGGCACGGCGCCCACTGTCGCGCCGCCCTGGCTGCCCCCCAACGCCACGAGGGAGCCGATCAGAACCAGCACGACGAAGATTGCAAGACGCTGCATGACAACAGATCCTACTACCTGAACGCCCTTGGTGTTGAGCCTTCGGCGTCGTGCTCTCAGGTGAGCGCGACGCTCACTGCTTCGTGAGCGTGATCGTCGTCTGCATGTCCATGGTCGGAAACGTCGGGCTCGAGTGCCGCCAGATCATGCGAACCTGCCCGGTAATCACGCCGCCTGAGAGCGCGCCCGTAAAGTTGAAACTCCGCGCGAACGTGTCGCCGTTGTTGTCGAGCGTCCTGACCACGTCGCTCGAATTGAAGACCAGGCTGGATTCCGTGCCGGTCACCGGCCCCGGCGGCATGCTCCAACCGGTGCCAATGGGCCCAACCGGTTGAACGCAGGTCGAAGCGGTGACCGTGCCCGTGCCAAGGCCTGGGCCGAACTCGGCCCTGCCATCCACTGTCGGGCTCGTCGAGTTGAGCGTGATCGTCAGCGTGCCGGCATAGGTCTCCTGGCGCGAACACCCTGGAAACACGAGCGTCACGTTCATCGAGAATGGACTTCGGAAGGCGGATGGTGACGGACGCGCGGATGTCGCGGCGCCTTCACCACCACCACCTCCGCCGGCTTGCGTGCCGACCACCGCGCCAGCCGCGGCCACACCGCCGATGATGCCGATGGTCGTTCCCGAGAGGCCGCCACCGCCACCCGCCGGGCAGATGTGGATCCGGCCGCCGATCCCGAGCCCGCCCCGGTCGCGCCGCCTGCGGCGGCCACCCCAACGGGATCAACACCGTCGGCGACGCCAATCCCAAGGAGGAGAACGCGAACTTCATCATGTCTTGGTACAACCCCATGAACGCTGCGCCGTTTGGCCGGACCAACATGAGAACCAAAGCTCCGCGCCGGGCAGAGCGGGCCCAGAAATAGCTGCCGTAAGAGATACGGTCGTGGCCGCGACCCGAAACGCGGGCGCGACTGGGAGGAGGTGCGATGCGCTCATGCCACGACTCTCTTGCCGGTCGGGTGATAATCGCGCTGCGTTTTCACACACACCATGACTGACACCTATCGCCGTGCGTTTCTGGGATATTGCGCCTTCGCCGGACTGTCGTCGACGCTGTTGCCGGCGTCGCTGCTCGCACAGATTCGTCCGGGCACGAGGACGGTTGCCGCGAGCACGATTCGGGAAGCGGCCCGCTTGGCCGGGCTCGAGTGGTCCGACGCCGAGTGCGAGGAACTGGGCGCATCGTTGTCGAGCCTGGCCGCGGCGGTCGAGTTGATCGACAAGGACCGTCTCACCAATGCGTCGGCCCTTCCGTTCCATTTCGACCCGCGTCCGCCGGGCATCGCAACACCGTTTCCAACCGGCGCCACGCGGCTGCCGGCGGCGCGGCAAGTGCGCCGGCCGGCGCGGCTCGAGGACACCGCCTTTTGGGCCGCGACCGACCTCGCCGCGCTCGTGCGCACGCGCCAGGCCACGTCTGTCGAGTTGACGCGCATGTACCTGTCACGCCTGCAGCGGCACAACGGCGTGCTCAACTGCGTGGTCAGCCTGATGGAGGACCGCGCCCTGCGAGAAGCGGCCACCGCCGATGCCGACGTGGCGGCCGGGCGATTGCGCGGACCACTCCACGGCGTGCCGTACGGCGTGAAGGACATCATCGCGGCAGCCGGTGCGCCGACCACATGGGGCGCGCCGCCGCTGGCCAGGCAGACGTTCGACGAAGACGCCACCGTGGTGACGCGACTGCGTGAAGGCGGCGCCGTGCTGCTGGCGAAACTCTCCACCGGCGAAATGGCGTTCGGCGATCAATGGGCCAACGGACGCACGAACAACCCGTGGAATCCGGAGGAAGGGTCGAGCGGCTCTTCCGCCGGTTCGGCGTCGGCCACGGCTGCGGGCCTGGTGGGCTTTGCGATCGGGTCGGACACCGGTGGCTCGATCCTGTCGCCGTCGGTCCGTTGTGGCGTCGTCGGACTCAGGCCGACCTTCGGGCGGGTCAGCCGTCATGGCGTCATGGCCGCCGGGACGACGCTCGACAAGATCGGTCCGCTGTGCCGAACGGTTGAGGACTGTGGCGTCGTCATGAGCGTGATTGCCGGGGGTGACGGACGCGATCTCGCGGTGCCCGATGCCGTGCCGCTCGCGTGGGATGCGCGCGCGGACTATCCACGACGCATCGGATACGTGCCGTCGATGATGGAGCAGGAGACCAACGCTGATGCGCGCGCGAACAACGAGCGGGCGCTGGCGCGGTTACGCGGGCTCGGCTGCACCCTGAGGCCGATCACGCTGCCTGGCGGCGACCTGTCGTACTTCATCGAGTACGTGGAGCGCGCGGCCGCATTCGACGCCTTCACTCGCAGCGGGCAGCATGCCGGCCTTCGCCAGCGCACCAGCCGGTTCTTGCGAGCCTGCTCGCTCGTGACGGCCGTCGATTATCTGCAAGCCAATCGCCGGCGAACGGTCATCATGCAGGACGTCGCGCGCGCGATCGCCGAGGTCGACGCGGTCATGTTTACGTCGCTCACGCTCGATTCGGCCACCAGCCTGAATCCGGTGATGAGCCTGACCGGGCATCCCTCAATCGCCATTCCGAATGGATTCACCGCCGCAGGCTCGCCGACCGGCGTGATGTTCTCGGGCCATCTTTACCAGGAAGGGAAGCTGCTGGCGTTAGCCGCCGCCTACGAACGCGCCGTCGGCGAACGGCGTTCGCCGCCGCTCTTCGCTCCAGCTTGAGGCGTGGCCCCGGCCGTCAAGTTACCTGGCTGGCCTGAGCTCCACAAACGTGCCGAGCGTGTCGTGATGTGAGTTGATCAGCCGCCGCATGGTGGCGGTGACGGCGTCGGCGTTTGGGAACCCGGCTTTCTTCGCAGCCGCTTCGGACACGTCCGGCGCCACCATCTGCAGCTCGCCGTACTGGCGCCAGTCCTTCCAGGCGTCCAGCGTGATGACGTCCCACGCGGCGCCCTGCTCGTGCGTGAATACCAGCATGTGCGGGCGTCCGCGATACGCGTTGAAGTCGCTCTCCATGTAACGCTCGCGCGTGAGCGCGTCGTGCTGACCGGCCATCGCCTGCATCATCTCGAGGTGCGCCACCGCGTTCCCGGCAACGTACGAGCGGAGCTCGGCGACCGGCGGTCCCCACACGAACACGTCCTCGTGCCACGCGATGAGTTGATAGAGCCGATCCTGAAACGCGGCCGTTGGTCACGCCCGAGGTCTTGCCGGCCTCGTCGCGCCTGGCGATGCGCTCCGGGCTGTAGTACGCAGTGAAGCTGCCGATCGGGTAGATGACGAGCAAGTCCCAGCGATCGCCTTGTGAATGGCGCACGAGCACGGGCATCTCGTCACCGGTCTTCTCCATGACAGGCACGCGACTCCGATACAGCGCCAGCAGGTCGGCCAGTCGCCCGGGCGCGGCCTGAATCATCACGAACTTATACAGCTCGGGACG
>CAZBYY010000206.1:0-6667 GCA_964495855.1 uncultured Acidobacterium sp. | reverse complement strand
GCGCGCGCCGGCCTCAACCCGCACCACGCCGGGGCTGTGCGAGATGATCTGCGTGCCGTTGCGCATCGAACCTCCGATCTATCGTCGCCGAGTGGACTTCTATACGAAGAGCCGTGCGTTCGACACAGCACGCGCGCGCAGTGAACTCGGCTTCGCGCCCAAGGTCGACCTCGAAGAGGGCATTCGGCGCACGGCTGCGTGGTACCGGAGTGAGGGACTCCTATGAGTCCCGGCACGCGGCACCCGGCATCCGGTACCCGTCAGTCGGCATCCGGCACCCGCTTGAACGTCGTCCACATCTGCGATCACCTCGGGTGGCCGGGCTCGCGGATGCACGGCGTCAAGCGCCTGTTTGCGTGGATGATTCCGCGCTTCGACAAATCGCGGTTCAACGTGTCGCTCATCAGCCTGCGCAAACAGGACCTGTCAGCGGACACGCTCGAAGAGTTCGGCATCGACGTCACCTACATGGCGCGTCACAAGTTCGATCCGGCGACGTTCCCGGCGCTGCTCAAAGTCCTGCGCGCGAAACAGGCCGACATCCTGCACATGCACGGCTATGGCGCCACGACGTTCGGGCGGATGTGCGCGTGGCGGATGGGCATTCCGTCGATCCTGCACGAGCACGCCAATCACGGCGACACGCCGCTGTTTCAGAAAGCCGCAGACTGGCTGCTCGCGCCGCACACCGACATTGCGCTTGCGGTTGGCGAGTCCACCGGTGAGTTCACGACGCGTGCGCGGCTGATTCCAGCGGAGCGCACCAAGGTCGTGTATCTTGGCGCGCCGCTGGATGAATTCGCGCGGCCGCGCAGCCGCGAGGAGATCGCCGCCGCGCGCGCCATGCTCGGCATTGCGCCGGAGACGCGCGCGATCGGCACGGTCACGCGGTTGATGCCCTCGAAGGGCAATCAGTACCTCATCGAGGCGGCGCCGGCCATTCTGCAGCAGCACCCGAACGTGCGCATCTTCATCGTCGGCGAAGGCGAATTGCAGTCGGCATTGGAACAGCAGGCCGGCGCGCTCGGGCTGGGCGATCGACTGGTGTTCAGCGGCTTCCAGCGCGACGTCGGCGCGGTGTTGTCGGCGCTCGAGCTGATCGTCTTTCCGTCGTTGTGGGAAGGGACGCCGCTCACGGCCTTTGAGGCGCTCGCCATGGGCAAGCCGATCGTCGCGACGGATGCCGACGGGCTGCTCGATGTGCTGACCGATCGCAAGGATGCGCTCGTCGTGCCGAAGGCAAATGCCGAGGCGCTGGCGACGGCGGTCAACGAGGTGCTTGCGCGGCCCGATCTGGCTTCAACACTCGCGGCCGAGGCGCGAATCACGGGGGCGCAGTACGACATCGGCGCCTTCGTGCGCAAGATGGAGCGGTTGTACGAGCTGCTGCACGATGCCTCGCACGAGCGCGGACGTGCGGGTATCCTGAGAGCGGATCTGGCCTTCCTCTCGCAATGACGATCGATCGATCCATGGCGGCGCGGCTGCAGGGACGCAGCCTGGCGTGGCGGCTCGGCGCCAGCACGACGGCGGCGATCGGCGTCGTGTTGCTCGCATGGTCGCTCTCGATCGACGTCGTCAAGGCGACCAACAACGGCTTTTTCGGCGACGCGGCCACGTATTACTCGCTCGGGCACAGCCTCGCCGACGACTTCGATTTCCATTACGACCGTCGCGACCTCGTGCGGGTCTGGAAAGAGTATCCAGGCGGACCGGAAGGGTTGTTCCTGAAGCGCGGCAGTGACGCGCAGTTGTATTACGCGAAGTCGTTCATCTATCCGCTGCTGGCGTCGCCGTTCATCTGGTTGTTCGGCACGAACGGTTTCTTGGTCTTCAATGCGCTGTTGATGACGCTGAGCTTTGCGTGCGCCTACGCATTTCTCAGCGCGCGCAGCCATCCGGTTGCCGCGCTGATCTTCGCGTTCGCCTTCTGCTTCGTCTCCGTCGCGCCGGTCTACATGATCCAGATCGCGCCGGACTTCTTCAACTTCGCGATCGTGCTGTTTGCGTTCTTCTTCTGGTGCTTCAAGGAAGTGAACCCGCCGGTGACCGACGACACGCGCCGGTCATGGAAGGCGCGCTGGCTGTTGTCGCCGCGCTCGGACGTGGTGGCGGCGGCGCTGCTGGGCATCGCGATGTTCTCGAAGCCGACGCAGGTCATGTTGATCGCGCCGCTCGTGGCGTCGGCCTTGCTGCGCAAGCAGTGGTCGCGCGCGGCGAAGATCCTGGTGGTGTTTGCCGTCGTGGCGATCGGGCTGTTTGCGCTGAACGTGGCGATCACCGGCGAGTGGAATTATCAGAGCGGCGATCGCAAGACGTTCTACGGCGATCTGCCGCCCGGGCCGAACGGCGAAAACCACGACGGCTTCCCGTTCCAGGACGAGCGGCACACGTTTGAGTCGACCGGCCTTGGCGATCGAGCAGGCGGCGGCCTGTTGACGGACGTGTTGCTCACGCGCGACGCGCTGCTCCGCGTGTTTCCGCACAACCTCTGGTACTTCACGTTCGGCCGTCATACCGGGTTCGCCATCTATTTCTTCCCGGGCGCCTTGGCCGTGCTGCTGTTTCTCTGGGCCACGCGCGACCGCGCGATCTGGCAGTGGATGACGTTCCTGGCCGGCGTCGGCTCGGCGATTGCGTTACTGCTCTACATGCCGTTCACGTATTCGGGCGGCGGCGGACCCGTCGGCAATCGCTATTTCCTCGGCAGCTACGGGGTGTTCCTGTTTCTCGTGCCGCCGCTGCAGACCGCGGTGGGCGGCCTGGTGGCGACGGCGGTGAGCGCGCTCTTCGTCGCGCCGATCCTGTCGAATCCGTTCTATGCCGTGACGCATCCGCAGGATCACAGCAAGAGCGGCGTGTTCCGCTGGCTGCCGACCGAATTGACGATGGTCAATGACTTGCCGATCAACGTGGCGCCGTCGCGCATCCGGCAGCCGCTCGGCGGCTCGGACACCCAGCCGCCGATGCTGGCGTACTTCATCGACGACAACGCCTACAACCGCGAGGGCAATGCGTTCTGGGTGCGGGGGGAATCGACGACCGACATCCTGCTGCGCGCGCCGATCGCGCCGGAGTCAAAGGAACTCGGGATCCGCCAGTCGACGTCGCTGCACATCGTCAAGCTCACCGCGACACTCGAGACGGGCCCCAAGCCGTCCCGGGTGGTGATTTCCACCGGCGGCGACCACCGTGTCGTCGATCTCCCGCCCGGCTCGAAGCAGACCGTGGAGGTCGCGATGCCGCGCGGCATGCCGTATCGATACGATCCGAGATTTCCCACAAACTACGTCTACCTGGTGGAGATTTCCTCGTCGACCGGGTTCGTGCCGCTGTTTGAAACCGGCGCGCCGGACAACCGTTACCTCGGTGTGATGGTCACGCTCGTGCCGACCTACGGAGACGTGCCCTGATGGCGACGATCGCGGTCGTCACATCCAGTCCGCCGTTCGCCGAGGGTGGTCACCTGGTGATGGCGCGTGAGCTCGTGCGCGCGTTGCGCGAGGAAGGGCACGAAGCCGGGCTGATCGTGACGCCGCAGAACCGGTTCGGCCAGCAGGGCAGCGCGTATCTTGCCGCGTGGTGCACCGACGTCCAGCTGGCCCACGAGGAGAAGAAGGTTGACCAGGTCATCAGCCTGCGTTTCCCCGGCTACGCGGTGCAGCATCCGAATCACGTGTTGTGGCTGAACCACCGGATGCGCGAGTACTACGACCTCTGGGACCAGTTCAGCAGCCATCTCACGTGGAAGCAGGGCATCAAGGAACGCGCGCGTCGCGCGTTGATTCATCGCGTCGACAAACATCTGTTCAGCAAGATGCGGCGCCGGTTCGTGATCTCTGGCACCGTTCAGGCGCGCCTGCAGCGATTTGGCGGTATCCAGTCAGATGTGCTCTATCCGCCACCGCCCCTGCGGGACTACCGGCACGACGGGTATGGCGACTACATCTTCGGCGTGTCGCGGCTGGCGCCGCTCAAGCGCTTCGACCTGGTGCTGCGCGCGCTGGCGGAGCCCGTCGCCGCGACGATCACGTGCGTGATCGCGGGTGAGGGCGGCGAGCTCGAGCGGCTGCGCGATCTTGCGGGTCAGCTGGATATCGCCCACCGGGTCCGGTTCATCGGCCGGATCAGTGACGCGGAAATGATCGATCACCTGGCGAAATGCCGGGCGGTGGTGTTCCCGCCGTTCAACGAAGACTACGGCTTTGTGACCGTCGAAGCCTTCATGTGCGGCAAGGCCGTGATCACGTGCACGGACAGTGGCGGCCCCTCGGAACTGGTCACGGACGGCGAGTCCGGCTTTGTCGTCGATCCGAACCCGGACTCGATCGCCGTCGCGATGCGCCGGCTGATGGACGACCGCAATCTCGCGGCCCGCATGGGTGAGGCGGGCGCGCGCGTCGCCAGGGGGATGACGTGGTCGTCTGCCGTCCAACGTCTGCTCGCGTAGTGATTTGCCATAAAGTTGTTCGCGAAGGTTGCGGGGGTCGCGTAAAATTGCCACTCGATGAATGACAGTCAGCGCGCGATGCGGACGTGGCGCATCGTGAGGGGAAGTGTCCTGATTGTCTCGGTGTTGCTGGTGATCGTGGTCGTCGTGGCGCAGCCCGGCAGCCGCGCGCACGACCTGCTCACCGCGAGGCATCTCGAAACGCCGACGTTCTCGCACCCGCCGGCCACGCTGTCGGCGGGCGAGACGCTGTCGCGCATCTGGCACGACGTCAAAGAGCAGTCGAACACCGGCGGCAGGTTCTTGAAGAGCCTGATCCCGACCGAGGCCGGTGCGATCTGGCTCTCCATCATCATCGCCATCGTGGTTGGCGTTGACCTGTCCGGCAAGGCGCGTGGTCGCAATCTCGAAATCGGGTTGCTGCTGATCGTCGGCGTACTGCTGTTCAACGTGCTGCGCTTCTTCGATTTCCTCAACGATCCCGTGTACTACCAGTTGATGGACTGGGTGTTCACCGGCGTGGTCCTTGCCAGCATCGCCCTGTTCGCGCGCGCGATGTGGCGTGTGTTCAACGCGTCCGACGCCTGCTGGCGGCCGAATCTTCCGCTCCGCACGCTGCAGTTACTGACCATCGTGCTGTTGCTGCTCAACGCGCTCACGGTCGTGATCCGCGAGCCCGATGATGCGGGGTTTTATACCAACCTCGGCGGACAACGGCTGCGTGAACGCGGGATGTTTCCGTACGGTGACAGGTTGATCACCGGATCGCCTGCGGCGGCCTATGGCCCCGTGTTGTTCCTGGCGCATGTGCCGTTCCAGTGGCTGCTCGATCCGCACGGCGTGAACCAGGAATCGCCCAACCACGCGTTGATGCCCGATCAGAAGTATTACCTGCCGGCGATGCAGGCCTCGCAGCTGGCCACGCTGACGTTCCACTTGCTCGGCGTCGCTGCGTTGATTTTTGCGGTGCGCCGGCTGGCAGGCGACGAAATCGCGTGGGGGCTCGCGGCGCTGTATTGCGGCAGCGCCTACGTGCTTGGCGTTGGTGGGGAGCGTGAGCTCGTGAACGGGCTGACGTTCATCTCGCACATCGCGGCGCCGTCGCTGGCATTGACGGCCTTTGCGCTGATGCTCGCGTCGTGGCCGCTGCTGTCGGGCGTGTTCCTCGCGTTGAGCGTCGCGACGGTGTTCTACCCGCTGTTCTTCGTCCCCGCCTGGATTGGCTACTACTGGCACCGCCGGCCCGAGCTCTATCGATTCGTGGGCGGCATGGCGCTTGCGGCCATCGTCGTCGGTGGGCCGGTGCTGGCGTTCTCGCGCGAGCTCGAAGGCCAGGGCCGCCTGTCGACGATCGTGCGTGAAACGCTGGGGCATCATCAGAGCTCGGCCGGGTATGGTCCGACACCGTTCGGGTTCTGGGGCGGCCGCGATGATCTTCGCGCGCTCCTGCAAGACGAGCTGATCAAGGGACAGGCGGCCAGCACGCCCATGTTCATGATCGTGCTGGCGTTTGCTGCGTATGCCTTTTTCCCCGCGCGGCGCGCCACGCCGCAGCAGCTCGCGCTGCTCAGCGCGTGTGCGGCGATTCTCGCGGTGACATGGAAGATCCTTGGCACCGGGGTCTACGTCACCTGGTATTACCCGTTCCTTCTCATTGGCTTCTTTGCGCATCGGCCCGCAGGTGAACCGCAGGCCGGCGAGGCGCGGTCCTAGGCGCGTGGACGCGTTCTGGCAAAACTTGTGCGAGGCGCTGGTCTGCGTTTCGCCGGAGTTCACCGAGCAGGCGTCGCACCGGGAATCGCTCGACCGGGCGACGACATTTCTGTGTGCGCAGGTTGCGTCGTTGCCGCGGATGCTGCGGGTGGGCACAAGGCTCGGGCTCGCGGCATTTCGCGCCGAGGTGCTGCTGACGAATTTTGCGCGCTTCGAGCATCTGTCGCGAGAGCGGCGCGTGGCGGCGATTGCGCGGTGGGCGGACGGGCCGCTGCCACCCGGCCGGCAGTTGTTCCGCGCGCTTCGCAACCTCGCCGTGCTGCCGTACTTCGAGTCTCCAGCCGCACCAGCCGTTCGTACGTCGAAGAGCGCCGCGCCCGATGCGACGGATGTACGCGCGGGCGTGCTCATCATCGGCTCGGGCGCCGGAGGATCCGTCACCGCGCTCGAACTCGCCTCACGTGGCCATGATGTGCTCGTGGTCGAAGAAGGACCCGCCGCGAG
>CAZBYY010000205.1:0-6682 GCA_964495855.1 uncultured Acidobacterium sp. | reverse complement strand
CCCCACCGGCCAGCCGCTTGTGGTTGTCCTTGATCAAGATGCCATCGTCGAGCCGCCGGCGATGATTGGTGCCGCCGCCACAGGTCACCGCGTATTTTTCGAGCGCGCGCAGCCCCGGCGTGGTCTTGCGGGTGTCGAGAATCGTGATGCCTCCGCCGGCCGCGTCGACGAACCTTGCGGTCATGGTCGCGATTCCACAGAGGCGCTGGAGAAAGTTCAGCGCGGTCCGTTCCGCTGCGAGCATCGCGCGCGCCTCACCATGGACAGCGGCAATGACTTCACCCGCTTCAACACGCGCGCCGTCGCCCCAGCGAACTTCGAAGACGACGGCGGGATCGAGCTGGCGGAAGGTCTCAGCGGCGACCTCGATGCCGGCGACGACGAGTGGCGACTTGGCGATGATCACCCCCGCCGCGCGAGTGCCCGCGTCGATCGTCGCGGCACTGGTTGCATCGCCGCGGCCGAGGTCTTCGTGCAGCGCACCGCGCACGACATCGCGAAACACCTCCGCCGGCAGTGGTGGGTTTGACTCAGCCACGTTCACCCAATTTATTTCCCTTACGTCGTCGGCTTGAGCGTCACCTGGACGGACGGCTCGCCCGCCGCCAGCACGAGCGCGTCGGTTCTCGAGGCGGCCTTGAGATCCCGCTCCACCAGCGCCAGGCACTCGATCACCTCAGCCGCAGCTGCGTAGGTCACCTGCAGCACGGGCGTACCAACCGAGACTTTTTGATCGGTCTTCGCCTTGCGGATCGCGTTCAGGGCCTCCGTGATGTACACCACGGCCTGGCGAGACGGCTCATCCTGTCCTGAGACGGCGTGAATCTCCTCGACGGTGGGCCAGGCGGTGCGATGAATCGACCCTTCGTGCGTCCACGACCACACCTCTTCGCACACGAACGCCAGGTACGGCGCAAGCAGGCGCTGCAACACCGACAACGCCAGGCGCATGGCCGTTGATGCCGATGCCGCGGCCTCGGGCCCCATGTCTCTGTAGCGCCGGGACTTGGCCGCTTCAACGTAGTTGTCGCAAAACTCCCAGAAGAACCATTCGATCTTCGACAGTGCCTTTGCGTATTCGTACTGCTCGAGTTCGCTGGTCGCTTCCTGAACGACCAGGGCGAGGTTCTGCAGCATCCCGCGATCCAGCGGCTCGGTCACCGGGCCGTCCGGCTGCTCGCCCTGAAGGACGAACTTCGACACGTTGAGCATCTTCATCGCGAGCTTGCGGCCGATCTTCATCTGCCCCGGGTCGAAGGTCGTATCGACGCCCGGACCTCCGCGCGATGCCCAATACCGCACGCCATCGGAGCCGTGCTCCTGCAGCAAGGCCATCGGCGTCACGACGTTGCCCTTCGACTTCGACATCTTCTTGCGATCCGGATCGACCACGAAACCCGAAATCGAGGCGTGACTCCACGGCGCCGCGTCGTTCTCGAAGTGCGCGCGGACGACCGATGAAAACAGCCAGGTGCGGATGATGTCGTGAGCCTGCGGCCGGAGATCCATCGGGAAGGTCCGCGATCCGAGGTCCGCGTCAGACTCGTACTTCGTGACCAGCTGCGGCGTCACCGACGATGTGGCCCAGGTGTCCATGACGTCGGGATCGCCGATGAACCCGCCGGCCTTGCCTCGCTGGTCGGCGGTGTAGCCGGGAGGCACGTCCGTCGACGGATCGACCGGCAACCGCGCCTCGTCGGCGACAATCGCGTTTGCGTAGTCGGTCGTGCCGTCGGCGCGCACCGGATACCACACGGGAAACGGCACGCCAAAAAACCGCTGGCGGCTGATGCACCAGTCGCCATTGAGGCCGTTCACCCAGTTCTCGAAGCGGGCGCGCATGTATTCCGGGTGCCAGCTGATCTGCCGTCCGCGCGCGAGAAACGCCTCGCGGTGATCGATCGTCTTGATGAACCACTGCCGGCTCGTCACGATCTCGAGCGGGCGATCGCCCTTCTCGTAGAACTTGACGTTGTGCGTGATGGGCTTCGGATCACCCTGCAGGTCACCGCTCTCGCGCAGCAGCTCGACGATCTTGGCTTGCGCCTTCTTCGCCGACAAGCCCGCAAGCTGATCGTAGGCCGCCTGTGCCTTCGCCACGTCGGCGCTTTCCCATCCGGGCTGGCCGAAGCGCACGGGCCCCAGCGTGCCGTTCGGCTGCACGATCGCGCGCACCGGCAACCTCAACTCGCGCCACCACGTCACGTCCGTCACATCGCCAAACGTGCAGATCATCGCAATGCCGCTGCCCTTTTCGGGATCGGCCAGCGCGTGCGCCTTTACTGGCACGCGCACACCGAAGATCGGCGTCGTGACATAGGTGTCAAACAGCGGCTTGTACCGCTCGTCGTCAGGATGCGCCACCAAGGCGACGCACGCAGGAATCAACTCCGGTCGCGTCGTCTCGATCGCGACGACCGTCCCCTGTTCCCCGGTCCCTCGTCCCTGATCCCCATAGAAGTGGATCCGGTGATACGCGCCCGGCTGTTCGCGATCTTCGAGCTCCGCCTGCGCCACGGCCGTGCGGAAGTCCACGTCCCACAACGTCGGGGCTTCCACCTGATACGCGAGATTGCGCTTGAGCAGCCGCAGGAACAGCATCTGCGAGATGCGTTGTGCTTCCGGGCCGATCGTCGCGTAGGTCATCGACCAGTCGACCGAGAGCCCGAGGTAGCGCCAGAGCGCCTCGAACGCCTTCTCGTCTTCGACGGTCAGGAGGTTACACAGCTCGATGAAGTTCGGACGCGAGATCGAGATCGGCTGCTTGTCGGACTTCCCCGCCTTCGGCGCGGCCGGAGACGACGCGGCGCTGGTGTCCGCCGTGTGGGCAGCGAGGAAGTTCGGGTCGTACGGCAGCGACGGATCGCACCGCACGCCGAAATAGTTTTGCACGCGGCGCTCGGTCGGCAGGCCGTTGTCGTCCCATCCCATCGGATAGAACACTTCCTTGCCCCGCATCCGCTGGAACCGCGCGATGACATCGGTGTGGGTATAGGAAAAGACGTGACCGACGTGCAGGGATCCGCTGACCGTGGGCGGCGGCGTGTCGATGGAATAGACCTGGTCGCGCGGGCGCGTCCGATCGAATCGATAAGTGCCTTCGCGCTCCCAGCGCGCGGCAAGAGACGCTTCCAGCCCCTCTAGGGCCGGCTTCTCTGGAACGGGCATCTGACTATTATGCCTTCGTCCCACGGCGGGATGCGTCGATCAGCCGCCAGCCCCTCTGGCCGGAGCTAGTTTTTCTTGTTTTTGATCCGATCAATTTCTTCGCGGACCAGCCGTTCCGACGTTTCGGACACCACGGCGCGGACCGTGTCGCGGACCGTGCTCGTCATGGAATTGCGCAACGCCTCGGCAAACGGTCCTGCATTGAGGCGATCGGCGACGCGCGTGGCGATTTCGTCGAGCATTTCCGTCGTGATCTCAGGGCTGACCACGCGAACTTCCGGCGGCGGCATGACAACGGCCGGGGGAGTTACCTTCTCGCCCTGCTCATAGGCGAGCAAGTCGGCAAAATCGTCCGCCACGGTTACCGGCGGCGGCGCTGCAACGGGCGCAGCACTGGCAGGACTTACCGGCGCGGGCTGCGGCGCGACCGTAGCCACCGGCGCCTGCGGTGGCACCACCACCGCGGGAACCGGCGCCGGCTTGGGGACCGGCGCCACCGGGCTCGGCAGACTCGCTGCCGCGGCGGCCGGCGCTTCGATCGCAGCGGGCTCGAGACGATGGAGATCGTCGATCCCGAAATCGAGATCGATCGGCGGCTTACTTTCGGTCTCGCGCGGCAGCAGATCGACATCGTGAATGCCCATGTCGTCGGCGAGCTGCTTCTCCTGCATCGCCCTGGCCGCGCGGGCGTTGTCACCGTCGGCGAACCACCCCTCATCGACTTCGTAAATCGAATGCGCCGGCGGCGCGTCGGCTGCAGGGCGCCAATCGGCGTTGCGCAGGTCGTCGGCGATCTCCTGGCGATCGGCGCGCGCTCCTGCCGCAGCGGCGGCGTCCTTGCCGCCAAACCACTCATCGTCCACTTCAAACACCGGAGTCTCGCTCCCGGTGTCGACGGGCGGGCGGCGCCCCGGAGAGCGCGGATCCACGGTCGACGTTGAGGGCCCGAGCGGGCCGGCGGGGTTGCGCGGCGCCCGCGCTGCCGGTTCACGGCCCGAGAGCTGCCGGTCCAGCGTGTCGAACGCATCATCGAGCGAGCCGAGATAGTCGTCAGGCCGGCTCGACGAGTCTTCGACCGATCGCGTATTCGCGTCGAGCCCGGTCTGGCTTCGGAGTTGATCCCAGGTTGACGGCGGACGCGCGGCCGTCGTGGCGGCACGCGGCGCAGCGGCCGTCGGGAGTTTCTTGTCGCCGGCGTCAATCGACGTCAGCACGCGGCCCGTCGATCCCGAGGGCCCGCCATCCGATTTGAGTCCGAGCAGTTCTTTGACGCGGCTAATCACGGTCGTCGGGTCTACCGGTTTTTCAATCCATCCTGCGGCGCCGCTCGATGCCAGCCGCGCCTGGTCGACGGCCTCGAACGCACCCGCAAGCAGCAGCACCGGCACCTTCTGCAACTCGCGCTTGCTGCGCATGAAGGCCGCCAGTTCGTAGCCGTCGACGTGCGGCAGCGTCGTTCCTGCCAGCACGATATCCGGGCGGGCAGCCGCCATCTTTTCCATCGCCTGGCGGCCGTCGCTCACGGCGACCACCTGGAACGGCTCGGCCGCGAACGTCAGCGCGATCACGCGCTGGACGGTCAGGCTGTCGTCGGCTAGCAGCAGAGTGCGCATGCGCCGGGCTACCTCAGGGTATCGGGCGAAGGAGCGACGCGCAACAGGGTCATACCCGTGCGCGGGCGTTGGCGCTGATGAAATCGATGATCTGCTGCATCGGCGTCCCTGGAATGAAGATGCCCTTGATGCCCATGGCGTTCAGCTTGGGAATGTCGACACCGGGAATGATGCCGCCGATCACCACCTGCACATCGTCGAGCCCCTTTTCCTTCAGCAACTCCATGACCCGCGGGCAAATGTGCATGTGCGCGCCGGAGAGGATCGACAAGCCGATCACGTCGGCGTCTTCCTGCAGCGCGGCCGACACGATCTGCTCGGGTGTCTGGCGCAGGCCCGTGTAAATCACTTCCATGCCGGCATCACGCAACGCGCGCGCGATGACCTTCGCGCCACGATCGTGGCCGTCCAGGCCCGGCTTTGCGATGACGACTCGAATTTTTTGACTCATGAGATCACCAGATCACTCGATCACCGGATCACCAGATCATCAGATGATCGGTACTTCCTCATATTCGCCCCACACCTCGCGCAGCGCATCGCACATCTCGCCCACCGTCGCATACGCGCGCACACAGTCGAGGAGCAGCGGCATGGTGTTGGCGGTGCCGCGGGCGCCGTCCTTGAGCGCGTCGAGCGTCCGCCTCACCTTGTCGTTGTCGCGCGTCCGCTTCAACTCCGCCAGGCGTTCCAGCTGCCGCTCCGCCGTGGACTCGTCGATGTAGAGGATTTCGAGCGGCTTCTCATCGGCCTGGATGAAGTCGTTCACGCCGACGATCGTCTTCTCGCGGCGCTCGACCGCCTGCTGGAACTGATACGAGGCCTCCGCAATTTCCTTCTGCGGGTAGCCGCGCTCGATCGCCTCGACCATGCCGCCCATGCGATCGATGGTGTCCCAGTACTTGAGCGTGCCTTCTTCCATCTCCCGCGTGAGCTTCTCGACGAAGTACGAGCCGCCGAGCGGATCGACCACATTGGTCACGCCGCTCTCGTGGGCGATGATCTGCTGGGTGCGAAGAGCGATCGTTGCCGCCTCTTTCGTCGGCAGCGCGAGCGCTTCGTCGAGCGAATTCGTGTGGAGCGAGTTGGTGGCGCCGAGCACGGCGGCGAGCGCCTGCAAGGCGGTACGCACGACGTTGTTGTACGGCTGTTGCGCCGTCAGCGACACGCCGGCCGTCTGGGTGTGGAAGCGGAGCTGCCACGAGCGCGGATCCTTGGCGCCAAACCGGTGTTTCATCGCCTCGGCCCACAGCTTGCGCGCGGCGCGGTACTTTGCGATCTCCTCGAAGAAGTCGCTGTGCGAGTTGAAGAAGAACGAGATGCGCGGCACGAACGCATCGACGTCCAGGCCGGCGTCGACGCCGTACTGCACGTACTCGAGCCCGTCGCGCAACGTGAACGCCAGTTCCTGCAGCGAGGTGGAGCCGGCTTCGCGAATGTGATAGCCGCTCACCGAAATGGTGTTCCACTTCGGCACTTCGGTGGTGCAGAACGCAAAGATGTCGGTAATGAGCCGCATCGATTGCCGCGGCGGGAAAATGTATTCCTTCTGCGCGATGAATTCCTTGAGGATGTCGTTCTGGATCGTCCCGGAAATCTTCTTCCAGTCCGCGCCGTGCTGTTCGGCAACGACGAGGTACATCGCAAACAGCATCGGCGCCGGCGAGTTGATCGTCATCGACGTCGTGATCGTCGGGTCGTGCAGCGGGATGCCGTCGAACAGCCGCTCCATGTCCTTCAACGACACGATGCTGACGCCGCACTTGCCCACCTCGCCGAGCGACAGCGGATGATCGGGATCGCGTCCCATCAGCGTCGGCAGGTCGAACGCGACGCTCAACCCGGTGCCGCCGGCGGCGATCAGGTCCTTGTACCGCTGATTCGTTTCTTCCGGCGTTCCA
>CAZBYY010000204.1:0-6692 GCA_964495855.1 uncultured Acidobacterium sp. | reverse complement strand
CTCGACACCATGCCGACGATGTCGCCGTCGTGAAGCAGGTTGTCCACAAGCTGCTGCACGAGCCGCCGCACGTGCGGCGTGTATTCAGGCTCGAAATGAAGATCGTCGATGAAAATGAGAAAGACGCGGCCAGACTCGCTGTTGACTTGCGAGGGGCGACGCGGCGGCAGCACGATGCCGTCGTTCGATGACGGCGGGGTCGGCTCGAGCATGCTGAACACGCGACCGCCATTCACGAGGACGAACGACGCGATGTCCTGCGGCTGATCGTCTTCCGCGACCTTGAAATCGTCCTTGGTCAGGTTGGACACGAAGCGCCCGTCGCCATCGCGGACGATCACGTCGGTCGTAACCAGGGTGACGCCGGCGCGAAACGTGGGCTGCTGGGCCACGACCGGCGCCGCCAGCGCCAACACCAGCAGCGCCCCCCAGTGCCGCGCGCCGAGTGCCCGATGCCGGAGAGTTCGCATTGGGCCAGTATAGAATGGCGCCGATGAAGTTCTCACGTCGTCAGATGCTGGGTACGGTGGCAGCCGCGGGCGCGGCGACCCTCTGGGAACCGGATGCGGTGCTGGCCAGGATGGCCGCGGATGTGCCGTGCACGACCGGCGGTCCGGTGGGCGAACTTCTGGGCACGTTGCCGCTGTTCCGCGACCGCTCGCAGCCGCAGGAATTCGGCGTCAAGTACGGCGGCGTCGGCCTTGACGCGCGTCTGGTCACGGACCTGTCGAAGCTCGAGCCGAACAACCTGATCACGCCCAACGAGCTCGCCTACATCCGCACCGAGATGCCCGCCGGCGCACGCGACCACAAGGGCCCGTGGACCATTGACGCAAGCGGATTGCTCGCCACGCCGCAGGCGTTGAAGCTCGATGACCTGTTGCCGCGGTCCAGGAAGATGGGCCCGCACCTGTTCGAGTGCTCGGGCAATGCGAATCCCGCAAACTTCGGCTTGATGAGCGTTGCCGAATGGGAAGGCGTCCCGCTCGCCGACGTGGTGGCGCGACTCAAGCCGACCAAGGACGCGACGGGCGTCCTCGTCAGCGGGTTCGACCACATCGGCCAGGTGTCGCAGCGCTCCATCGTCGGTGCCAGCTGGGTCTACCCGCTCGCGACGCTCGACAAGCTCGGCGCGTTCCTCGCCGTGCGCATGAATGGCGCGCCGGTGCCGGATGATCATGGCAAGCCGGTTCGCCTTGTCGTGCCCGGGTGGTACGGGTGCACGTGGATCAAGTGGGTCAACGAGATTCGGCTGGTCGGGCCTGATGAGGAAGCGACCTCGCAGATGGTCGAGTTCGCGGCGCGCACGCACCAGACGGAGCCACACAAGTTCGCGCGCGACTACGCACCGGCAGACATCCAGACCGCGGCCACGCCCGTGCGTGTCGAGAAACGCAAGACACCGGCCGGCCTCGAATATCGCATCGTCGGCATCGTCTGGGGCGGCACCAAGCCGGTCGATCGGCTGCAGATTCGCTTCACCAAGGATGGCCAGTTCACGCCGTTCTCGGTGTGCCCAACCCCGAAGACGCACACCATGTGGTCGTTGTGGGAGTACCGGTGGAAGCCGTCCGCGCCCGGCACGTACGACATCGCGCTTGAAGTCGCCGATCAGTCCTGGCCGCAGCGACGACTGAAGACGGGGTATTACATCCGGCAAGTGAAGATCGAGGAAGTCTAGGCCTTACTTCAGTGCGTTGCGGGCCTCGGCGACTTCCTTCAACCCGGGGTCGGCGAGCCGGTAGTTCGTCAGGAATCGCTTGTACCACGTGCGCGCGTTCGGGGTATCGCCTGACTTCGCGTAGGCACGAGCGAGACCGAGCACGGCGCGACTTCGGTTGGGGGTCCGTGCGAGCGCGAGCTGGAACTTCACGATCGCGTCTTTCGGCCGTTTCGCCTGTAACAACAGTTCACCATACAGCTCGTTCGCGCCCTTGACTGGGAACGGCCGGCCGATCGGTCTCGGCATGCGTGATTCCATGATCGCGGCACGATCCATGGCGGCGAAGGCATCAGTGTCGCGCCGCTGCGCGAACAGGTCGAGCGCCTCCATCTCGATCGCCATGATCGACGCTTGTTCGCGCAAACCCGCATCCTGAGAAGCCGCGGCTTTGCGAAGCTCGTCGATCGTTGCCCGCACCCTCGCCGCGTCGCCGAGGTACACGGCACTCAGGCCAAGTGCGAACAGTTCCTCGATGTTGTCGAAGGTCGACTGCCCTTTCATCTCCTGCCAGCGTTCGCTTTCGATGATGTAGCGCGCGCGCATCGACCCACGATCGTTCCTGAGGGCCGCTTCGTTGGTGCCGCGCCCGATTTCGCTGCCCTCACCGTATCCGTGGCCGCCGGCGTGCTCAGGCGATGCCGAGCCACGCGGGCTCGTCGTCTCGGCCTTCGCGGCGGCAAAGGCGGAGTCCACGAATGCGATCGCTTCTCTCGTCTTCGAGAACCGCCCTTGCTGCGTCCATTCGTACTGCAGCCACGTCAGGCTGTGGAAATCGCGTTGCACTTCTGCGAGGCCGCGTCGCTTCGCCCAGGCGATCGAGGCGTTCCACGATGCCTGGTCGCTCGCCGCCGCTTCGTCCCACGATCCGACCTGCAGGAAGGCGTGCGCGGGCATGTGCAGCGCGTGGCTCGCCGCCGGCGCGATCTTCGCGTAGGCACGTGCGGCGGGCAGCGCGCGCGAGACCAGCGACCCGTCATCGTAGGCGTGCAGGATGTAGTGGGCAGCGCCGGGGTGATTCGGATTGCGCGCGAACACTCGCTCGGCGATCGCACCCGCCTGCCGCCGCAACGGCAACGCGGCGTCGCCGCGCGGCAACGTCGCGAGAATCGCCAGCGCGTAGAACGTCTGCGCCTCATCATCTGCGGGGTTCTGCGCGGCCACCTGCTCCATCGCTTTCAGGTAAGCCGCGGCTCGCGCGGCCTTGTCGCCCGCGCCATACAGCGCTTCCACGGCCCGCAGGAAGCCTTGCTCGCGAGGCGTCTTCGCCTTGGCCAGGCGCGCGTCCGCGGTAGGCGCGAGCTTGGCCAGCGCCGCCCGCCCCTTGTCGACCTCCTCGAACATCCAGAGCGGCTGGCTGAAGCTCAACGCCTCGCCCCAGTACGCGAGCGCGAACGACGGATCGATCTTCTGCGCCGCGCGAAACGCGTCGATGGCGTCCTCGTACATGAAACTGTGGAGCCACGCGACACCGCGCAGAAAATCCGCTTGCGCCGCGGCACTCCCGGAATTGGGGAACGTGATGCGGCCAAGCGCGGGACCCTGCGCCGACAGGCAGACCGTCAGGGCGAATACGAACAGCAGGATGAAACGCTTCACGCGGATGAGTGAGCGTATCCGCCATCGCTCGAGTGAATCAAGTGAGCTACGGCGAGATCACGCCGAAGCGCGCTCGGAATGTGCGCGCGGCGGAGGCGGACAACGAAAGAGGGCGACGGCTGAAGCCGTCGCCCTCTCGAATGTAACGAACGCGTCCGCTAGAAGTTGAAGCGGAACATGAGCTGCGTCAGGCGCATGAACCCGGACTGGGTCCGGATCTGGCCAAACGCCGAGCTGCCCACCGTGGTGTTCGGTCCGCGGACCTTCACCGTGTTGGTCAGGTTCAGCACTTCGAGGCGGATCTGGCCGCGGGCACGACCACCCAGGCGGACATTCTTGCTCGCGACGAAGTCCCAGTTGTTGCGATGCGGGGTGCGAACGTCGGCCAGCGTGCGCGGCGCGCTGCCAAGCTCGTAGGTGCCCGGCTGGGTGAACGCAGCGGAATTCAACCAGATGCCGATGCCGCATTCCTGGCCGCTCACGCAGGCCGAGCCTGACGGCGGCGCGATGCGCTCGTAGCGCGAACCATCGGTCTCGGCATTGCCGGTGCCCAAGTTCGGGTAGCGCGTACGGGTGAAGATCGCCGAACCGGTGGACGTGCTATACGCGGTCGGGAAGCCGCTCTCGATCGAGATGATCGAGGAGATCGTCCAGTCGCCGAGCAGGTAGGCGCCAATGCCCTTGTTGAGCCATCGCTTGCCCTCGCCCCACGGCAGTTCAACGATCGGCGACATCGTCAGCTTGTGCGGCACGTCGAGCAGGCCGATGCTGTATTCGCGCGCCAGGTTGTAGGCGTCCTGCGCTTCGGCGGGCGTCGTCGAGAAGAAGTTCGTCTCGCCGAACTGGTTGTCCATCAAGCGGCTGTAGGTGTAGTTGACGCGGCCGCCCCAGCCGTTGCTCATGCGCTTTTCGAACTTCACGATGCCCGCGTGGTACTGGTTGCGGCCACCGGTGTTCTGGCGCATCAGGATGTTGTTGAACTGCGGATACGGGCGCAGCAGTTCGCGGCGCTGGATCGTCGGGCTCGACGTGCTCTTGCCGCCCGGCAGCGTCACGCCGTTGATGACGATGTTCGGCAGGCCGAAGAAGGGGTTCGGCACCTGGTCGAGCAGCGCCGAGCCGAGAGCGAGGTACTGCGTCGGCACCTGGTTGATGTTGATGATGCCGTCGTTCGAACCACCGTAGCCGAGGTCGCGGCCCGTGGCGCCGGCGTATTCGAAGCCGATCGCCATGTTGCCCGGCAGTTCGTGGTTGAAGTCCGCCGAGTACTGCTGCACGTACGGCGCCTTCTTGTCCTGGTCGACGAACTCGATCTGGCCACCGAGACCAATCAACGCGCCGGCGGCGTTACCCACGGGCTGGAGGATGCCCGTCGGGAACGGATTCGAGATGTTCACCGTGGGCGCGAACTGGCCCTGGTTGATGAACGTGTTCTGGCTGAACCCGGTCTGGCCGTAGTTGGCCGCGCCGACCGACTGGTAGTTCCACGGCGACCAATACACGCCGTAGCCGGCGCGCAGCACGTTCTTCGGATTGAACGAGTGCACGAAGCCGACGCGCGGCGAGATCTTTGCCCCCGGCGGATTGCCCTGGTAGGTGTTGGCGCCGTTGACGCCGGCGTAGACGAGGCCGCCGCGAATCGGCTGGCCCGTGAGCGGGTTGACGATCGAGCCGATCGCGCCGCCCGGGTTCAGCGTGCGATCGAAGGCGACCGCAAACGCGTTGTTCTTTTCCATCAAGCCGGTCTCGTGCTCCACACGGAGACCGAGGTTGACGGTCGTCTTGGCGCTGATGCGCCAGTCGTCCTGCGCGTAGCCGCCGGCGTAGTTCACAAACACGTTGAGCGGCCGCGAGATCTGCAGGCGGCTCTGGTTGCCGGGATCGCCCGACGGATAGCCGAGGAGCAAGGAGGCGAGCGCGTTGCCTGACGGCGTCGCGCCGTTCACACCGTTGGCCAGCGGATTGGCCGACGTGTAGAAGCGATCGAAGTTCAACGTGCCGGCGCTGTTGGCGTACGACTGCGTGTCGAGGCCGATGGTGCGCCAGTCGCCGCCGAACTTGAACGTGTGCTTGCCGGCCAGGCGCGTGAACGTGCCGTTGGCGCTCCACGACCACCAGTTACGATCGGTCGGATCGATGGCGCCCGCGGCGCCGTAATCAGTGGCGGTGATGTTCGGGAACTTCTTGATCTGCATCTGGTTCAGGAAATTGCTCGAGAACCCGAGCGTCGCCGGATCGAAGTCCATCGACAACGTGTCGTCGTCGCGGAACTTCGTGAGGCCGTAGCGGAGCGTGAGCACCGTGTTGTTCGACGGCAGCCATGTGTTGTTCAGCGCGAGGACGCTGACGCGGCGCTTCAGGATGTAGTCACCCGGATCGGCGTAGCGATGCGGGCCAGTCAGGCCCGGTTCCCAGTAGTTGGCGCACGGCTCGTTCGACAGGTTGTAGAGATAGAAGCCCGACAGCGAGATCTTGTCGGTGAACTTCTGGTCGACCTTGCCGGTATACATGATGGCGCGGTCTTCGATCTGCGCGGTGCTTTCGAAGTTCGCGCTGCCGTTGCTCACGTCGCGCAGCGGATTCGGATAGGTCTTGGCAATCGCCTGGCCGATCGAGCTGATGCGGTTGGCCGGGATGACGTTGCCGGGGAACGGCTGGCGGCCGTTGCCGTTGGCATCACCGGTGAGCGGATCGTAGATCACGACCAGGTTGCCGTTGGCGTCGAACGACTGCGAGAAGTCGCCGTTGCGCTCGCGCGCGGTCGGGAAGCGCAGCGAACCGTTGCGGGTCGTGTCCGAGCCGTAGCCTTCCGTCGAGAACCAGAAGAAGGTGCGGTTCTTCGCAATCGGGCCGCCGAACGCGCCGGCGCCGAGGTGGAAGTAGGTATCCGGCAGCGGCACGCTGGCCAGCTTCGAGAAGAAGTTGTTGGCCATGCCCCACTTCGGACGCGCCTGGTAGAAGCCGCTCCCGGCGAAGCGATTGCCGCCCGACTTCGCGGCGGTGTTGAAAATACCGCCGCCGGTGCGGCCGGTTTCCGCGTCGTAGGTGTGCACCTGGACGTTGACGTCTTCCAGCGCTTCGATCGACGGGTTCGCCGACGCGCGGTTGCGCAGGTCGGTGATCGGCACGCCGTCAACGAGGTAGTTGTTGCCGCGGCGCGTGCCGCCGCCGAGCGACAGCAGCGAGGCGTTGGTCTGGTCCTGCTGGCGGTTGAACTGCGCGTCACCCGAGGCGACGACGGTCGGGACGGTGACGGCGAAGAGGAACGCGGAACGGCCGCCGCTCGGCAGTGCGCTCAGCTGCTGCGAGCTGATCACCGCGCCGGTCGAGGCCGACGAGGTATCGATCAGGGGCGCAGCGCCCGTGACGGTGA
>CAZBYY010000203.1:0-6748 GCA_964495855.1 uncultured Acidobacterium sp. | reverse complement strand
CACAATGCGCAACAGCGGCTCGGTGAGCATGTCTTCCGTCAACCGCCACATGCGAGGGGGAAACGCCAGGGCGAACAGCACGATGAACGCCGCGACCACACCAAATCCGTCCAGCGTCGCGGCGAACACCGCGAGCAGGCCGAGGGCCATGGCCAGCTTCTCGATTTGTATGAGCGCGTGACCGGCCTTGGCCACATCCGAGATCGTCTGCGGCGCATGCCCAAGCCGAAGCCATCCGGCGACCACATAGGCCGTGCCCGTACCGATTTGCCGAAACGGCACGGTCAGCAGGTAGCTCTCCCACTCGGGGCGCCACATCGGGCCGTACGTGTAGGTACTGGGATCGGAGCGGACGCCCCAGAAATGCTCGGCGGTGATGC
This sequence comes from uncultured Acidobacterium sp., assembly GCA_964495855.1. GTDB lineage: Bacteria > Acidobacteriota > Vicinamibacteria > Vicinamibacterales > UBA2999 > 12-FULL-67-14b. The sequence goes on along the minus strand of CAZBYY010000203.1, from coordinate 6,368 downwards.
GATAGTCCGCCGGATCCATCTCGCTCGCATCCCATTGCCGGACCTGCCGGGCGGCGGTCGACCATGGGATGTCGATCACGAGCGAGCCGGCAATCACCAGCACGCTGCACGCGAACACCAGCCGCCGGCGAACGGGTGTCATCGACAGCGATTGGAAATCCTCGCTGTCGATGACTCAAATTAAGTCTGGATAATGTTCTACTTCTGAGCGGCGGTCTGCGGCGCCGGCGGGAGGAAGAACGTCATGCTGGTGTACATCATCTCTTCCCACGTCTGGTCGCCCCACTTCACGTTCTTCGTCGGGTCTGGGTTCGACTTGTTCGCGGGTGAGTTGTCGTACCACGCACTGGCGTGAATCTTGGTGCCGGCCGGTATCCTCACCGGCTGCTCGTAGACGTATTCGTGCTGCCAGTTGAAGTCGTACTTCGGCACCGACAGCAGCACTTCCTTCTTGCCATCGGGATACGTCGCCTCGTAGATCCACCGCTTGCCGCGCACGTGCGTGTGAGGCACCATGCTGTAGAGCATGATGTCGCGGTTGACCGTCACGTCGGCGTCGACCTGGTGATTGGCGGCCTGCGCCGGAATGTCGAGCGAGCCGTTGATGATGGTCGTGGTGTTGAGCACGATCGACGGCTTGGTCGTCGCAAACTTCAGCCCCACCTTCGATCGATCGGTCGTCGCCTTGCCGTAGGTCGTGTAGTGCATCTGGAACACGAGCGAATAGCCAGCCGGCAGGCGCATCGCCGTGCCTTCCGGGAAGGTCCGGACGGAATTGCCGGGCACGTATCCACCAACGGACGGACCCGTACCCGGCGGACGCGGACGGTCGTTGGGGCCGAGCGGCTTCTGCTGATCCTTCGGCAGCGGCGGGCCACCGGTCTGCCCTGCGGGAATGTCGGTGCAGCACGCAAACGTCAGCAGCGGCAGCGGACGCTGCGGCGCCGCCGCGCCCGGCGCGGCCTTCGGCGCCAGGAAGCGCTGCATCACCGCCTGCTGCATCTGCTTCATCTGCTGATCGGCGATCTCTTTCGGCGCGCGCGTGGACACGATGATGTGGTGCACGGCAGCGCGATCACCAGGCTTGATCTCCCAGGCCTGGATGTAGCGATCCTCGGCGAAGTTCGCGGGCACTTCGAAGTACTGGTACGGCACGTCGCCGGTCGCGGGGATCGGGTAGTCCTCCTGCATTGACAGCACGACGTCGGGCTTGCCGATGTTCCACTCCGAGGTGCTGTAAGCGGGGGCCGGAGGCAGGTCGGCCGGATTGCCTTCGGGCGCGCCGGCGGCGACCCACTTCGCAATCGTCGCCTTCTGCGCATCGGTGAGGCGGCGCTCGTTCTTGAACTTGCCGTACTGCGGATCGGCGTGCCACGGCGGCATGGTCCCATCGGCGACCTTGTTACCGATCGACTTGGCCCACGGGCGCGCATCCTTGTAGGTCATCAACGACATCGGCGCAATCTCGCCGGCGCGATGGCACGTCGTGCAGTTCGCGTAGAGGATCGGCGCGATGTCCTTGTTGAATGTCGGGGCGGCCGGCGACGACGCCGCCGCCTGTTCCGCCGTGACCGTACTGCCCGACCACACGACCGCGCCAGCAAGTGCCGCAAGCGCAACGACGAAGTACTTCCTCATCTGACTCTCCTGAGTGCTGTTAGACGACGACGTGTGACGTTACGTTCACTGCTGCGACGGCGCGGAACTGGGCGGCACGAGGCCGTTGATCCGCAGGTACGTGACGATGTTGCCGTAGTGTTCGTTGAAGTGATTGGTGTTGCCGATCAGCGCGGCGGCGCGCGCCGCTGACGGGCCGCCGAACGCGCCGCCCACCATCTGCATCGCCTTCACATCGTCCAGCGTCTTGTAAACGTCATCGCAATAGGCGATCGAGGCATCGAGCGCCTTGACGATATCGGCTTTGGTCTTCGCGGATTTCTCGAACTCGTCTTCGCTATGCGGCGACTTCTCCCCTTTCGCCGCTGCGCAGAATTCGTAGGTCGCACCCGCCACGTGCGCGAGGATGGCGCCGAACGTGCGGACGCTGTCGACGGGCTTGAACGCGTATTTCGCTTCGGGCATCACGTCGGCGGACCGGCGCATGTTGCGCTTGGCCGAGGTCCACGAGCTTTGCAGCGCTTGCGTCAGCGGGTTGGCCGGCGCAGGCTTCGTCTGCGCGAAGGCCGGAGTCATGAGCGAGACAGCGAGCACGGCGACGACAGGGAGCGTCCGGAACATCTTCACCTCTTGTCCAGCGGAATCCAGGTTTGCGGATACGACGGTCCAGTGTACTCCGCCCGGGGGCGAATCAGGCGGTTGTTCCCGAGCTGTTCCAGGACGTGCGCCGTCCAGCCGCTGATGCGGGAAACCGCGAAAATCGGCGTGTACAGGTCGATGGCGATGCCCATCGTGTAATACGTCGACGCGGAATAGAAGTCGACGTTCGGATAGAGCTTCTTCTCGCTCTTGATCAACCCTTCGATCCGCTCGCTCATTTCATACCAGCGCGTATTGCCGGCCTTCTGCCCCAGCTCCTTGGACATCTTGCGCAAGTGCGTAGCGCGCGGGTCTTCGGTGTTGTAGACGCGATGGCCGAAGCCGGAGATCTTTTCTTTCCTCGACAGCTTGCCCTTGATGTACGCGTCGATGCGCTCGGCCGGCGCGTCCTGGCCGATCTCGATCAGCATCTTCATCACTTCGGCGTTGGCGCCGCCGTGCAGCGGTCCCTTCAACGTGCCGATGCCGGCGACGACCGCGGAGTGCATGTCGGTCAGCGTCGCGGCGGCAACACGCGCCGCAAACGTCGATGCGTTGAGCTCGTGATCGGCGTGAAGCGTGAGCGCGATGTCCATCGCGCGGATCTCGGTCGCGTTGGGACGTCGGCCGAAGAGCATGTAGAGGAAGTTCGCCGCGTGCCCCATCGCCGGATCTGGCGCGATCGGACCGCCGCCCTCCTGCATGCGCCCCCACGTGGCGACGATGCTCGCGATCTGCCCGGTGAGGCGAACCGCTTTTCGATAGGCGGCCTGCAGCGAGTTGTCGTGCGCATCGGGATCGTAGTGACCGAGCAGCGAGGTCAGCGTGCGCAGCGCGTCCATGCCATCGGACGGCGGCAGCATCTTCATGAAGCGAAGGATCGGCTCCGGCAGCGGCCGCGCGGCGGCGAGCTGCGACTGCAGGTCGCCGAGCTCGGCGCGATTCGGCAGGCGGCCATGCCATAGCAGGTAGCACGTCTCTTCGAACGTCGCGTGCCTTGCGAGATCGTGAATGTCATGCCCGCAATACGCGAGCACGCCGCGATCGCCATCGAGGTAGCAAATACGTGACGAGGTCGCGACGATGTCTTCGAGACCCGCTTTCGGCTTTTCGGCAGTGGCCATATCCGCAGAATCTTACCAGCGCGCGGTGCCCGGTGCCGAGTACCGGGCTCGCCATCTCCTGAGCGCGGCAGGGCCCTGCGAGGACGCCCAGGGCGAACCGAGTGCTGTCACGCGCATCGCCGCGTTGTCCATCTATCACGTCTTCCGCCGATGAGCCCTTCGCAGGTTCTGGTCAGACTTCCGCGAAGAGGGCCGTCCGCGCCCGACCTGTGACAAGTTGGTGGCAGATAAACGCCGGGGCCTTGCAGCGAGTAGTCACTGGCAAATGTTCCGTTGGTCCGCCCTTCCGGTTGCGCACGCACTGCTTCAAGTCTTGCTCGCGGTCGCAACGCCCGCAGTGGTCACAGCACAGTGGTCCGAGCCCGAGGCCTCGGATCCGCCGGCCGAGACGTCGAATCACATGTTCGGCGTGCTGCCGAATTACCTCACGACGGACGGCAAGCCGGGCGAGCACCCGCTCACGAGCAGCCAGAAGTTCGCGGCCGCGTCCCGCAACACGTTCGACCCGTTCGTGTATCCGCTCGTCGGCATCATGTCGGCGACACACCTGACCTACGGCGGCGGCATCAAGGGATACACGCACCAGTACGCGGCGTCGTTCACGGACGATGTCGTGGGGAACCTGCTGACGTCCGCGGCCCTGCCGTCGCTTCTCGGGCAGGATCCGCGCTACTACCGCCATCCCGATGGTCATGCGCTCACCCGCACTGCCTACGCCCTGACGCGAACGCTCGTGTCGCACGGAGACAACGGGCACATGCAGTTGAACGTCTCGGAACTCGGCGGCACGGCGCTCGCCTCGACACTGTCGAATGCCTACTATCGCAAGTCAGAGCGCACGGCATCCGCGACGGCGACGCGGATGGGGCTGCAGATGATGTGGGACGGCCTGTCGAACGTGCTCAAGGAGTTCTGGCCAGATATCAACACCAGACTCCACAAGCACTGAGCAACGGGCGAGCACGATCCGCACCACCCCTCCCGGCTCGAGAACACGGTGCACTCGCGCAGCGTGCACAGGGCGCCATCGTACCTACCGGTCTTAAGCATTCGCGGAAAGCGGCCTTCCAGCGTCGGCGACACCGACAGTTTGGTGTAGAGTCCGCGGATGCGACGACCACTGATTGCGATCGCCATCCTTCTCGCCGCGCTCGCGAAGCCGGGGGCGCAGGACCGCGGCCGCTTCCACGTCGAGGAGGCCACCATCGCAGGCGTTCACGAGGCCATCACCTCAGGCCAGACGACCTGTCGGCAAGTGGTCCAGGCGTATATCGATCGCGCAAAGGCATACAACGGCGTCTGCACCGCGCTCGTCACAACAAACGGCACCGACGTCGCACCCGCCCGGGGCTATGTTCGCGCCGGCGCGGCGCTGACCTTCCCGACGAAGACGGTGAAGGCGTCGACGATCTTTCCAGACCTCGATCAGTACCGCGGGCTGCCGCTCGACTTCGGCCGCATGGAGCGTACTGTTTCCGATCCGTCGGTCGTCGCGCAGATGGGCATGCGTGTCGGCATTCCGAATGCCGGCCAGGTGAATGCCCTCGAGACCTTGAACATCCGCGGCGAGCGATCGGTCACGTGCAAGGGCGCGTTCGACATGCACCCGTCACGCGGGCCGTTGCCCGCGGACGCGCCGCCGCAGTGCGAAGCCTTCCGCCGGCAACCGGACGCGCTCGAACGCGCCGCCGAGCTCGATGCGCAGTACGGCAGCCAACCCGACCTCGCTGCGATGCCGATGTACTGCATCACCACCGCGATCAAAGACCCGTTCGACACCAAAGACATGCGGACCACGGCGAACAACGACGTGGACTTCGCGATGGACGTGCCGCCAGTCGACGCCACGGTGGTCGCCCGCCTGCGAGCCAAGGGCGCGATCATCTACGCCAAGTCCGTCGCGCACGAGTTCAACGGCGGTCCCGGCGATCCCGGCGGCGAGGCCAAGCCCCGCACCAATTTCGTCCAGGGCCAGCAGGCGCTGGGCGCATGGGGAGGACAGCCGTGCAATCCGTACGACACCGAGCGTGTGCCCCGCGGATCGAGCAGCGGGTCGGGTGTCGCGGTGGCGGCCAACCTCGTAACGATCGGCATCTGCGAGCAATCGGGAGGATCGTGCCAGGGACCGGCATCACGCAACGGCATCGCCACGCTGCTCACGACCAAGGGCCTGCTGCCCGACAACGGCGGCATTGGCTATCAGTGGTTCAACGACCGGGCGGGGGTGCACGCGCGCACGCTCGCGGATGCGGCGCGCGTTCTCGATGCGTTGAAGGATCCGGTTGACGGCTACTACGATCCGCGCGATCCGTTCACCGCGATTGCAAAGTCGCTGGTATCGGAGCGGCCCTACGCAGGCTTCGTCACGACCGATGCAGCGGTCCGCCCCGACGCGAAGCCGCTGCGCGGCGTCCGCATCGGCATCCTGCGGGAATTCATGGTGAAGCGCACGCCGAACGATGCCGCCATCGTCGACCGGCTCGACAAGGAGATCAAGACCGTCTTGCGCGACCGGCTCGGCGCCGAGCTGGTCGAATCATCAGGGCCCAGCCTTCCCGACGATCCCGACATCCCCAACATGCGCTACGGATTTTCCGACGCGCTGTCCGAGTTGCTGCCGTGGCTGATGCCGGAAGTCTTCTCCCGCCGCAACGCGCGCGGAGAGCTGGTGTTCGCGGTGCCGGGCTTCGACGTGACGTCATACGAGTACCTGCTCAAGTTGAGCAAGCGGCAGGCGCCGCTCACGAGCGCCGTCAACATCACCAACTTCGAATCGTTCGGCGCCAAGCCGATTCCGTGCGGCCTGTGCGCCGACTTCACGTTCGATGTCGATCGATACCTCATGGATCGTCGCGACGCCCGGATCACGAACTGGGCGGCGTGGGTGGCCCACGCGAAGTTCCGCGATGATGCGTCGCGGGCGGGCGCCGAGAACTGGCTGCGCTTCGCGGCGCACGTGCTGTTCACCGCGCTGCTGTTCGCGCCGAG
>CAZBYY010000202.1:0-6755 GCA_964495855.1 uncultured Acidobacterium sp. | reverse complement strand
GGTCGCGCTGCGCCAGGCGACGATCGCGTGTCTGCCACGACTTGTTCGCTGACGTCGCGGAGGTCGCGCGCCAGGTCGCGCGTCGAGGCATAGCGGTCTTCCGGCCGCTTGGCCAGGCAGCGATTGACGATCGCGATGAGCGCCGGTGGCACATCACCCCGCAGCTGCGACAGCGGCGGCGGATCGTCCTGCACGATTGCGGTCATCGTTTCGAACGGCGTGTCGCGGCGAAATGCGCGGCGGCCGCTGAGCATTTCGTAGAGAATCGCGCCCAGGGCGAACTGGTCGGCGCGGCCATCCGCGTGCTGCGACAGCACCTGCTCCGGCGCCATGTAACCGGCGGTGCCGAGCACCGCGTGGTCGGCCGTGATGCCGTCGGCGATGCTGATCGTAGCGTCGGTAGCGGAGGCGGGCGCCGTGATCTTGCTGAGTCCGAAGTCGACGATCTTCACTCGTCGATCCACGGTCAGCATCACGTTCTGCGGCTTGAGATCGCGATGCACGATGCCCGCATCGTGAGCGGACGCGAGCGCGTCGGCGATCTGAAGGCCGATGTCAACCACCTCGCGCACGCGCAACCGCTCGTCGGCAAGTGCTGCGGCAAGCGACCGGCCGTCGATGAACTCCATGACCACATACGGCACGTCGTCATGACGGCCGACGTCGAACACGGTGACGATACCGGGGTGATTGAGCGAGGAGGCGAGCCGCGCCTCGCGGTCGAGTCGCGCTTCGGCGGTTGCGTTGCCGTGCAGTTCGCGAGAGATGAACTTGATGGCGACGGTGCGGCCGAGTCTGGTGTCGCGGGCGCGATACACATCGCCCATCCCGCCGCTACCGAGCGGGGCGATCAGCTCGTAGACGCCGATGAGGGCTCCGGCTTCCGGGGGCATGATGTGCCGGTGGGGGTGTTATACCCCCAACCAGCGGAACGTGCGTATTCCCCGAATGAGGAACCCCGTCCGGAGCTATGGCGAAAAGGCCGGAAATTGGGAGGGTTCTACGGCCGTTGCGTTCCGATCGGGCGGGCGCGCAGCCGCCGGTTGAAGAAATCCGCGGTCGCCTTGTAGGCGCGCACCCAATCCTGGCTCCTCAGGAAGTCGTGCACCTCGTCCGGGAACACCAGTTGCTCGACCTCGACGTTGCGCTTGCGCAGTTCGGTGATCAGGTTGATCGATTCAATGAACGACACGTTGCGATCATCGTCGCCGTGAATCAGCAGGACCGGCGACTTCCACGTGTCCACGCGCGCGAGCGGCGACGCGGCAAACGCGGTGCGCGAAAAGTCCGGATCGTCGAGCACGTTGTACTCCGGCTGGAAGGTGCGAATGCCCTGGTTCCAGTCGTGCACGCCGTGGAAGTCCACGCCGGCGGCAAACATGTCCGACGCGCGCGACAACGCCATCGCCGTGAGATAGCCGCCGTACGATCCACCCCATACGCCGATGCGAGCCGGATCAACATCCGCGCGGCTCTTCATGTACAGGCCCGCGCCCATCACGTCGTTGAACTCCGCGCCGCCAGTGGCGCCTTGCTTGAGCGCTTCGCGGAATTCGAGGCCGTAGCCGATGCCGCTGCGGTAATTCACCGACAACACGACGTAGCCCTGGCTCGCGAGCCACTGATTCATCGCATACGCGTTGCGATAGTAGTAGAGATAGTGCCAGTTGAGCAGCATCTGGCGTCGCGATCCGCCGTGGGAGAAGATCAACCCAGGGCGCTTCTCGCCCGCCTTGACATCCTTCGGCACGAACAACTGTCCGTGGATCTGCATGCCGTCAGCGGCGGTGAGGATCACCTGCTGCGGTGTCACGAGCGGCAGGTCGAATGGCGTCTCGTGAATCGCCTTGGCGGGACCGCCGTCCTTCACCACGACCACGTGCGCCGGAACGCTGGCTTCGGCACGCAGCATCGCGGCGGCGCCATCACTCGTGAGTACTGGTTGCCACTCGCTGCCGATGCCCTGACCGACTGAAATCCGCGCTGGCTTCGACGATCCGTCGACGGGCACCATCCACGCGTGTCGGCGATCGATGTCGTCCTGGTTCGAGTTGTAGATGATGCGCTTGCCGTCTTCAGAGGCAGTCACGTACTCGACTTCGAAGTTGCCGGGCGTGAGCAAGGTGGCCGTGCCGCCCGAGGCCGGCACCGAGTAGAGATGCAGCCAGCCATCCTTCTCCCACGGGAACACGAGATGATCGCCGGCGCCCCACGATAGCTGGCTCTCCGACTGCACGCCCTGGAACACGCTGCCGTAGCCCTTGTCGCCCTTCCACGCCTGCTTCGCTTCGCCGGTCTTCACGTTGGCGACGCGGATGGCAAACGGCTCATCCGTCTCGCGGTGCGGCGAGAACATCTTCGCCGGCGGTGCAGCGAACTGGCGGATCCACGCGATGCGCGTGCCATCAGGTGACCACGCCGCGTTGCCGTCACGATCGAGCGACGGGTCGAGGTAGCGCAGCTCCTTCGATGCGATCGTAAACACGCCGATGAAACTATGCGTGCCTCGGCCGCTCGTGAAGGCGAGCATCGAACCGTCAGGAGAAAACTTGAGGCCGGAGGCACTGCCGCGCGCGTTGACCAGGCGCGCCGGTGCATCGGTCGTCGCGAGGTCTGCGCTCCAGATCTGCCCGCGCGATACCCACGCGATGCGCTCGCCACGCGGCGAGGCGACGATGCCGCTGCCGGTGCCCAGCCGCTTCGGCGCGCCGCCGCTGGTCGCGACGGCAAACACCGCCTGCTCCGTCCCTTCCTGGAGCTGCGACGGGTTGGGCGATTCACCCTGGCGGTTTGCCCGGTCGCCGCGCACGAACGCGATCATCTTCCCGTCGCTCGTGAACGTCGGCTCGGTGATCAACAGGCCGTCGTCGCCGGTGTAGTTCGTCACGGCGCGCCACTGATAGTCCGGTGCGGCGGCGACATTGATGTTGTTCGTGCCGCTCTTGCTCGACACCCACGCGATCATCCCGCCGACCGGTGCCGCGGTGAGATCGGTGAGAAACGGCGTCGCCATCAGCGCGTCGATCGAGACAGCCGATGGAGACTGCGCGGATGGAAAGGCGATCGCCAGAGCGACGCCGGCTGGCAGGAGAAATCGAAGCAGAGTGGCTCGCATGGTGAAGCTCCGGCTGAATAGTAGCCGAACTCACCATGCGAGCCGAAGACGAGGGCGGCTAGAACTTGAAGGTCACGCCGCCGCCGAGACGCATCAGGTCGCGATCGCGCGACAGCCGAAAGTACTTGGCGTCCGCGCCAAGCCACAGCGCGTTCACCAGCTTGATCGTCACGCCGCCGCCGGCGCTGAACGCCATGCCGCTCCGCGACATCGAGTCGTTCACTGCCGGCATCGTGGCCGTGCGAGCAAGCGAGATTTTTTGATCGGTGTAGTTGATGCCGATGCCGGCCGACAGGTACGGCCGGAAGCGTGCCGTTTGCACCGTCGGCTCGTATCGCGCGCCCATCGTCCCGATCCACGTCGAGCCATTGGTGGATGCGGCAAAGCGATCCGTCACGTTCGGCATGGTGTTGGTCTGCATGCCCGGGCGATTCGCGAGCGCGGTGCCGATGTTCATCGTCGGCAACGGATTGCGTCCATTGGCGCCGCCGAACATCGTGCCGAGGCCCTGCAACACGGTGTTCAATGAACCGGCGTTGACACGCGGATCCATGTCGAACCGGCGATTGCGGAAGCCGCCGGCCGCCGCATCGATCCACGTGACGTCGCCTTCAAATGAGAAGTGATTGGTGACGCGATAGCCGACGGTACCGGCGACCGCGAGCTCGGAATCGCCGGACGCTGTGGCGACGGCGGGGGCGAACGAAAGCGTAAGGCGCCCGCCCTGGGCGAACGCCGCTGCGGGAATAGCGGTGGCGAACAGCGCGATCACCGCCGACTTTGTGACAAATGTCATTATTGCGAGTCTCCTGTCGTTGTCCATTCAATATGACATGGGAATGGATTCGATAGCCGTTCAGCAAAACCTATGCCGCGACGAATGAGATAGAGTGTCGCGCCATGAGACGTTTCCTCCCGACTGCGCTCGCCCTCCTCGCCTGCGCCGTCCTTCTTGTACCGGTGTCGGCGCAGCGCACCGTCGATCTCGACAGCGTCACGATCGCCGACGTCAATGCGGCGTTTGCCAAGGGCACGCTGACCTCCGAACAGCTCGTTCAGAAGTTTCTGGCGCGCATCGATGCTTACGATCGCAAGGGGCCGTCGATCCGGGCGGTGATCACCGTGACTCCAAAGGCGATCGAGACGGCGCGCGCGCTCGATGCGGAGCGAAAGACGAAAGGGCCACGATCGCCACTGCACGGCATTCCGATCGTGATCAAGGACAACATCGACACGGCCGACCTGCCGACGACCGGCGGTTCGGTGATGCTCGAAGGCTGGGTCCCTCCAGACGATGCATTCGTAGTGAAGAAGCTGCGTGCGGCCGGCGCGGTCATCATCGCGAAGACCAACCTCTCGGAATTTGCCTCGGGTGCGGCGCACAGTTCGCTCGGTGGGCAGATCCTGAATCCGCATGACCTGCTGCGCACGCCCGGCGGATCGTCAGGCGGCAGCGGCGCATCGGTGGCCGCGGCGTTTGCGATGGCCGGTCTCGGCACCGACACGGGTGGATCGGTCCGAGGTCCGTCCACCAACAACGGCATCGCCGGGCTCAAGACGTCGATGGGCCTCGTGAGCCGGGACGGCGTGATTCCGCTCGCGTTGAGCTTCGACACGGTTGGTCCGATGGCGCGTCATGTCGCCGACGTGGCCACGGTGTTGAGCGTGATCGCCGGCGTCGATGCGGCGGATCCGGCGACCAGGGCAGGGGAGGGGCATGCATCGGCGGATTACACACAGGGCCTCAAGGCGGACGCGCTCAAGGGCGCACGCATCGGCGTGGCGCGCGATTTCTTCGGCCAGGACGAGGACGTGGACTGGGCGATGGAAGCGGCGCTCTCGGCGATGCGCAAGCAGGGCGCGACGCTCGTGGACGTGCGCGTGCCGAAGTGGCTCCTCGAAGCGAAGGGCGAGTTCTACAACGCGATTCGCTATCCCGAATTCGTGGTGCAGATTGCCGAGTACCTCAAGGCGACCGGTCCGAAGTACCCGAAGAACATCAACGAGCTGATTGAGCGTGCGCGCGAGATGAACGCACCCCGGCCGGATGGGGCCAGCCCAAATCCCGGCCGATGGACGCTCATGCTCCGTGAGTCGAAGAGCGGCACGCTCAATGACTACCAATACACCTCGGTGCGCGATCACGGCATGCCGCTCGTGCGTTCGGTGATGGCCGGTATCTTCGCGGCCGAGAAACTCGATGCGATTGCGTATCCAACCGCGTCGCGCCGGCCGGCGTTGATCTCGGCGCCGCCAGACCCGCCCGGCGGCACGTCGGCGTCCGGATCGAATCTCGCCAACCTCTCCGGCTTCCCGGAAGCGATCGTGCCTGCCGGCTTCACGACCGAAGACCTACCTGTCGGCATGTCGCTGCTCGGGCCGCTGTTCAGCGAATCGCGCTTGCTGTCGCTGGCCTACAGCTTCGAACAGGCGACGAACGTGCGCCGGTTGCCGAAGCACACGCCGCTGCGCCCGGGCGATTCGATTGCCGTGCCGTAGGAATGGACGCTCGACTGGGACCGACGACGGAGATTCGTCGCGGACATGAGCTCGATCGTGACGCGCTCGAGCGGTACCTGATCGCGCACCTCGACGGCTTTCGCGGACCGCTGGACATTCGGCAGTTCGAAGGCGGCCAGTCGAATCCGACGTATCAACTGCGCGCGGCCAGCGGCGACTACGTGCTGCGGAAGAAGCCGCCCGGCCGCCTGCTGCCGTCGGCGCATGCGATCGATCGTGAGTACCGCGTCATGACCGCGCTCGCCGAGACCGACGTGCCGGTGCCGGTCACGCTGCTGATGTGCGATGACGCCTCCGTCATCGGCACGCCGTTCTTCGTCATGGATTGCGTCAACGGCCGCGTGTTCCGGCAGCCGCACCTGCCGGGCGTGTCGTCCTCGGATCGCGCGCAGATGTACGAGCAGATGGCGGCCGTGCTCGCGACACTGCACCATGTCGATGCCGAGTCGATCGGCCTCGGCGACTTCGGCCGGCCGGGCAATTACTACGAGCGGCAGATCGCGCGCTGGAGCCGGCAATACATCTCGGCAAGGACCGACGACATCGCGGCGATGAATCGCCTGATGGAATGGCTGCCCGCGAACATCCCGCCGGGTGACGATGCGGCGATCGTGCACGGTGACTATCGCGTCGAAAACCTGATCTTTCATCCGACCAAGCCCATGATCGTCGCCGTCGTCGACTGGGAGCTCTCAACGCTCGGCCACCCGTTGGCTGACCTGGCCTACAACTGCCTGACGTATCACTTGCCACCGGAAGCGCTTGGCCTCGTCCAGCAGGCCGACGAGGACCGATCGGGAATGCCGAGCGAGCAGGAGTTCGTCGCTGCGTATTGCAGGCACACCGGACGTGACGGGATTCCGGATTGGAGCTTCTACCTCGCGTTTTCGATGTTCAGGCTCGCGAGCATCCTGCAAGGCGTCTACGCGCGGGGGCTGCAAGGCAATGCCGCATCGAGCTACGCGCTCGAACGGGGGGCGGCCGCGCGGGTGATTGCCGACAAGGCGTGGTCGCTCGTGAGCGACCGCTAACGCGCGTCTCGGCGCAGTTCGAGCTTCGCGATGGTTTCCAGGTGGACCTCGTCGGGCCCATCGGCCAGACGCAGCGTGCGCGCGTGCGC
>CAZBYY010000201.1:0-6769 GCA_964495855.1 uncultured Acidobacterium sp. | reverse complement strand
AGCGCGTTGAAGCGCTGGAGCAATAACGGCTACGGCGCCGAGATCGTGGCGCGCACGCCGATCGATCCGAAGACGACGATTACGGACCTCGAGCAGGAGCGCCTCACGCAGTTGCTCGTCGCCATGGCCAGCGCGGAAGGCTACCGCTCGAGCGCGATGTCCGACGAGATCGCGCATGCGGTCGCCAACGCCGCTATTCCCAACGGAAAAGCCGCGACGCCGCAGCAGTAAGCACCGCCGCGAAGACCGCGAGCGCCGCCACATCCATCATGTGCGCAGCCCACGGCTGCCCTAACCAGATCCCTCGCAGCAGCGACACCGCATACGTGAACGGCAGCGCGTGCACGATGGCGTTGAGCCACGGCGGCAGGTCCGACACCGGAAAGAACACGCCTGACAGGATCAGCATCGGATACAGCACGAAGGCGCCGATCGGCTGCGCGAAGCGCGCCGTCGGCACGACGCTCGCGATCAGGAAGCCGATCGACACGATGCTCGCCATGCTCACGAGCGCGGCCAGCATGAACGACGCCGATCGCGCATCGAAGTGCAGCCCCAGCACGCGGCGGCCGGCGATCATCATCAGCACCAGCGTCACGAGCGTCATCGCGATCTTCACGAGCACATGCGCGCCGAGGATCGTCGTCGGGCGCAGCGGCGTCGCGCGCAAGCGCTTGAGGATCCCGCCCTCACGGTAAATCGACACGATCGTCACGAGCGACAGCACCGCGTTCAAGGCGGCGGTGATGGCCGCAAAGACCGGGAGGTCGATCGACACGAACTCGCCGATGCGCGAGGCAGGCGACGCGCCGCCCATCGTGCGGCCGATGCCGACGACGATCACGGTCGGGAGGATCAGCGCACCGATCAGCCCGAGCGGCTCCCGCGCGAAGATCTTGGTTTCGAGCCAGGCGAGTTTCAGGAGGGCGCGCATCTCAATCTCGAATCGAGTGACCCGTCACGCGGAGGAACACGTCCTCCAGGCTCGGCATCACCGTGCGGAAGTCGCCCACGGGAATGCGGTGCTCGGCCACGCAGCCGATCACGTCGCTGATAAACGCGTCACCGCTTCCCTCGATGCGATACTGCCGCTCTTCCCTCGTCACCGATCGAACGCCGCGAATCGATTCGAAGTGAGCAACGGCGTCATCTCTCCCAGTCGTGAGCAGCACGGTGCGCTCGGGACAGTGCTTCGCGACGAGACCCGCCGGAGAGTCGATGTCGATGATGCGGCCGTGATCGATGATCGCCACGCGATCGCAGAGCCGCTCCGCCTCCTCCATCAAGTGCGTCGTCATGAACACGGTCTTACCGCGATCGCGAATGCCGCGCACGAGCTCCCAGATCGTGCGGCGCGCCTGCGGATCGAGGCCAGTCGTCAGCTCGTCGAGGAAGATGAGCTCAGGATCGTTGATGAGGGCGAGCGCGATGAACAGCCGCTGCTTCTGGCCGCCCGACAGGTTCATGAACCACGCGTCGCGCTTGTCGGCGAGGCCGAGCTGATCGAGCAGCCGCGACGGATCGACGGGGCTCGGATACAAAGACGCCCACAGGTCGAGGGCCTCCCACACCTTGATGCGCTTCTGCAGCTGCGCCTCCTGCAGCTGCACACCAACGCGCAACTGCAGCGCCTTGGCATCGCGGATGGGATCGAGCCCCAGCACCGAGATCGATCCGCGATCCGGTTGCCTCAGCCCCTCGATGCACTCCATCGTCGTCGTCTTGCCGGCGCCGTTCGGACCGATGAGTCCGAAAATTTTCCCAGCCTCGACGTCAAAAGACACATCGTCGACGGCCACGGTCGAACCGTAGGCTTTCCGTATGCCGGTAACGTGCACGACCGCAGGACGCATCAACGCACTCTAACAGTGACAGTGCCATCCCGAGGGTCCACGATGCACGCCTCAGAGGGCTCGAATGTCTCAAAATTCTAATAGTTGAGATGGCCCGCGCCTTGCAGAATGGGTGCGGAGGGTCTGTCCGGTGAAAGTCAGAATGGCGTTAGTAGCAGCCGTGGCCGCGTTGTCGTGGAGCTGCGGCGATGGTCCTGGCGGACCGACCTCACCGACTCCGGTGACGATCGGCGGCAGTAATCCGACCAATCCCGGTGGCGCGACGACACTGGGATACACCCTCGACATCAAACCCATTCTCGATAGTGATTGCGTGCGCTGCCACAACACGCGCAACGCGAACGGGCGCGTTGACCTCAGCAGCTATGCGAGCGTGATGCGTGAGGTGCGCGCCGGCAGCGCGCAGTCCACGCTCGTGCGCGTGTCGCAATCGGGCGGATCGATGTATCGCGAATGGAGCGGCGACCGCGCGGCCAAGGCGGCGCTCGTGCGGCGCTGGGTTGTGGATTTCCAGGCGCAAGAGAATCGATAGGAGCGATCGCAATGAATCGGATGCGTTTACTGTTCACGAACCTCGCGATCGCTGCCGCGTTCGCCAGCAACGCGCACGCCGCCGGTACCGGGTGGTCGTTCGGGGCTGATGCGCCCGCGACGGATGCGCCGCTGCGATCGACACGCGCCTGGCAGGTCACCTTTACGCAGGACGCGGATGACGTGGCTGCGCCGAAAGAGTCACTGCTCGCATCCGTGACTCCGGCCATGCTCAACAGCACCGCTGAGCAACGCACGGCCGCGGTCACCTACAGCGAAGCCTACGGCGTGCGGGCCAAGATCCACCGCATCGCCAGCTACGCCACGCTGCCGCTGTTCGCCGCGCAGTATTACCTTGGCACCAAGCTCGAAGAGCGCGAAGGCGGAGAGCCGGTGCGCGCCACTCACGCGGCGATCGCTACGTCGATGGTCGGATTGTTTGGCGTGAACAGCGTGACTGGCCTGTGGAATCTCTGGGAGAGCCGCAACGATCCGACCAAGCGCGGCCTGCGCGTGTTGCACGGCATGTTGATGCTCGGCGCGGATGCCGGCTTCATGGCAACGGGGCTGCTTGCGCCGACCAACGACGGCGGCGGCAATCAGAGCCTGCACAAGAGCGTCGCGATCACCTCGATCGCCGTTGCGACAACGGGCTACCTGATCATGCTGTTTGGAAACTGATCGATGGCGACTCCTGAATTCATTACGACAGCGGCCAATAGCTGGCAGGGCTACTACAGCGACCATCAGGCCGTCTCGGTCACGATCAAGTACCTGCATATCGCTGCGACGATGGTCGGGGGCGGCTTGGCGATTTCGCTCGACCGCCAGGTGTTCCGGGCGGTGCGCAACGCCGGCGAAACGCGCGCGCTCGCGCTGCGCCAGCTGCATGGCGCTCATCGGACGGTGATCGCCGCCCTCGCCGTCGCCACGGTGAGCGGCGTGTTGATGACCACGGCCGACCTCGACACCTTCCTCGGTTCGAAAGTGTTCTGGATGAAGATCGCCGTGTTCACCGCCCTGCTCGCCAACGGCGCGATCCTGCGAGTCGCCGGCACCGCCGCGGCACAGGACGAATCCGCCGCCTGGCAACGCCTAAAGATCACCTCCATCATCAGCCTCGCACTCTGGCTGCTGACGACGTTCATCGGCACGCTGCTGACGGTCGCCGCCTGAGCGGCGACTACCCTGATCCCCGTCCCTAGTCCCTAGTCCCTAATCCCTAATCCCTACCCTGGGTTAGCATTCCCCCCATGGCAGAGACACTCCTGGGATCGTTCGTGTGGTGCGAACTCATGACCACCGACACGAGCGCCGCTGAATCGTTTTACAGAAACGTCGTGGGCTGGACGACGGTGCCGTTCTCGCCCGATGGCTCGTACAAGATCTTCAACACCGCCGCAGGCGTGGGTGTCGCGGGCATGATGCAACTGCCCGCTGATGCGCAGCAGGGCGGCGCGCCGCCGCACTGGTTGATGTACGTCGGCACACCCGACGTCGAAGCAACAGCGATGCGCATCGCGCAGCTCGGCGGACGCGTCATCAAGCAGCCGGCAGAGATCCCCGACGGCGGCAGGTTCGCGGTCGTTGCCGATCCGTATGGCGCGGTGTTCGGCATCTTCCAGCCGCCGGCAAATCGGCCCGGCCCCAAGCGCGGCGGCGTCGGTGATTTCTCGTGGTTTGAGCTCTACACGCCGAATCCGGACCGCGCGTGGACGTTCTACAGTGCGATCTTCGGCTGGGAGAAAACGTCCGCCCTCGACATGGGCGAGATGGGGCTCTACCAGATGTTCGGACGCGGCGGCGGCGTTTCGAACGGCGGCATCATGCAGCCGCCACCGGGCGCGCCGGCTGCATGGATGCCGTATGCGATGGTGAAGGATGCGAAGGCCGCTGCCGCAGCGGCGATGGCGAATGGCGGCACGATCATCAACGGTCCGAGGGAAGTTCCCGCCGGCGATTGGATCGCGCAAGGGATGGATCCTCAGGGCGCGGTGTTCAGCGTGCACTCGTTGAATCCCGCTGCCAAAACAGCCGCCACGAAGAACACGAAGAAGAACAAGACCGCTAAACGCGCCACGAAAAAGAAGCCGGCTGCTAAGAAGAAGGTCGCCAAAGTGAAGGCCACGAAGAAGAAGAGCACGAAGGTGAAGGCGGCCGCGAAGAAGAAGACCACCAAAAAGAAAAAGGCGCCAAAAAAGCAGGCGCCAAAGAAAGCCGCGAAGCGCAAGAAGTAAGCAAAAGTTAGGGAACAGGGATTAGGGGCTAGGGCGTCGCGCCTCGATCCCTGATCCCTGATCCCTGATCCCTAGCCCCCTAGCCGATTCAGCTGGAGCGTGAAGCTGAACGGAATGCGCGCGGGGTTGAAGCAGACCTTGTCATCGCACGCCTGGTAATCGAGCGAACCACCGATCGCAATCGATGTTTTCCCGGCGAGCAGCTGCTGCGCCTCCCGCGTTGCGAGGACCGTCACATCGCGTCGCAGTTGGACGGATTTCGCATACACCTCGACGTGTTCATCGAGCGGCTTGAAGTGATACATCTCCGCCGCCGGATACATCGTCGTGGCCGGCTTCAGCCATGGCTGCGGATCGATCGTGACGTTGATCACTTGATACGTGTGCTTCCCCGGCGCATAGACGTGCGTGCCTCGCGCCGGCGTGATGTCGGCCACGATCGACAGGCGCTCTCCGGGAGCGGCCGCGACGTCGCTGATCGCGATGCGCGCCGACAACTGCGGAGTCGACGCCGTGATGGCGCTCACCGCAGAGCCCTTCCCGATCGACGTGAGGATCGTTCCAGCCGTGAACCGCTCCTGATACGCATCTTCGAAGAACCGCGCCGTCACACGGCCGCGCCGATCGACGATGAAGGTGCCGGGGTGAGGAATGCCATCGGTGCGCGACCCACGCTCCACCGTCTCATTGAGGATCCCGTAGGCGCGAATCATCGCGCTGCCCGGATCGCTGATCAGCGGGAAGGTGATGCCGCGCGATTTCGAGAAGAGCTTCAGCGTCTCGGGCGAGTCATAGCTGATGGCGACGAGGCCCAGGCCTTGTTTCGCGATGTCCGCCGACCGTCGTTGCAGCTCCACGAGCTGCGTTTTGCAGTACGGTCACCAGTCGGCCGAGCGGAAGAACACGAGCATCGCGCCCTTTGGCCCGTAAATGGAATCCAGCGTCTGTGTCTTGCCGAACTGATCGACGCCGCGAATCGGCGGCACCGCCTGCCCCACCTGCAGACCGATCTTGGACGTGTCGATCGTTACAGGCTGTGACACCTGTAACACCGCGACGAGGAGCGCGCCGAGCAGAGTTCGGATAGCCATTGCCGGTGTTGGATGCCGCCGTCGCGGCGAGGTTACAATCTGTGGTTTGCACGCATGCACCGCCTTGTCACTGTCGTTCTGACGCTCCTGCTGCTCGTCCCGGCTGCCGCCTCGTCGCAGGGAGCATCGTCGCCCGAAGGCAGCGGTCCAACGGCACCGATACCACCTGAAACGATCAGCCGCGACGACACCGGCCAGGCCATCGTCAGGGCCGTGCGCCTCGATGCCCCCCTCAATTTCGACGGGCGCCTCGACGAAGCCATCTACCGCAACGTCAAGTCGTTCGGCGACTTCATCCAGCAGGATCCGTTCGAGGGCGGCCCGCCCACCGACAAGACGGAAGTGTGGGTGATGTTCGACGCGGACAACTTCTACGTCGCCGCGCGCCTCTGGGAGATCGAACCGGATAAGCGGGTCGCCAACGAGATGCGGCGCGACTCGTTCAACCTTTACAACAACGATCACTTCGCCGTCGGCATCGACACGTTCAACGATCGCCGCAACGGCTACGGGTTCTTCGTCAACTCGCTGGGCGGCATCGGCGACTCGCAGGTCATCAACGAGCAGCCGAATCCGAACTGGAGCACGATCTGGGATGCGCGCACCGCCGACTTCGAAGGCGGGTGGACCGTGGAGATCCGCATCCCGTTCCGATCGATCCGCTACAGGGAAGGCGGCGACACCTGGGGCATCAACTTCCGGCGGCTCGTGCGCTGGAACAACGAGAGCACGTTCCTGACCGCGGTGCCGCGTTCGTGGGGACGACGAGGGCTCGCGAAGATCTCCTCCGAAGGCACGCTCGTCGGCATCACCACGCCTTCCGGGCAGCGCAACTTCGACATCAAGCCCTACACGCTCGGGTCGGTCATCTCCAATCGTGCGGTGACGCCGCCGATCAACAACAACGGCAACGCCGAGTTCGGCGCGGATGCGAAATGGGCGATTTCACAGTCGCTCGTCGCGGACCTCACCTACAACACGGACTTTGCGCAGGTCGAAGACGATGAAGCGCAGGTCAACCTGACGCGCTTCAGCCTGTTCTTTCCTGAGCAGCGCG
>CAZBYY010000200.1:0-6779 GCA_964495855.1 uncultured Acidobacterium sp. | reverse complement strand
AGCACCACGTCGACGTCCTTGAACATGCCGTCGCGGACGTACCAGGCCTTGCTGCCGAGCAGTTCTTCGGCCACACCGGGCCACAACATAATCGTCCCGGGCAGCTTGTCGCGCTCCATGATGCGCTTCACCGCAATGGCCGCGATGATGTTCATCGGCATGCCGGTGTTGTGCCCTTCACCATGCCCCGGCGCGCCTTCGATGAGCGGATCGTGATACGCCACGCCCGGCTTCTGCGACGACTGCGGAATGCCGTCGATGTCGGAGCCCAGCGCGATCACGGGCTTGCCCGATCCCCACTTGGCGACCCACGCCGTCGGGATGCCCGCAAAGCCTCGCTGCACCGTGAAGCCGTACTTCTCCAGCTGGCCGGTGAGGTATTTCGACGTTTCCACTTCCTGGAAGCCCAGCTCGCCGAAGCTGAAGACCGAGTCCACCATCTCTTGCGCGAGCTTCGACATTTCGTCGACGCCGCGCGTCGCGTCGGTCTTGTAACTTGTCAGCTGCGCGGTGTCGGGCAGGGCGTTGGCCGGCGTCGGCGACGGTCCAGCGTCGCCGCTACGCGGCCGCTGCGCCGACGTCGTGACGGTCGCCATCAGGGCTACGAGCAAGGCTCCAAGCAGTCGTTTCATTTCATCCTCCGGGCGTGCGTTACCATGGCGGCAATTCTACAATGTGAAGCGCGGTATCTTGCGAAGCTACACTCCATTACCAAAGTGGGCCGGTGGTCATCGAATGACGTTATACGCGTGGGCGAAGCGCCGCGCGTTGACGACGCTGCCTGCCGCCGAATCGCGCTATTTCGACGTCGCGCCGGACGCGCGCGTCCTGGCGCATTGCAACTGGCAGCCGGACCGCACCGCCGCACCCACGCTGCTGGCCTTGCACGGCCTCGAAGGATCGAGCGAGGCGCATTACATGCGCGGCCTCGCCGACAAGGCCTTCGCGGCCGGCTTCAACGTCGTGCGACTCAACCAACGCAATTGCGGCGGCACCGAGCACCTGTCGCGCGGCCTGTATCACTCGGGGCTGACGGCGGACCCGAGGTTCGTCCTGACCGAACTGCGCGAACGCGACGGCCTGATGCGCTTCGCGGTGGCCGGCTATTCACTCGGCGGCAACATCACCATGAAGCTGGCCGGCGAACTCGGCGCCGCGGACATGCCGGAGGTCAAAGCGGTGGCGGCCGTGTCGCCCGTCATCGAACTCGAAGCGTGCATGCAGGCGATCGAGCGGCGGGAAAACCGCATCTACGAGTGGAACTTCTGCCGCAACCTGCAAGGACGCATGCGGCGCAAGTCGCGCCACTTCCCGGACCTGTTCGACCTCGAGGGCCTGTGGAAAGTCTGGTCGATCCGCACGTTCGACGATCGCTACACGGCGCCGCACCACGGCTACCACGGCGCCAGTGATTACTACCATCGCGCCAGCGCGATGCGCGTGATCGACCAGGTGGCGCGGCCCTCGCTGATCCTGAGCGCGGCCGATGATCCGTTCGTGCCGCCCGAGATCTTCGACGCCCCGCCCGTGCGCAACAACCCGCACATCACCACGGTGATTACGCCCAGGGGCGGCCATTGTGCCTTCGTCGAACCCCCCGCCGGGGCCGCCGGGCCGCCGAGCGGCTCCACCTCCGCCAAGCCTGCGGCTGACAGGTATGATGGATACTTCGCGGAAGAACTCGTCGTTGAGTTTCTCAAGGAGAAGGTTTGATGCTGAAGGCTGTACGCATGCTTCTGGTCGTTGCCCTCGTCACGGTGTCGGTCACCGCGCTGTCCGCGCAAAACAGCAAGGCGGTTGGGACGTGGACGTTTACCACGCAGTCGCCGCAGGGCGAGACGACGTCGACGATGATCATTTCGGAAGACGCCGGCAAGTTGAAGGCCGTTGCCAAGAGCGAGCGCGGTGAGCGCCCCTACGACAGCGTCGCCGTGGACGGCAGCAAGATCACGCTCGTGCTGACGATCAACTTCAACGGCTCGCCAATGGTGATCACCTACACCGGCGCGATCGACGGCACCAAGATGGGCGGCGAAGCCGACTTCGGCGGCATGGCCACCGGCACCTGGTCGGCCACGTCGCAGAAGTAGTTACGGCACCGTCGGCTTGAACTCCGGCGCCTTGCGGGCCTTCGTGGCCTGCTCGAGCGCGAATCCAAATCCCAGCAACTCGCCCTCGCTGTACGCTCGGCCCATGAACGTGAGGCCGAGCGGCAGCCCGTGGCTGTCGCCGATCGGAATGGTAAGACTCGGCGTGCCCGCCACCGCCGCCATGCCGTAGCCGGCGCCGACGAAATGATCGCCGAGCACGTGATCGGTCGGCCACGCCGGTGACAGGCTCGGCACGACAATCGCGTCGAGCTTGTCTTTGTCGAGCGCGGCGAGCAGTCCGTCCTTGCCCGCCAGCCGCTTCGCCGTATCCCTGGCCTTGATGTACGCCGCGTCGGTGATTGCGCCCTTCGCCTGCGCCTGCTCGAAGATCTCCTGGCCGAAGAACGGCATCGCCTGCTGCTCGTGGGCCTTGTTCCACGCAATCAGCGCTTCGAGCGTCTGCTCCTTCGCGCCCGCCTTGCGCAGGTAGGCGTTGAGGCCGTCTTTGAACTCGTACAGCAGCACCTGGAATTCAGGATCGCTCCATGAGTTGTAGGTCGGCACCTTGACGTCCACGACCTCTCCGCCCGCGGCCTTGATCGCCTCAACCGCCTTCATCGTCGACGCATCGACGTCCGGGTGGTACCCCATGCCCTGGCGCAGCAGTCCGAATCGCCTGCCCTTCAGCGCATCGGCCTTAAGAAACGCCGTGTAATCGGGCGCGACCTTGCCCGCCGCGGCGTTGCCGTGCGGATCGTCGGCATCGACGCCGGCGATGACGCTCAGCAGCATCGCAGCATCCGTCACGCTGCGAGCCATCGGCCCGGCGGTATCCTGCGACACCGAGATCGGAATGATGCCGCTGCGGCTGACGAGGCCGACGGTCGGCTTCAATCCGACCAGCCCGTTGACGGACGAGGGACAGATGATGCTGCCGTCGGTCTCCGTGCCAATGCCGATCGCGCCGAGGCTGGCCGCGATCGCGCTGCCGGTTCCCGAGCTCGATCCACACGGATTGCGATCGAGGGCATACGGGTTCTTCGTCTGCCCGCCACGCGAGCTCCAACCGGAAGAGGATCGCGAGGAGCGGAAGTTCGCCCACTCGCTCAGATTGGTCTTGCCGAGAATCACGGCGCCGGCGTCACGCAGCCGTTTGACCATGAAGGCGTCGGCGGCAGGACGATTGTCGGCCAGCGCCAGCGAGCCCGCCGAGTTCACCAGGCCCGCGATGTCGACGTTGTCCTTGATCAGCACTGGAATGCCGTGCATCGGACCTCGCACCTTGCCGGCCTTCCGCTCGGCGTCGAGCGCAGCGGCATCTGCCGCGGCCTTCGGATTGATCTCGATCACGGCGTTCAGCACCGGGCCGGCATCGTCGATCGCGGCGATCCGGTCGAGATACGCCTTCGTCAGCGCTTCCGACGTGAGTTGTCCCGCCGCCATTCGATCGCGGGCCTGCCACGCGCTCAGCTCGACCACGTCGATCGCCGGGGCTGCGGCGGCCGGCGCTGCGGGTTGCGCAGGCGCCGCGGGTTGTGAGCATCCAGCAGCAAGAATCGCAACGCCGACAAGAAGTCTTTTCATGTGGTTTGTCCGAGCAGCGCCATCATTTGTTGACCGAACGCTGCACCCTTTCCTTCGTCCTCATGTTTGAAATACACGAACACGTCCTTGGCCGTCGTGCTCACCTGCCTGGCCGCTTCCGCCCACCTGGCAATATCGGCGTCACCATAGCCTTCGTCGCGCAGCCGGAAGTACGCGTAGTCCGCGGTTGACACAAGCGGCGTCTCGCGCGTTTCGCTGTCGGCGAAGCACAGGGCGATGTTGCGCGCCCGGAGTGCGTCGAACACCTCGTCGTCGAGCCACGAGGCGTTGCGAAACTCGAAGGCGGCCGTGGTTCGCGGCGGCAGGAGCGACAGGAACTCCTGCAACAACGGGAGGTCCTTCTTGAAGTTCGGCGGCAGCTGAAACAGCAGCGCGGCCAATTGCGGTCCGAGCTCCGACGCCGCCGTGATGAACGCCTCGAGCGCGCTCGCCACCTCCGCTGCCCGCAAACGCTTGTCGTGCGTGATGCGCTTGGGCGCCTTGAGCGTAAAGCGAAACCCAGACGGCACCTGGCCGCGCCAGCCGGCAATCAGCTTCGGCGTCGGCATCCGGTAGAAGGTGTAGTTGATCTCGACCGTTGGAAACTTGCTGGCGTAGAACGGCAACATCTTCGCCGTGGGCAGGTCGGAGGGATAGAAGCTGCCCTTCCACTCGGGGTAGTTGTAACCGCTCGTGCCGACGAGGATCATGGCGAAGGGCGATTATAATTTTAGATTGAAGATTCCTTGAATGATGACTGTTGGGCGATTGGCGATTGTTTATTTGGTGATTGGGGCGGCTGCGTGCGGCCGTGCCGATGACGCGCACACCTATCAATTGACCGGGCAGGTGCTCGCGATCAATCAAGAGACGAAGCAGATCCTCGTCAAGCACGAGGACATTCCCGGCTTCATGCCGGCGATGACCATGCCCTATTCGGTGAGCGACCCGGCGCTGTTGAAGGACCGCGCCGTCGGCGACCTGGTCACTGCGACGCTCAAGGTCGAACGTGATGGCGCCCTTCTCACCGCGATCACCAAGACCGGCTCTGCGCCAATCCCGGATGATGCACCAACAGCGATCCCGGCAGCCGCTGGCGTGCACATTCTCCAGACTGGCGATGCGGTCTCGAATGCGACGCTGAGCGATCAAAACGGCAAGGCACTCGCCCTCACGGATCTCAAGGGGTCCGCAGTTGCCATCACCTTCATCTACACGCGGTGTCCGCTGCCGCAGTACTGCCCGATGATGGATCGCCGCTTCGCGGAGGCGCAAAGCCTGATCAAGGCCGATGCCTCGCTACGCGGAAAGATCCAGCTCCTGACCGTCAGCTTCGATCCGAAGTTCGATCGCGCCGAGATTCTGCGCGAGCATGCGCGGAAACTGGACGCCGACCTGGCAATCTGGCGGTTCGCGACCGCTGATGAATCGATCGTCGATCGCTTCGCCGTTCAATTCGGCGTCAACGTCATCCGCGAAAAGGACAACAGCATCACGCACAACCTCCGCACGGCCGTGATCGATGCGAACGGCCGCATGACGAAGCTGCTCGAGGACAACGCGTGGACCGCCGCCGAACTCGTCAGCGCCCTCAGGGATGCCGTTCACTAAGGCGGAGCGGGCGCTCATCGCCCGTCTGAACACGCCGCACAAGGTGCAGCTGTGGCTGAACGCGCTGCGCTACAACACCGAAGAACACGGCGAGACGCTGCGCAGCTTCCGCCCGGTGGCGCGCTTGAAGACGGCGCACTGCCTCGAAGCGGCGCTGTTTGCCGCGGTCGTGCTCGAGCAGCATGGCTATCCGCCACTGCTCATGAGCCTGGAATCGCAGGACTGGCTCGACCACGTCATCTTCATCTACCGCCACCCGACCGGCTGGGGCTCGGTGGCACGATCACGCGACCCGGGGCTACATGGCCGCAAGCCGGTATTTCGCTCACCCCGCGCGCTCGCGAAGAGTTACTACGACCCGTACGTCGATTACACAGGGCGGGTGAAGGGGTTCGGGGTCGCGAACCTCGTCGACGCGCTGCCCGGCTATGACTGGCGCCTGACGACACAGAATGCGTGGAAGGTCGAGCAGATGCTGATCGACTGGCCCCACAAGAAGATCAGGACGTCGATCCGCCGCTACCGCCAACTGCTGCGCAGGTACAAGGCGTACCGCGCCGCGCACAACGACCGCAAGCCGGTCTACTACCGCGGCCGGGACAAATGGGAGCCCATCCCGCGGGAGTTCAGATAAGCTGTCCTCATGGCGAAGCTGACCAGCGAACGCGAGATACCGTGTCCGTGCTGTGGTGCGGTGTTGACGATCGACCTCAACCTCGGCCGGGTCGTCAGCCACGCAGCCCCACCGAATCCCGATCGGCCCGAGCTCGATGATGCGCACAGGATCCTGGCGGAGCAGGCCGCCAAGCGCAACGCGTTGTTCGAGCAGTCGTTCGAGCACGAGAAGAACAAGGGCGACGCCTTGTCGAAGCGCTTTGAAGAAGCGCTCCGCGAAGCCAGCAAGGAACCGGTCTCGAAACCGCTGCGCGGATTCGATCTCGACTGATGGGCGGCGACAGCCCGCGCACGCACACGGTGCGTGTGGCCACCTATAACATCCATCGCGGACGGGGCCTCGACGGCCGCACGCGGCTCGAACGCATTGCCGGCGTGCTCGCCTCGATCGACGCCGACATCGTTGCGCTCCAGGAAGTGATCGGCGCCAGCCCGTTGAAGCCCGGACAAGCTGCCGAGCTGGGCGCCGCACTCGGGATGGGCTGGGTGATGGCGCCGACGCGACACCTGCGAACCGCCCTGTTCGGCAACGTGGTGTTGACGCGGTTTCCCGTCCGGCATCACGTGCAGCATGACTTGACGTGGAAAACGTGCGAGCACCGCGGCGTGCAGCGCGTGGACATTGCCCTCACCGAGGAAGACACGCTGCACTTCTACAACGTGCACCTCGGCACGTCGCTGCTGGAGCGCCGCTTCCAGGCGCAGCGGCTCGCCTCGCTCGTCCACGACCGGCGCGTCACCGGGCCCAAGATCATCCTCGGCGACTTCAACGAGTGGGCGCGCGGCCTGGCGACCGACATCCTGGGACAGCGTCTGCAG
>CAZBYY010000199.1:2048-6787 GCA_964495855.1 uncultured Acidobacterium sp. | reverse complement strand
CTTCTCATCGTCCTGCTGTCGATAGTGCTGCTCGTTGACCTCCGGGGGCAGGCAGCGTTGCAGATGACCGAGCTTGCCGGGCGTCCAACCGCAAGCAGCGTGACCATCAACACGCGGACCAACGCTGCCGTCGAGATCTACTACGAGTTCGGCCGCGCTTCGGCGACGTACGATGCCACGACGCCCCCTCGCACGGTGGCCGCCGGCGAGCCGATCGAAACCACGCTGACCGGGCTCGTCGCTGACGCGACGTATTACTACCGTGCGCGCTACCGCGCCGCCGGAACGTCCAACGCCTTCTCAGCCGGGCCCGAACACACCGTCGTCACACAGCGTCGCCCGGGCAGCACCTTCACCTTCGCGGCGCAGGGTGATTCCCACCCCGAACGCGAACAAACGATGTTCAACGGCGAGTTGTATGCACGGACACTGCGTGCCGCGGCCGCGGAACATCCGGACTTCTACGTCACGAGCGGCGACGATTTCAGTGTCGATACCCTGCGCACCTACTCGAAGAGCACGGTTGAGGAGCGCTACCTCCTGCAGTTGCCGTACCTCTCGCAGGTCGGCGCGCCCGTCTTCCTGGTCAACGGCAATCATGAACAGGCGGCGCGGTACCTGCTCGACGGCACGCCGGATAATGTCGCCGTGTGGGCGCAGAATGCGAGGAACCGCTACTTTCCGCAGCCGGCGCCCGATGGCTTCTATTCAGGAAACACGGAACAGGTGCCGAACATCGGCTTGCTGCGCAACTACTACGCGTGGGAGTGGGGCGACGCGCTGTTCGTCGTGATCGATCCCTACTGGTCGTCACCGGTGGCGGTCGATTCGCTGCTGGGCGGTCGCAATCACGCCAACATCGATCGCTGGGACATCACCCACGGCGACGCACAATACGAGTGGCTCCGCCGCACGCTCGAAGGCAGCCGCGCGCGGTGGAAGTTCGTCTTCGCGCATCATGTGCTCGGCACGGGTCGCGGCGGCGTCGAGGTGGCCGACAGTTTTGAATGGGGTGGCAAGGATGCCAACGGCCGCTGGCAATTCGACAGCCGCCGTCCCGGCTGGTCGCAAACGATCCACCAGTTGTTCGTGAACAACGGCGTGACGATCTTCTTCCAGGGTCACGATCACTTGTTCGCCAGGCAGGAACTCGACGGCGTCGTCTATCAGGAGCTCCCCAACCCGGCCGACAACACCTACACGGCTTTCAACGCCGATGCCTATGTCACTGGCGACAAGCTTCCGAATTCCGGCTACGTGCGCGTGACCGTGTCGCCCGACACCGTCGCCGTCGCCTACATCCGCATGTTTCTCCCGGCCGACGAGCGTCCACCCGACCGGGTGAGCGGATCGATCGCCTACCAGTACACGATTCCGGCACGCCGATGAACACGCGCCTCGTGTCGTTCGTGCTCGCGGTCATGTCGGTCATGCCGGTGCCGGCGCGCGCGCACACCGGCGGCCATGCGTGGGCCGTCGGCGACACCGTGAAGGTGTGGCACGATCCTGATGGCGGCATCGTGATCGGCTCGCTGCTGTTCGTCTCGGGCGGACGAGCACGGATCGAAGATCTCGCCGGCAGGATCCACGACTGGCCAATTGATCGACTGGATGCGGCCGATCGCTCGGCGGCGGAAGCCTCCCGAGCGCACGTCGAAGCGCTGAACGGCGTCCGCACGCCAGTCATCCCGCCGCGCTCGCCGATCGATGGTGATCCCTCGCCGGCCGCGTGGCTCTTTGCCGCGGGCCTGCTGCTGTCTGCGTTCGTCGGCGCGAGGAGCGGATGGTTGACCGCGAGGACGCTGCGGCCCGTCGCCGCCGCCGGCCTGATGGTCGCTGCGTGTGGCGGCCGCTCGACAACGTCGCCAGTCACGCCGACCGCAACGACTCCGGTGGCGCCAACGCCAACGGCGACGCCGTCAGCGACGGTGCCTGCCGCGCCGGCACTCGCGTCGATCTTCTCCCCGTTCGCATCGCGCGTCCGCACCCGAACCGACGCCGACAATCTGTATGTGGAATCGGACGGCCTGGCCGAGCACTCGATGATGGTGGGCATCCGCAGCTGGCAGCAGCAGGTGCCGTTGCCGCAGCCCTACACGGGGAGCAACGCGTTCACGATCCCGCTGGCGCCGCGCTTTGCCGATCGACCCGTGTCGGCACGCACGGCCCTCTTCAACGGCGCAATCGCCCTCGCGGCCAACGGCGTGCCGATCTTCAACGCCCTCAACAATCGCGGGGACGATGCGTTTCTGTTTGGGGAGCTCGATGAATTCGGCGGCCACTCGGGACGCGCCGACGACTACCACTATCACACCGCGCCGTTCCAGCTCGAACGCACCGTTGGCAGTGCCAATCCGATCGGCGTCGCGCTCGACGGCTTCCTCCTTTACGGGAGCCAGGAACCGGACGGATCGGCCGTGGGCGCACTCGATGAATGGAATGGACACGGCAGTTCTGCGGCCGTGTATCACTATCACGGCACGCGCACGTATCCGTACATCAACGGCGGCATGCGCGGCGTCGTGCGGGTCGTCGACGATCACATCGATCCGCAACCGTCCCTGCGGCCGCTTCGCCCGGCCGGCACGCCGCTCGCCGGCGCGACGATCACGGGTTTTGCGTCGACGGGGAATCAGGCATGGCGGCTCGAGTACCGGATCGGCAACGGCACGTATCGCGTGGACTATCGCATCGAAGGTACGCGCTACACGTTCGTCTTCACCGATGCCGCTGGCGTCACCCGCACCGAAACGTACACGCGCTGATCACCGCGAGCGTCAGCCACCCGATGAGATGATCGTGCGCGCGGCGCTGATCGCCGTGTCGAGCGTCGTGACGCTGCCATCCAGCTGCTGCTCGTAGACCTGCTTCAAGATCTCGCCCATGCGAGGGCCCGGCGTGACGCCCAGTTCCAGCAGGTGACGCCCAAGCAGGATGGGCGCGGGCGGCCTGTGCTCGACGCCGAGCGACTTGGCGCGCTCGAAGAACCACTCGATGCCCGAGCAGTCGAAGGTACCGGTGCGGCCGGTGCAGTCGGCGCGCGCGAAGCGGACCAGAAGTTCGAGGTCGACCTTCTGCGCCAGCCGTCTGAACGCGCCGTCCCTCACGGTGTCGCGCGTTTTGTAGAACGCCATCGGCCGCAAGTGTTCGGCGACGAGCCCGAGCACCTGCTTGCGCACGTCGAAGCCGTCCAGCGTGTTGATGTTCAGGCGATCGAGGATCCTCGTCGCCGGCTCGACGCCCATCGCTTCATGATTCGGCGACTTGATGCGCCCATCGATCACCGCCGTCGTCATCGGCTTGCCCAGATCGTGGCAGACGGCCCCGAGCATGATCGCCGCGAGCTGCGGCCGATCGCAATCGCCGTTCAACGCGCGCGCCTGGTCGATCACCATGAGCGTGTGCGTCCACACGTCGCCCTCAGGATGCCACTCGGGGTCCTGGGGCGTGTCGTACAGCGGCTCCATCTCCGGCAGGAGCTGGTGAATCACACCCCATGCGCGTGCGAGCGCGAAGCCGATCGACGGCCGTTCGGCGTGCAGCAGCAGCTTCTCGACTTCGCCCCAGATGCGCTCGGCCGGCAGGTCATCGAGAGGGATCGATGAGCAGATGCGCGCCGTCTCCGCGTCGACCGTCAGGTCGAAGCGCGCCGCAAACTGTAGGGCGCGAAGCACACGAAGGGAGTCGTCTGCGAACGTGTCTGGATCAACGATACGAAGCACACGAAGCTGGAGGTCGCGACGGCCGCCAAAGGGATCCAGGTACTCATCGGTCAGCGGATCCCAGCCCATCGCGTTGATGGTGAAGTCGCGGCGGCGAGCCGCGTCTTCAAAGGACATCGTGTGATCGCCCTCGACGGTGAATCCCTTGTGCCCGCGGCCGGTCTTCGATTCGCGGCGGGGGAGTGCGACGTCGATGTCGCCAAGTTTGTAGACTGGGAACGCCTGGCCAACGGGCTCGACGCGACCAAGCGATCGCAGGAGCGTCAACAGGTGATCCTGTGGAATGCCGAAGACCTCGATGTCGAGATCTTTCGCCTCCGCGACCTCCGCGTCACGCGCAGAGGCTCGCATCTGCGCACGGAGCCGGTCGCGGACGAATCCGCCAACACACAATGCACGGCCGCCGGCGTCGTGCACCGCCGCGGCCAGGCGCTGTGCCCGGTGTTCGAGAGTCACATGAACAGCATATGATGACCGCTGATGGATCGCGCTCTGCAACTCCTCAAGGACTTGATTCGTGTTGATTCCGTAAATCCGTCGCTGGTGCCCGGCGCCCGCGGCGAAGCCGACGTCGCTCGCACCATCGCCGACGCCATGCGCGCGATGGGGTTGACCGTGGAGTTGCAGGAGGCCGCGCCTGGGCGCCCGAACGTGATCGGTACGCTCGACTCCGGCGCGCCCGGACGGTCGATGATGTTCTGCGGTCACATCGATACGGTCGGCGTGGCCGGCATGCCGGCGCCGTTCGACCCTGTCGAGAAGGACGGCCGGATCTACGGCCGCGGATCGCAGGACATGAAAAGCGGCGTCGCCGCGATGATCGACGCCGCGCGCGTCGTCGCCGAATCCGGCGGCCTCGCGGCCGGCACGCTGATCATCGCGTGCGTCGTCGATGAAGAGCACGCCAGCATCGGTGCCGATGCCCTCGTGACGCGCTGGCGGGCTGATGCCGCGGTCGTGACCGACTCCACGGACCCGCCCGCCGCCATCGGGCGCACAGGCTGCGACCGCGGCGAG
>CAZBYY010000199.1:0-2038 GCA_964495855.1 uncultured Acidobacterium sp. | reverse complement strand
CAGGCCAGCGCGCACGAGGGGTTCGAGTGGGTCGAGATCGAAACCGAAGGCCGCGCCGCTCACGGCAGCCGCCCGAGAGAGGGTCGTGACGCGATCCGGTTGATGGCGCGCGTGCTGAACGGCCTCGATCAACTCGACCGCCGCCTGCAGTCGCGCACGCCGCACCCGCTGCTCGGCACCGCGTCGCTGCATGCGTCGCTCATCGAAGGCGGCCGGGAGTTGAGCAGCTATCCGGATCGCTGCCACCTGCAGATGGAACGCCGCACGATTCCGAGCGAAGCGCCGGGCTCGGGCGCGCGTGAAGTGGAGGAGTTGCTCGCGCGCTTGCGCGCCGACGACCCGGAATTCAAGGCCGCCAGCCGCCAGATGTTCGCGCGATCGCCGTACGAAATTCCCGAGTCACACGACCTGCCGCAGGCCATGCTGCGCGCACTTCGCACTCAGCACCCCGGCACCTTAGGCACCCCTGGCACCTTAGGCACCCCTGGCACCTTAGGCACCTCTGGCACCTCTGCCTTAGGCACCCCAATCGGCATGTCCTTCTGGACCGACGCCGCCGTGCTCGGCGATGCCGGCATCCCGTCGATCCTCTTCGGACCGACGGGGGCGGGGCTTCACAGCGTCGACGAGTGGGTCGACGCCCAGTCCGTGCTTACGTGCCGGGATTCGCTCGTATCACTCGTCCGCGATTGGTGTCGCTGACGACTTCCTGGCACGCCTTCACCCACGACGCGAAGTTCTTCGACATCAACCAGAACGTCTTCTTGTCGTTGTCGGTTTTCGAGAGCGTCGACGTGTGCCGGTAATACGCGCGGCCATGGTCCTCCAGCCACGCTATGTGCCGGCGGCTCTCGATCCACGCGGCGTAGAACGCCATCGCGAACAAGCATTGCGCCGCGGCGAGCCGCACCGTCATCTGGTCGTTCAGCTGATCGATCGGTAAATCGTCGAATACGGCAAAGCGCCGGGAGATCTCCTCGACGCTTGCCGGCGGCGGCATCTCGCCCGCCGGGGCGTACCGAGACACGTGCGCGTAGTGCGACAACATGCTGGCGACGTGGAGCGCCTCGAGCTTGGACAGCTCGCGCGCGGAAGTCGTGTCTCGGAGTTCGGTGTAAAAGAACTGGAGCGTGCTGCTCGAGGTGAATTGTAGAAGTTCCCTGAGGTCCATGTGCGTTGTCCTCATTTCTGAACTGCTAACAACCGGTACTGCAGGTTTTACGCCAACGTCTTACCCTTCGCGGAACAGGCTTTTCAGGACGAATCCCACGTTGGCCGGGCGCTCGCCGAGCCGTCTCATGAAATACGGATACCACTGCTTGCCGAACGGCACGTAGACGCGAACGCGGTAGCCGTCGTTCACGAGCGCCGTCTGCAGGTCGCGGCGGATGCCGTAGAGCATCTGGAACTCGAAGCGATCCTTCGAGTGCCCCTTGGCGGCCGCGTGGTGCTTCGTCACCTCGATCATGTTCTGGTCGTGCGTCGCAATCGCCGGATACGTGCCCTCGTCGAGCAGCATCTGCATCAGGTCGATGAACGCCGCATCGACCTCGCTCTTCTTCTGGTACGCGACCTCGCGCGGTTCCTTGTAGGCGCCTTTCACGAGCCTGACGCGAACGCCTTTGGCGTTCAGCGCACGGATGTCCGCAGGCGATCGCTTGAGGTAGGACTGGATCACCGTGCCGACGTTGGTGTGACCCTGCTGGCGCAGCGTGTCGAGGATGTCCAGCGTCGCGTCGGTGTACGGCGAATTCTCCATGTCGATGCGGACGAAAAAGTTGTTCGCATCGGCAGGCTCGAGGATGCGCCGCATGTTGTCGACCGCTGTCGCGTGATCGACGTCGAGGCCGAGTTGTGTCAGCTTGAGCGAAATGTTGCGCTCGATGCCGGACGCCACGATCTGCTGGATGATGCCGACGTACTCGTGCGCGGCCGCCTCGGCCTCCGCGGCGCTGTGCACGCTTTCACCGAGGTAGTCGAGGGTGAGCGCGAGGCCCTTCGCCTCGCACCTGGCCCTGAAGTCTTCGTCGCCGAAGAT
>CAZBYY010000198.1:0-6816 GCA_964495855.1 uncultured Acidobacterium sp. | reverse complement strand
CCGCCTTCATCGCCGATCCCGGCCATGTGCTGATCTCAGCCGACTACTCGCAGATCGAACTGCGCGTGCTGGCGCACATGTCAGGCGACGAAACATTGACCGAAGCGTTCAAGCGGGGCGACGACATCCACGACCAGACGGCGACGAAGGTCTTCGGCGCCGACAGCCTGCTCGACCCGCACGAGCTGCGGCGGCGGGCCAAGATCATCAACTACGCGCTCCTCTACGGCAAGACCGCGTTCACGCTGGCCAAGGACATCGGCGTGTCGCAGCAAGCGGCACAACAGTTCATCGACGCGTACTTCGCCGGTTTCCCGCGCGTGCGCGCGTTCATCGACAAGACGCTCGAAGACGCGCAGGCGAGCGGCGTCGTCAAGACGATGTTCGGCCGACGACGGCCGGTGCCGGAGCTGACCAGCCGCAACTTCCAGATTCGCGCCGGCGCCGAGCGCATCGCGGTGAACATGCCGATCCAGGGGACGGCGGCCGACATCCTCAAGCGCGCCATGATCGACGTGGACGCGGCGCTGGCCACGGCGCATCCACAGGCCAGGATGATCCTGACGGTGCACGACGAGTTGCTGTTCGAATCGCCGGAGGATCAGGCGGAGGACGTGGCCGCGCTGGTCAAGGAGAAGATGTCGAACGCGGTGAAGCTCAACGTGCCGCTCGACGTCGACGCGGGCATCGGCAAGAACTGGACCGAAGCCAAAGGCTAGCGCGCCGTTACTTCCAGCGTTCTTTCACGACCGCCCACTCGCCCTTCAAGTCGGACTCACCCTGCGTGCGTTTATCCGCGGCCAATGCGCGCACGCGGTCGGGGATGATGCCTTCGAGCATCAGCTTGTCGAGGTCGGCTCGCAGTTGCGCTGATTTCGCTCCTGCCAGCCGCGCGCGCACCCATCCGGCAATCGCCGCATTCCAGGCTTCGAGCGGATCGCCGCTGCCGCGAATCGCCACGACGATCCAGTAGGCCGCCGCCGCCGAAGACGGATCGCGCGACAGCTCCCGCGTCATGCGCTCGCGCAGCCGACGGAACGTCGCCATGCGCGCATCACGATCGAGCGAATCGGCGTGGCGCTCCATCGCACTGCCCCACCATTCCAGCATCGCTTCGCCGATCTGCGGACCCTGCGCGACAGCGCGATCGATGCCGCTTTCGAACACCGTCGCGGCCGCGCCGAACTCGTCCTCGAAGAACAACGCTTCGCCCAGCGCCGTCAGGAAATCGATGGTGTCGCGGGCGTCGAGGCTCGAGACGCGCACGGTGCCGAGCGCCAGTCGCGCCGCGACCAGGTCATCGGGATTGGCGCGCTCGCGGTATCGCTCGAGGTGCGAACGTGCCAGCACGACGGTCGCCGCGTCGGCGGTGGCCTGCAGCTTCTGCGCGGCCGCCGCGGATTCGATCGCCGCGTCGAACTGACCCTGGTTGTAGAAACTCCGCGCCTTGGCGAGGTCGGCACGCTGGGCGAATGCCGCCGGCGTGGCGCACACCACAAGCACCACGGTCAGCAGCGAAGGCGCGACAACCCGCATCGCTTCATCAGACATCACACCGGCGCTTCTTTACAATAGCTGTTACCGGCTCCACCCCATGCTCGCCAAAGCTGCAGTCCTTCTGTCGTTTGTCGTGGCGATTGCCGGCCAGGACACTGGCACGCTGCACGTCGCGATCACGATCGCTGACGCCGCCGGCGTTGCAACGCCGATCCCTCGCGTCGAGCTTCTGGTCAGCGCCAATCCTGCGACCGGCGAACCCCGGCGCGTCCGCACGTCCGCGGACGGCACGGCGACACTGGCGCTGACACCCGGCAGCTACATCGTCGAGCTCGAGCAGCCGGTCGCGTTCGGCGGCAAAGGCTACAGTTGGACCGAAGTCGTGACGATCGCGGCGCGACGGGAGACGCAAGTGGCACTCACCGCCGCGAACGCCGAGATCGGCCCAGCGCCGTTGCAACCAGAACGCTCCGGCACGACCGCTTCGCGCGATGCGGCCGTCTTCTCCACGTGGCGCGATGCCGTCGTCGAAATCTGGACCCCGACCGCGCATGCGACGGGCTTCGTGATCGATGGCCGCGGCTTGATCGCAACAAGCCATGACGCGATCAGTGGAGCGACCTCGGTTGAAGTCCAGTTCACGACCGCCAACGCCGCACTGAAGGTGCCCGGCACGGTCGTCGCCGATGATCCCTCGAACGGCGCAGCCATCGTGTGGATCGATCCGCAAGGGACCGGATCGGCCAAGGTACTGGATCCGGGTTGCGCGCGCGCTGATCGCCCCGTGCCGGCGTCACAGGATGATGTCACCACGATCACGGCACCGATGTTCCGCGACAAAGACGAAGTGACCGGACGCGTGAGCCAAGTGACGCCGCAGGCGATCTTCGCCGACCTGCGCCTGCGGCCGGGCGATGCGGGAGGCCCGGTGTTCAATGACAGCGGCGACCTGATCGGCATCAGCGTCGTGCCGCGAGACCAGGAGGATCGCCGCGCTCAAGAGCCCTGCGTCGTGCCGATCGCACGAGCCTGCGAGACGATTGCGGCTGCGGCGACGAAGCTGAGTGGCACGGCGCGGCCGGCGTCGATGCGCCTGCCGATCGAACCGGCTGCGCAAGCCAGGCCTGCGAGCGACACGAATCGATCGCAGATGCCACCTGCCGCGTTGTCGTCGTCCGCATTCGACATCACGCTGTTGACGTCTGCACTCGTCACCGACGATCGCGTGCCGGGACCCCGCTCGGATTTCGGCGACTGGACCGAGTACGTGAGGACGTCGCCGCCGGTTCTGCTCGTACGGGTCAGTCCGCAATTCGAGGAGAGCATCTGGAAGACGCTGGCGCGCGGCGCCGCCGCCACCCAGGGCATGCGGTTGCCGCCGCTCAAGAGCTTCAGCGCCAATTTCCTGCGGCTGCAGGCGTTCTGCGGTGATGCGGAGGTGTTGCCGATCCACCCTTTCATCATCGAGCGCCAGGTCGCCGGCAAGACGATCCGCGAGGGCCTGTACGTGTTCGATCCGGCCGCCTTCGGCCCGCCGTGCACGAGTGTTCGTCTCTCGATGTATTCGGAGAAGGATCCGCAAAAGGCCGACGTCAAGACGATCGACGCGAAATTGTTCCAGCAGCTCGCCAATTCTCTACAATAGACACTCGGAATGACCGACCCGGTGATCGTCCCGCGAGCCGAGCACCCGATCTCGCGACGGGACATCGATGCAGACGCGCTGAAGGTGCTCTATCGCCTTCATGAAGCCGGCAACGTTGCATATCTGGTTGGCGGCAGCGTCCGCGACCTCCTCCTCAGTCGTCGTCCAAAGGACTTCGACATCGGCACGTCGGCGCATCCCTACCAGGTCAAGAAGCTGTTTCGCAATTGCTGGATCATCGGCCGCCGCTTCCGGCTGGCGCACGTGCGCTTCGGCAACAAGACGATCGAGGTGGCGACGTTCCGCCGCAACGTCCCGGCGGGCAGCGAGGCCGAACCGGCGATCCACGGCGCGCACGCGCACGAGACGTCCGGCGCCTCCGGGAATGCCGGCGAGCCAAGGCGAGATCATGCCGCGACCGCGCCGGGGCACGATCCGGCGCACGCCGATCACGACAACACATTCGGGACGCCGGAAGAAGATGCGTTCCGTCGCGACTTCACGATCAACGCGCTGTTCTACGACATCGGCACGTTTTCGATCATCGACTACGTCGGCGGACTGCAGGACCTCAAGGATGGCCTGATTCGCTGCATCGGCGATCCGAACGAGCGGTTCCACGAGGATCCGGTCCGGATGCTCCGCGCGGTGGTGATGGCGGCGCGGCTCAACTTCCGCATCGACCAGCCGATCGTCGAGGCAATCCGGACGCATCGCGGATTGATGGCCACGGCCTCACCGGCCCGGATGATCGAGGAGTACTACAAGATCCTGCGATCCGGTTACGCCGAGCAGACCTTCCGGCTCCTCGCCGAACATCGACTGCTCGACCCGGTGACGCCGGAAATCCAGAAAGGCACGGGCAGCGACGCGTTCTGGAACTCGCTTGCGGCACTCGACACCTACCGACGCAAATTCGAGGCGGCACCGGTTACGTTGCGGAACCCGATCCTGCTGGGTTCGATCTTGATTCCGCTCGGGCTGATGCCACGGCAGGAGCGGCGCCACTGGGACCCGGTTGAGGAGGAGGAAGTGGACGGCAACGTCGCTGAGCCGACTCCCCACCGACGCACGAAGTTCCGCCGGCCACCGAAGGAACCGATCCTGAAGATCGGCATGCTGCCCATCGCGCGCGGCGACACGGAGCGATTGCGCCAGATCCTCTCGATGCAGTCGCGTCTCGCGGATCTCGAGTCGTCTCCCAAGGCCAAGCGGGCGCTCATGCACCGCAGCCCATTTGAAGATGCCTTGACCTGGTTCGAGATTCACGGCCATGCGCCGGCGGTGCTCGAACACTGGAAGGGATTCATCGAAGCCCTCGGCAAGGACAAGCTGCTGCATCCCGCCGAAGTCGCAGGCGAGCCGATGCCGGGCGACGACCAGCCCCGGCGACGACGACGCCGTGGACGCCGCCGCCGGGGGCGACGAGGTTTTGGCGGACCCGAAGGAAACAAACCCTGAGGCCCGAGGCCTGAGGCCTGTTATCCGTTCTTCTTCTCGAACTCCTGCATGAACGACACGAGCGCGTCGATGCCTTCCTCCGGGAACGCGTTGTAGATCGAGGCGCGCATGCCGCCAACGGAACGGTGGCCCTTCAGTCCGTCAAGGCCGGCCGCCGTTGATTCCTTCACGAACTTCGCTTCGAGTTCCTCGCTCGGCAGGCGGAAGGTGACGTTCATGCGCGAGCGGCTGTTCTTGTCCGCGGTACCGCGGTAGAAGCCGGTTCGGTCGATTTCGGCGTAGAGCTTGCCGGCCTTGCGCTCGTTGTGCCTGTGGATTTCAGCGAGCCCACCCTGAGCGAGCGCCCACTTCATCACCAGGCCCATCAGGTAAATGCCGAAGCACGGCGGCGTGTTGTACATCGAGCCGTTCTCGGCATGCACCGCGTAGTTGAGCATCGTGTGCAGCGACTTCGATGACCGCTGCAGCAGGTCCTCGCGGATGATCACCAGCGTCACGCCCGACGGCCCGAGGTTCTTCTGCGCGCCGGCGTAGATCAGTCCGTACTTCGAGACGTCGATCGGCCGGCTGAACATATCGGACGAGGTGTCGGCGACGAGCGGCGCATTGCCGACGTTCGGCTCGGTCGCCCACTCGGTGCCGAAGATCGTGTTGTTCGTCGTGATGTGCACGTAGGCCGCGTTCGGCGTGAGCTTGATCTCGTCCTGCCGCGGTATGCGAACGAAGTTTTCGGCCTCGGTCGTCGCCGCCACGTTCACCGATCCGACACGCTTGGCTTCCTTGATCGCCTTCTGCGACCACGCCCCGGTGATGATGTAGTCGGCCGTCGTCCCTTCGGTGAGCAGGTTCATCGGCACCATCGAAAACTGCATCGAGGCGCCGCCCTGGAGGAACAGCACCTTGTAATTCGAGGGCACGTTGCCGAGCGCGCGCACGTCCTGCTCGGTCCTGGCGAGAATGGACTCGAACGCCTTCGACCGATGGCTGATCTCGAGGACCGACATGCCGACGCCCGGCAGCGACACGAGATCGCGCTGGGCCTCTTCGAGTACCGGCACCGGAAGAACGGCAGGGCCGGCGGAGAAATTGAAAATGCGCTGCGTGGTAGTGGCCATATCGGTATCCAACCTGTTGAAAGACGCTAGATGAGATGCGACAGCAAGCCGTCGCGTAATTTCGGTTCAAACCATGTGGACTTCGGAGGCATGATGCCGCCGGCGTCCGAAATGCGCATCAGGTCGCTCAGCGACACCGGATACATCGAGAACGCGACCGCGAACGTTCCCGCGTCGACCAGGCGCTGCAGCTCTTTCGTGCCTCGAATGCCGCCGACAAAGTCGATGCGCTTGTCGGTACGGACGTCCTGGATCCTGAGGATCGGCTCGAGCACGCCGGACTGCAGGGCATCGACGTCGAGCGCGTCGCTCCCCGTCTTCAACGCAATCGTGTACCACGCATGATCGAGGTACATCGCGACCTGCCCTTTTGCGACAGGTGCGTCCGGCCCTCCCGGCGTGACGCTGAAGCGGCTTCGCAGTGAGGCCAGCAGCGATTCCGGCGTCAACCCATTGAGGTCGCGCACGACGCGGTTGTACGGCAGCACCTGCATCTGATCATCCGGGAATGCGACCGCAAGCACACGATCGTGCTCGCCCGGACCTTTTGCCGCCAGTGAACGTCGCGTACGTGCGGCAGATGCGGCGCGATGGTGGCCATCGGCGATGTAGAGCGCATCGATGGTCGCGAAGGCATCGACGATGGCCTGGTTCTCGGCGGGCGGCACGCGCCACACTTCGTGGCGGACGGCATCGGGCGCGACGAAGTCGAACAGCGGCGTCGCCGTCACGACGCGGTCGACCACCGAATCAACAGCCTTCGAAGCGCGATACGTCAGGAACACGGGCCCGGTCTGGGCGCCGATTGCCAGCATGTGGCGCGTGCGGTCGTCTTCCTTGTCCGGCCGCGTCTTCTCGTGCTTCTTGATCAGGTTGCGATCGTACTCGTCGATCGAAAAGCACGCCGCGATGCCGCACTGCACGTGCGCGCCCATTCGCAGGCGATAGACGTACAGGCTCGGCGCATCTTCGACAACGAGCGGCGCCGCCGCCTTGAGCGTGCGGAAATTCTTCGCCGCAAGATCGTAGGCCGCATCGGCATGAGGATCGGCGCCGGCCGGCATGTCGATCTCGGGGCGCGACACATGGAGAAAGCTC
>CAZBYY010000197.1:0-6866 GCA_964495855.1 uncultured Acidobacterium sp. | reverse complement strand
CTGGAACCACTCGATGTTCTGGAAGTTGATGGCACCCAATGCCGGCGGCGCGCCGACCGGCGCGGTGGCCGATGCGATCAACAGCGCGTTTGGCGACTTCGAGAAGTTCAAGGCCGCGGTGAACCAGGCCGGCACGACGCGCTTTGGCAGCGGCTGGGCCTGGGTGATCGACAACGGCGGCAAGCTCGAGGTGACGAGCACGCCGAACCAGGACAACCCGCTGATGGAAGGCAAGAAGGCGATCCTCGGCGTGGACGTGTGGGAGCACGCCTACTACCTGAAGTACCAGAACCGCCGTCCCGACTACCTCGCCGCCTGGTGGAACGTTGTTAACTGGACGGAAGTGAACCGTTTGCTCAAGGGATAGAGTGCGCGAAGCCGAACGAAGAGCACGAAGTAAGGCCACACTCACTTCGCGTTCTTCGTTCGTTGTACTCCTGATCTTCGTGGCGCGTCTTTGCGGCGCGCAGACAGTGACTGGCACGGTCTCCAACACCACGCGCGTCGAATCGTGGTCGTACTTCCAGCCGCGCGAGCACGTGTTCGAGCCGTCCGGCGATCCTGACTACACCTACGTCGGCGATCGCGCTGAGCTTTCCGTCACGAGTGAGGGCGAGCGCTTCGACCTGAGCGGCGCGTTCAATTACGTCCGCCTCGAGAATCTTCCCAAGCACGCCATCGGCCCCGGTGGCTTTGGACCCGGGGCGTTCTACTTCGCCGCAAGCGGCGTCAACTTTAGCTACCAGCTCTATACCAGCGGCATCAGCGCGCGCGTGAAGTGGGCCAGCGGCCGGCGCTTGCTGGCCATCGGCCGCATGCCGTTCAGCTCGGGCAGGGGAGCCGTGCTGAACGAGCGCCTGTCGTCACGCCTGCTCGGCAACTTCGAAGCCTCGCTCTACCAGCGGCGATTCGACGGCGCGCGATTCGATGCGGACGCGTCTCGCTGGCACCTGACGACGGCGGCGTTCGTGCCGACGCAGGGCGGCTACGAAGAGTCGACGAACCTGTCGATGCCCCGCGTGCAGGTCGGCGTGGCGGAGCTCACCACGCGAGGATCGCACGACCAGGTGCAGGCATTTGCCTATGGCTATCGCGATCGCCGCCGCAGCACGGCAGTCGTGGACAACAACGGCTCCCTCGACCGGCCTGTGCAGATCACGATCGCGACACTCGGCGGATCGTACGCGCGAGTCGCGCCATTACGCAGCGGACAGCTCGATACGCTGGCGTGGGTCGCACTGCAGGCGGGTGACTGGTACGGCCGGTCTCACCGGGCGGCCAGCATCGCTGCGGAAAGCGGCTACCGATGGAGCAGGGCCGGGTGGCGACCGTGGCTGCGTGCCGGATACCTGTGGGCGTCTGGCGACAAGGACCCCGTTGACGGCACGCACGGCACTTTCTTCCCCATGCTGCCGTCAACGCAGCAATACGCCGGATCTTCCGTCTACACGCAGATGAACCTGCGCGACCTGTTTGCGCAAGTGTTGATCGAACCGCCGCACGTGCGCGCGCGCCTCGAAGTCCACCAGCTTGGCGTGGCGAGCGGTGCCGACCTTTGGTATCAGGGCAGCGGCGCCACCGCGAGCCGTGATCGCTTTTTCGGCTACTCGGGACGGTTTGCCGCGGGCGGGCGATCCCTTGGCACGCTCATCGAAGGCGCGATCGACGTGCCTATTCGCGAACCATGGTCGATTCGCGCGTACGCCGCAAGCATGTCGAGCGGCGACGTGGTTCAACACTCTTTCACCAGCAAGCGGCTCACGACCTTCTCGATCGAGAACATCATCCGCTTCACGGGTTCTGCCAGCAAGAGAGATTGAAGAATTTGCGATCACCCAATCACCCAACAAGCAAGGAATCAAGGAATCTTCAATCGCCGAATTCACCGTCAGAACAACCTGACTTCGACGACCTCGCCTTTCTCGACGATGTCGGTCTGGGCGGGAATCTCGATATACCCATCCGCTTGTGACATCGACGTAATGTCGCCGGACGCCTTGAACGCCGGCATCGCCTGTCCGTCGGCGATGCGCACGGTGTAGAACTGATGCCGCCCTGTCGTTGACACGATGCGCTGGCCGAGCGGCAGCGTGATCGTTGCGTGCTGCCGCGGCTTCAGTCGCGCGATCCGGCGCAACGCCGGGACCAGCAACATGTACGCGTTCGAGAGGCACGAGGTGGGATAGCCGGGCATGCCAAACATCGGCTTGCCGTTGATCGTGCCGAACACCGTCGGCTTGCCGGGCTTCACGGCGATGCCGTGGAAAACGATCTCGCCCTTGCGCGTGATGACGTCGAGGATCAGGTCGCGCTCGCCGACGGAGCTTCCGCCGGAGAACACCAGCACGTCGCAGGCCGAACACGCGTCGATCGCGCTTTCAAGCGCTTCGATCGTGTCCTGCGCCGTCACGAAGGGCATCGGCACGCCGCCGTGCTCCTGGATAATCGTGCTCAACGTGAACTTGTTGATGTCGTAGATCTGTCCCGGCTTCAGCTCGCTGCCGGGATCGGCGATTTCGTTGCCCGTCGACAGAATGGCGACCGTCGGTTTCGCGTAGACCTCAACGTCGCTGATGCCGAGGGCCGCGAGCGCGCCGATCCGGCTCGGGTTCAATACATCGCCGCGAGCGACCACCGTCTGGCCAACGACGATGTCGGCGCCCTGGCGGCCGACGTTCTGGCGCGGGTACACCGGCGTCAGCACGCGGACGTCATCGCCGGCCTTCTCGGTTTCCTCGACCATGACGACGGCATCGGCGCCCGCCGGCATCGGCGCGCCCGTCGCGATCTCCATGGCGCCGCCGGCGTCGAGCGCTCGTGACGGCACTTGCCCCGTGTAGACCTTCTCGATGACTCGCAAGGTCTTCGGTTCGTAACGGCTTGCGCCGAACGTGTCTTCGGCGCGCACGGCGTAGCCATCCATGCCCGCGCGCGCGAACGGGGGAACGTCGCGCGTCGACTGCACGTCGGCGGCCGCCGCGCGGTTGTTCGCATCGACGAGACGCACGCGCTCGACCCGGTCGAGCGGCACGCACGCATCGGCGATCAACTGGCGCGCTTCCTCCAGCGGGATCGTCTCTTTGATGGGTTTCATCATCGGCAGGCTAACAGGCTAACAGGCGAACAGGCGAACAGGCGAACAGGCCAATAGGCGACTGAGCACTCACTTCGTTGCCTGTTGTACCAGATGCGCAAGTTCGGGGACAACGAGCTTCTGCATCGCAAGGCGCACGGCCTTCTCGGATCCTGGAAGCGAGATGACGACGATCGGGCCGATCGTGCCCGCGCAGGCGCGGCTCATCATCGCGGCGGCGCCGATGTCCTGGTAGCTCAGCATCCGAAACAGCTCACCGAAACCTGGAAGGCGCTTGCTCAGCATCGCGTCGATGGCTTCGAACGTGCTGTCGCGGCTGGTTAAGCCTGTGCCGCCGGAGGTGATGATCGCGTCGACGTCGCCGGTCGCGACCTGCTGGCGGATGAGTTCCGCCACGCGCGTGGGTTCGTCGGGTTCAATCGCCCGGCCCGCGATCTCGTGGCCGGCGGTCCTAAGCGCCTCGATGATCGCCGCTCCCGAGGTGTCGGTGGCCTCGGTGCGCGTATCGGACACGGTCAGCACGAAGACGCGGACTCGGGCCGGTGCCGCGGCCTTGTGCTCCTGGCTGCTCACGGGAAGATTATAGGTGCCTCAGGTGCCTCAGGTGCAGAGGGTGCAGAGGGTGCCTGGGTGCCTGGTGCCGGGTGCGAGGTGCCGAATGGCGGATGTTAGTATGGCGCATGCGTCGAGCCTTGGTCGTCGCGATCTGCGCGCTCCTCCTGCCGTACACCATCGAAGCTCAGTCGCCTCTCGATAAGGCCGCGCGGGCCTGGGTCGACGCCACGATGAAGAAGCTGTCCGTCGATCAGCTCGCCGGGCAGATGGTGTTTGCGTCGTTCAACTCGACCTACTTGAGCAGCGACAGCGAGGATTACGACAAGCTCGCGGCGCTCGTCCGCGATGCGCAGATCGGCGGCGTGATCGCCTTTGGCGGCGTGGAACCGATTCCGCAGGTGATGCTGAACAACACCTACGGATCGGTGATCCTCGGCCAGCCGCTCGAACTGGCCTCGATCCTCAACCGCCTGCAAGCGATGTCGGCGCTGCCGCTGCTCACCTCATCGGATTTCGAGTGGGGCGTGCAGATGCGCATCGCCGGCGCGACGAAGTTCCCGCGTGCGATGGCGTTTGGCGCAACCGGCGATCCGGCGCTCGCCTACGAAGCCGGCAAGGTCGTCGGCGCCGAATCACGCGCGCTCGGGGTGCACGTGGATTTCGGTCCGGTCGCCGATCTCAACAACAATCCCCGCAACCCGGTGATCAACACCCGCTCGTTTGGTGAAGATCCGGCGCAGGCGGGTGCGATGGTCGCCGGGTGGGTGCGCGGGCTGCAGGAAGGCGGCGTGCTGGCCACGCTCAAGCACTTCCCGGGTCATGGCGATACCGAAACGGATTCGCATCTCGGCTTGCCGACGGTGTCGCATCCGCGCGAGCAGATCGAGC
Organism: uncultured Acidobacterium sp.; assembly: GCA_964495855.1. Taxonomy (GTDB): domain Bacteria; phylum Acidobacteriota; class Vicinamibacteria; order Vicinamibacterales; family UBA2999; genus 12-FULL-67-14b. The sequence goes on along the minus strand of CAZBYY010000197.1, from coordinate 2,329 downwards.
AGGTCGACCTCGCCCCGTTCCGGAGCGGCATCAACGCCGGCGCAGCGGCGGTGATGGTGGCGCACATCGAGCTGCCGGCGATCGATGCTGAAAAGCAGCCGGCCACGTTCAGCTCGAAGGTGATCGGCGGATTGCTGCGGCCGCAGTTTGACGGCTTGATCGTCTCGGATGCGATGAAGATGGGGGCGATCGTGAAGATGTCGACGCCGGGCGAGGCCGCCGTTCGCGCCGTCAAGGCCGGCATCGACGTGATTCTCGACTCGCCCGATAACGCCGCCGCTGCTGCCGCGATTGCCAACGCGGTGAAGTCGGGCGACCTGCCACGCGAGCGAGTGGAGCAGTCGGTACGCCGCATTCTCGAAGCCAAGGCCCGCCTCGGCCTGCATCACGCCCGCATCGTCAATCTCGACGCGGTGCCGGCGGCCGTCGGCACGCGCAAGAACGACGCGGTCGCGCGTGTCGTGAGCGAGCGATCGATCACGCTGATCAAGGACGCGCGCAACAACGTGCCGCTGAAGACGCCGCGGACGGGCCGCATCCTGTACCTGTCCGTGCTCGACTACCCGTCGGGGTGGCGGATCGCCGCGCCGAGCCGCACGCTGATTCCGGTGCTGAAGGCGCGATGGGCGAATGTCGATGCGGTGGAAGTGTCGGATCGCACGACGCCATCCGAACTCGATCTCGTTCGCGCCATGGCCGACAACTACGACGCGATCGTTGCCGGTGTGTTCGTGCGCGCATCGTCTGGAAGCGGGCGCATGGATATCGCGCCGCCCGTCGCAGAGTTGCTCCGCGACATCGCGTCGAGCAGCCAGCGACGCTCGCAGCCGTTCATCGCTGCATTCTTCGGCAATCCGTACACACCGATGTTCGTGCCCGAAGTGCCGGCCATGCTGTTGACGTACGACTTTTCCGATTACGCCGAGACGTCGGCGGTGAAAGCGATCGCCGGAGAGATCCCGATCACCGGCAAGCTGCCGATCTCACTTCCCGGTCTGTTCCCGCTTGGCCACGGCCTCACTCGTCCTTCGCGGACGAGCGCGCCTTAGCCTCGGCATCGACGTCTTTCTCCCACGCCAGGATCTTGTCGTGCAGCGTGCGGACGAGATCCGTGTGTGATGCGGCAAGCTCGTGACGTTCGCCGGGATCCTTGACGACGTCGAACAGGTGCGCGCGCTCCTCGGTTTCGAGCACCAGCTTCCAGTCGCCGTCGCGAACGGCGCGTTGATTCAACCCGGCGGTGTTCACGCGCCAGAACAACGTGCGGCTTACGGGCCGCGCTCCTTTCGCGAGCAGCGGCATCAGGTTCATGCCTTCGAGCTTCAACGTCACCGGAAGGGTCGCGCCGCTGATGGCCAGGATCGTGGCGGTGAGGTCCATCGTGATGCCGACCTGCGTGGACACGACACCCGCGGGAATGTGACCTGGCCACCTCAAGATGGCGGGCACGCGGATGCCGCCTTCAAACAGCGAGAACTTGCGGTTGAAGAGCGGCGCGTTGCGTGACAGCCATTCGCCGCCGTTGTCGTTGGTGAAGATCACCAGCGTGTTTGGCCCGAGCTTGCGCCGGTCGAGCTCCGCCAGGATCTTGCCGACGCCCCGGTCGGCGCGCTCCATGATCTTCACGTAGTCGGCGCGCGTGCTCGTGTTGTCGTCCCACGGCATCAGGTGGCGTGAATTGCCGATCGCCTTGCTCGGCCGATCCGGATCCTGGTACGGCCAGTGCGCCGCGTTGTAGGCGACTTCGAGGAAGAACGGCTGGCGCGCGTGATCGCCGATGAAAGCGACGGCGCGATCGGTGATGAGGTCCGTCATGTAGCCCGTCGCCGTGACGGGCGTGTCGTTCTCGAACAGGTCCGGTTCGCCGCCGTTGTCGGTGTGTTCCCAGTAGTCGGTGTAGCCCGCCTTGAATCCAAAGAACGTATCGAAGCCGTGCGCGAGCGGACTCATCGCCGGCAGGTAGCCGAGGTGCCACTTTCCGAGCAGCCCGGTGGCATAGCCGGCGTTTTTCAACAACCGCGGCAATGATTGGCCATCGGCAGTCAGGCCCAGCTTGCCGTCCTTGCTTGATGCGTGGCTGAGCGGCCGTTCGAGCATCACGCGCTGCTGGTAGCGGCCGGTGATCAATCCCGCCCGCGTCGGCGTGCAGGATGATGCGTTGGCGTAGAAGTGGGTGAGCTTCGTCCCGGTTTTCGCGAGACTGTCGATGTTCGGCGTCCTGATGTCCGGCGCGCCGTACGAACCCAGGTCGCCATAGCCCACATCGTCCATGATGATGAGCACGACGTTTGGACGGATTGGTGCCGCAGGCTGCGCGTGGAGCGAGGAG
>CAZBYY010000196.1:0-6911 GCA_964495855.1 uncultured Acidobacterium sp. | reverse complement strand
GCGAGCGCAACCTGTTCGCGTCGGGCTTGCTCCCCGACCGGACGCCTCACGAGGTGTATCGGGCGATCTTCCTGGACGGCCGTCCGTCGTTTGTTGGCCGCGAGCAGGCCGGCGGCCTCGAATACCTGATCGCCGCAACGCCGGTGCAGCTCGAAGGCCGCGAGGCGGTGTTGACCATCCCGCTGGCATCACGCCAACAGGAGATCGAAGCGCAGATCGAAGAACTGGACCGCCGCGTCATGCTTGCCGCGGTGTTGTTCATCATGCTGGGCGCCGGCATCGGGTACTACATGGCGGAGCGCATCGCCGACCCGGTCAGCCGCCTGATGCGCGCCACGCGACGCATCGCGCGAGGCGACCTCGATGCGCGCGTGCTCGCGACGTCCTCGGATGAACTGCGACGCCTCGTCGAAGCGTTCAACCAGATGGCCGACGACCTGCAGCGCCAGCGGGGCGAACTTGAACGCACGAATCGACTGGCGGCGTGGGCTGACATGGCCCGCCAGGTGGCGCACGACATCAAGAATCCGCTCACGCCCATCCAGCTCAACGCCGAGCACGTGCGTCGCGTGCACCTCGACCAGGGCAAGCCGCTCGGCGGCGTGATCGATGAATGCGTGGCCAACATCCTGCAACAGGTGCGGCTGCTGCGGCAGATTTCAGCGGAGTTCTCCAGCTTCGCGACCTCGCCGGAGCCGAGGCCTGTGGAGACGCCGCTGGTCCAGCTCGTCGACGAAGTGGTCGAGCCGTATCGCGCCGGTCTTGCCGGACGCGTCACGATCGCGGTGCACGTGCCGGCCACGCTGCCGGTGCTGTTGATCGATCGGACGCTCATCGGCCGCGCGCTCACGAACATCATCGAGAACGCGCTGCACGCGATGCCCAACGGCGGAACGATCACGATCGACGCCGCACTCGCGCCCGAGCGGATGGTGCAACTGCGTGTCAGCGACACCGGGGTCGGGATGGACGCCGAGTCAGCGGCGAAGATCTTCGAACCCTATTTCTCGACAAAGGCGATCGGTACCGGGCTGGGGTTGACGATTGCGAAGCGGAACGTTGAGGCGAATCGCGGAACGATCGCGGTCACGTCCGAGCGCGGCCGGGGCACCGCAGTGACGATGACGCTGCCGGTCGCGCCGTAGCGCCGCGCGGACAAGCGCGTCAGGACGCGTCTTTGGTCCGCGGGCGGGGCTCGGAGTCGTCGTCGAACGAATGCTCGTCGGGCTCGCGCTTGTTGCGATTCAGCAGCTCCCCGATGAAGCCTGACGCGAAGTAGGCGTAGGCCATCGTGATCAGCACTTCATGCGGATACGACACGAGCAACGCGATGACGCCGGCGACCAGGAACAGGCCGCGCCAGCCGCGGCGCATGCCCAGGTCGAACGTCTTGAAGCTCTGGAACCGAATCGTGCTGACCATCAGCGCGGCGGGCACAATCAGCATCACCATGCCGAGCCAGGCAATCGGCTTATCGTGCAGGCCCTGCGGAAAGTAGAACACCGTCGAGGCCACGAGACCCGCGGCCGCAGGACTCGGCAAGCCAATGAAGTAGCGCTTGTCGTTGTTCACCTGGATGTTGAAGCGCGCGAGTCGCAGCGCCGCGGCCGTGAGATACATGAAGCCCACGGCCCACCCCATGCGGCCGAGCGGAAGCAGGCCCCACTGGAACGCGAGGACCGCGGGCGCCATGCCGAACGAGATCAAGTCGGCGAGCGAGTCGAGCTGGAGGCCGAAGTCGCTGGTCGTCCCCGTCATGCGCGCAATACGGCCGTCCAGCATGTCGAGCACCACGGCGACGCCGATGAACGGCGCCGCGGTGGCCAATTCTCCGCGCATCGCATGGACGACGCACGCCCAGCCGCAGAACAGGTTGGCGAGCGTGAACAGGCTGGGCAAGAGCGCAACACCGCGGCGCAGGCCGCGTCGATCGTGACCGCCCGGTCGAGCGACCGGCGGCATGCGAAACAGGTTGGGCTGCGGCTTGTGCTTGCTCATGGCGTTTCCGTCCGACGCGTTTATTCCGCGAGCGTGGCCAGCGTCGTTTCTCCCCCGACGACCTTGTCTCCGACCTTTGCCAGCACCGTTGCCGAGCGCGGCAGGAACAGGTCGATGCGCGAGCCGAACTTCATCACGCCAAACCGATCGCCGGCGTTCACCTGCTGCCCCGCCGACAAGCGGCACACGATGCGCCGCGCCAGGATGCCGACGATCTGCCGGACGACCACCGGACCGCCGGGCCGATCGAACCAGACCTCGGTCCATTCGTTCAGCTCGCCAGCCTCGGATCGGTACGCGGGCAGGAATTTACCCGGATGATACTCCACTCGTCGGACGGTGCCGCCGACCGGCGTGCGGTTGACGTGGACATCCACCGGCGAGAGAAACATGCTGATGACCTGCCAGTCACCTTCCGGGGCGCCTTTCCACTCGGTGGCGCCGGCCACCATGATCCGCGCATCAGCCGGAGAGATGACGAGGTTCGTTCCAGGCGGCGGACGCCGTTCCGGATCGCGGAAGAAGAACAGGAAAAACGCGGCAAGGACGAGCAACGGTACCGACCACGCGCGACCCAGCCAGAACCCGAGGACAACGGCTGCGAGCAAGGCGCCAACAATGAAGGGCCAGCCTGCCCGATCGATGAGCATGACGTGATTGTAGATTGCTTGATCGGATTTTGGCGCGAAGGGAGTGCGGGGCACCCCGAGGGTGCCCCGGAAAAGCTATTGCGCGGACAAACCTGGCGATGAACCGCCCCGGAACGTACGCAGGATGTGCTCCATGCGGTCTTTCACTTGGAGCTTCCGTTTTTTGATGCTGATTTCTTCGAACTGTTCGGCGTCTGACAGGTGGTGCTTGGATTCGAGCTCGTGCAGGCGATCTTCGAGTGAGTGATGCGTGGAGGCCAACTCGCGGAATTCGTCGTTGGTCTCGATGAGCAGGGTTTTCAAGTCCTGAGCCATCGGTTTCCGCCCCCCTTCCGGGTTCGGGTGCGCCATTGCACCCGCCCTATAAGGCGGACTCTAACACAAATGCAAAATGGGGGAACCCCCTCAAATTGTCTTCGTTTGTTTGCGGCTCAGTAGCAGCGCGTGCTCGACCGGGTTGGTGTAGTAGTTCTTCCGGACGCCCTGTCGTGAGAAGCCGGCACGCTCGTACAGGTGAAGCGCTGACACGTTCGACTCCCGCACTTCCAGTGTGAGTTCCTCTGCGCCAAGCCGTGCGGCTTCACTGGCGACGGCCTCCAACAGCCGAAGACCAAATCCTTGGCGCCTCAGCTCCGGCATCACCGCGAGTTGATTGATGTGGGCCTGCCCTCCGACCAGCCAGAACGCGCAAAACGCGGCGACGCGCAGGTGCGCGGTTCGCAACACGTAGATGTAACAGACCTCGGGGCGTTCCAGTTCGCGTTCGTACCACTCGCGCGTTGTGGGATTGTTGAACGACGCCTCTTCGATCGCGAGGACGCCGTCCAGGTCTTCCGGCGATGACAATCGCTCAACGACGACGGCGGTCACGTTCGATCTCCGCATCGGGCTTGCGGACGTAAATCGGCTCAAGGGCGTGCGGCGGGCCCGCCTCTCCCCTTTCGGCTGCCCGTCGTCCGAGCATCGCGATCTGCGGGGCGAGCGGCGCCGGGCGCCGACGCGTCCAACGCTGGCCATCGCGCCCGATCAGGGCCGCGTCGCGCTCGACGGCGTCGCCGATGAACATCACGCTTCGGTCCAGCAACTGCGGCAGCCAGGCGTCGACCAATGCCGAAGGGCTTGCCGTGGATGGCGGTTCGATCGTGCGGCGGGACGGGCCGTCGATCAGCGACGCGAACACATCGCCACGCTGCGCATCCATCCAGGGAACGATGAGGTCGACGTCCTCCACGACCTGCGCGGCGAGTGCGTCGAGCGCCGATACGCCGGCCACGGGCTTGTGCAGCGCCATCGCGAGTCCCTGGATCGCGGCGAGGCCGATCCGAAGGCCGGTGAACGCGCCAGGGCCGGTGGCGACGGCCAGCAGATCGATCTGCGCGCGCGACACGTTCGCGGACTCCAGCGCCATGGCGATTTCGCCCGGCAGGCGCTCGGCATGCGTCCGCGACGCGTTGCCGGGGATCAGCGCCAGCTGGTGATCGCCGTCCATGACGGCCACGCTGCCATCGCGAGTGGTGGTGTCTAGGGCCAGGATGATCACGGTGCCTGTCTAGGGTGCCGGAGGTGCCTAAGGTGCCTCGGGTGCCTAGAGTCTGTCATACTCGTTTAGACTTTTCTCGGCCAACGTGTCCCAATCTCCACCCACTCCAGCGCCGCCGCAGAACCTCACGCCGGCGATGCGGCAGTACTTCGATGCGAAGCGGCAGTATCGCCATGCGCTGCTGTTCTTCCGCATGGGCGATTTCTACGAGATGTTCTACGAGGACGCGCTGACGGCTTCGCGCGCGCTCGATCTCACGCTCACGTCGCGCTCGAAGGATGCGTCGGGTACGGCCGTCCCGATGTGCGGCGTGCCGTTCCACGCTGCAGATTCCTACATTGCGCGCCTCGTGAAGAAGGGTTATCGCGTCGCCATCTGCGAACAGATGGAGAACCCGAAGCATGCCAAAGGCGTCGTCAAGCGCGACGTCGTGAGGGTCGTCTCGCCGGGAACGCTGACCGACAGCGCCTACCTCGACGCCAAGGAGCCGGCGTTTCTCATGGCGATCGTCGCCACGTCGCCGTCGACGCCGCTCAAGGGCGACGGCATGTACGGCGTTGCGCTCGTCGACGTCAGTACCGGCGAGTTCGACGTTGCCGAGTACGCGGGCCCCGACGGGCTCGCGTCCTTACAGGCTGAGATCGCGGTGCTACGTCCGAGGGAAATCGTCGTGTCGACCGGTTACGACATCGCCGCGGTAATTCCCGAACTCGCGACAAACGCGGTGCCGATTACCGAGATCGACGGCTGGCACTTCGAACTGGAATCGGCGCGGCAGACCCTCCTCGAACAGTTGCGCGTGCAAAGCCTGGAAGGATTTGGCCTGACGCGCCGCCCGGCAGCCGTGTGCGCGGCCGGTGCGCTGGTGCGGCACCTGCGCGACACGCAGAAGGCGGAACTGGCGCACGTGCGAACCGTTCGCCTGCGCCAAGTGGCCGACGGGCTCCTGATCGATCCGACGACGCTCAAACATCTGGAGATCGTGCAGGCGTCCGACGGCGGACGCGTCGGCTCGTTGCTCGACGAAATCGATCGTACGATCACGCCTATGGGCTGCCGCTTGCTGCGCACGTGGCTGATCCGGCCGCTCACCGCCCTCGAGCCGATCCGCGATCGGCTCGATGCCGTCGAAGAACTCGCCGTCAAGACCACCGATCGCGGCAAGGTTCGCGAAACGCTGAAGTCGATCCAGGATCTCGAGCGGTTGATCTCGCGCATCGCGCTGTCGACCGCCGGTCCGCGCGACCTCGTCGCGCTCTCACGCTCGCTCGCGGCCGTCCCTCGCGTTGCGTTGCTCCTGAGCGAGGCGCAGGCCCCCTTGCTCCGCAGCCTGGTCAGCGAACTCGATGACCTGACGGACCTGCGCGGGTGGATCGACCAGGCGATCGCCGACGAGCCGCCCGCGCTGGCGCGCGAGGGCGGGTTCGTGCGCGACGGCTTCGACAAGGTCGTCGACGACCTGCGCCACATCAGCCGGTCCGGCAAGCAGGTCATCGCCGAGATGGAAGAGGGCGAGCGGGCGCGCACCGGCATCAAGTCGCTCAAGGTTGGCTTCAGCCGCACGTTCGGGTACTTCATTGAAGTCTCGAAGTCGAATCTCCACGCGGTGCCGCCGCATTTCATTCGCAAGCAGACGGTGGCCGGCGGCGAGCGCTACATCACGCCGGAGCTGAAGGACTACGAGGAGAAAGTGCTCGGCGCCGACGAGCGTATCGTCGCCCGCGAACTCGAGGTGTTCGAGTCGCTCCGCCAGCGCGTGGCCGCAGAATCGCCGCGCGTGCTCGATACCGCCCGCGCCGTCGCCGCGATCGATGTGCTCGCCGGTCTTGCCGAAACGGCGACGGCGTGCAATTACACCAAGCCGCACGTTCACGACGGAGACGAGATCGCCGCGACCGACGTGCGCCATCCGGTGGTCGAGCGCCTCGCCGGCGGCACGTTCGTGCCGAACGACATCGAGTTGAATGCGACGACGCATCAGCTCGTGATCCTGACGGGGCCGAACATGGGCGGCAAATCGACCTACCTGCGGCAGGTGGGCCTGCTCTGCATCCTCGCGCAGACCGGTTCGTTCGTGCCGGCAAAGGAGGCGAAGATCGGGTTGATCGATCGCCTCTACGCAAGGGTGGGCGCCTCGGACAACATCGCGCGCGGCCAGTCGACCTTCATGGTCGAAATGCAGGAAACGGCGAGCATCCTGAGCGGCGCGACGTCGCGCAGTCTCGTCGTCCTCGATGAAATCGGGCGCGGCACGGCGACGTTCGACGGGCTCAGTATCGCGTGGGCGGTGGCCGAACACATCGCCACGAATCCGCGTTCGCGCCCGAAGACGCTGTTTGCCACGCACTATCACGAGCTCACCGATCTGGCCGACGGCCTCAGCGGCGTCGTCAACTTCCACGTCGCCGCGCGCGAGTGGAAGGACGACATCATCTTCCTGCACAAGATCCTGCCGGGTCGCTCGGATCGCAGCTACGGCATCCAGGTGGCGCGGCTGGCCGGCCTGCCGGCTTCGGTGATCGGCCGGGCGCGCGACATCCTGCAATCGCTCGAGCAGGATGAGCTCACGCGCGGCGGCAAGCCCTCACTGAGCGCGACGGCGCCGGCGGCACAGCAGCAGCTGGGCCTCTTCCAGGCGCCCTCGCCGGCCGACGAAAAGCTCAGGGAGAAGATCCGCGAGGTCGACATCAACCGCACGACACCGCTCGACGCGTTGCGGATCC
>CAZBYY010000195.1:1354-6914 GCA_964495855.1 uncultured Acidobacterium sp. | reverse complement strand
GGCAGCGTCGGAGCCCGAGGTCATCAAGAAGGGCAAGACCGACAAGGAAGACGCGCCCAAGAAATAAGGTGCCGGGTGCCTGGGGTGCCTCAGGTGCCTGCTGCCTGCGTGCCGAGTGCCTGAATGAAATTGATCGTTGGGCTCGGGAATCCGGGCGCCGAGTACCGGGACACGCGCCACAACGTCGGCTTCATGGTGGTCGACGAGCTGGCGAAGCGGTGGCGCGTGGACGATCAGTGGCGCGAGAAATTCGACGCGCTGCAGATCAAGGCGATGCGTGGGGAAGAGGCGGTGATCATCAGCAAGCCTCTGACCTACATGAATCTCAGCGGCCGCGCGGTCGCGGGGATTGCGGGGTTCTACAAGATCGACCCCGCCGATGTGTTCGTGATCGTCGACGAGGTGGCGTTGCCGCTGGGTCGATTGCGCGCGCGGCGGGATGGCAGCGCGGGCGGACACAACGGGCTGAAGTCGATCATCGAGCATCTGGGAACGCAGGCGTTTCCGAGGATGCGCGTCGGAGTCGGGCGGGGCGCGAACGGTCGCGGCCTCGTCGATCACGTGCTTGGGCGGTTCGAACCGTCCGAGCGCGACACGGTTTCAGCGGCGCTGCTGCGCGCCGCTGATGCCTCGGAGCTGTTCCTGGCCGAGGGCATCGAACGCGTGATGAACGCGTTCAACGCAGCGACAGAGAAAGAAGACACCGCGGAATAGGTCTGCGGGTCTCCCGGCCACCACAGGTGGCCGCCCTGAGCGAGACGCACAACAGCACGCGCGTTGCTGCGTCGAGTCGACGGGTGTCCATCGGGAGGAGTTATGAGCAAGCGTACGTACGAACTGATCTACGTCCTGAAGCCGGACGTCGCCGAGAGCGAAGTCGCCGACATGCACAAGCAGGTCGCCGACATCGTTGAACGCCTGGGCGGCACCATCGACAAAACCGACACCTGGGGCCGCCGCAAGCTGGCCTACGAGATCGGCCATCACAAGGAGGGCTTCTACGTCCTCGAGATGATCACCGGCTCGGGCGAGTTGATGAAGGAAATCGACCGCCGCCTCAAGGTGACTGAAGGCCTGCTGCGCCACCTGATCGTCCGCGTCGACGAGTCGACGATCAAGGCCGAGCGCGCGCGGACCAAGCGCGTCGAAGAGTCGCGGCGCCGCCGCGTGGCGCGCGGCCTGCCGCCGGACCGTCAGCCGGGCGAGGGTCCGCAGGGTGATAACGACGACGATTCAGGCGACATGATGTTCGATGGCGCCGACATGGAGAGCTGATCATGGCGTTTGATGGACCGAAAAAGGGCGGCGGCCGCGGCAAGGCCGGCGACAAGGACGGCAAGGGCGGCGCGCGGCAGCGCGGCGGCGGTTTCTTCCGCCGGCGCAAGGTCTGCAAGTTCTGCGCGGACAAGATCGACGACATCAACTACAAGGACGTCAAGCTGCTGAGCAGCTTCATCCCCGAGCGCGGCAAGGTGCTGCCGCGGCGGATTTCCGGCACCTGCGCGAAGCATCAACGTGCGCTGCGCGTGGCCATCGTGCGTGCGCGTCAGCTGGCGCTGGTGCCGTACGCCGCGGATTAAGAGGAGACTACGAACATGGAAGTCATTCTCCGCGACCACGTCGACAACCTCGGCAAGCGCGGCGACATCGTCAAGGTCGCCGACGGCTTCGCCCGCAACTACCTGTTGCCGCGCAACCTTGCGTTGCCGGCGACCGATGCCAACAAGCAGCGCATTGCGCGCGAGCGTAAGATCGCCGAGGCGCGCGAGGCCGAGGAACGCGTCGCCGCCGAGGCGGTGGCCGACCGGCTCGCCGCGCTCGACCTCCAGGTGTCGCGCAAGGTTGGCGACAACGACACGCTCTACGGGTCGGTGACCAACGCCGACATCGCGGACCTGCTGAAGGAAAAGGGTTTCGACATCGACCGCCGCAAGATCTTGTTGCCGGATGCGATTCGCGCCCTCGGCGAGCAGCACGTGCCGGTAAAGCTGCATCGCGACGTGACGGCGCAGTTGAAGATCACCGTCGTCAAAGAATAAAGGGCTGCTGCCCAAACATCGAGCCGGGCGCGAAAATAAGTCGCGTCCGGCTTTTTCATTTGTTCCATAATTCTCCTTTCCTGCAATGGCTCCAGAAACCGCAACCGCCGCCGCTCCGCAACGTACGCTTCCGCACAACCTCGAGGCGGAGCGCTCGGTGCTCGGCGCCGTGCTGATCGACAACGACACGTTCAACGTTGCAGCCGCGATCCTCGACGGCAAGTCGTTCTTCCGCGATGCGCATCGCCGCATCTTCGAGCGGATGAGCGAGCTGTCGGAGCGCAGCCAGCCGATCGACCTGGTGACGTTGAAGGAGGAACTCGAGCGCGCGGGTGATCTCGAGGAAGTGGGCGGGCCCGCCTACATCGCCTCGCTCGTCGACGGCGTGCCGCGGTCGACCAACGTCGAGTACTACGCGCAGATCGTCAAGGAAAAGGCGACGCTGCGCAACCTGATCTTCTCGGCCAACAAGATCCTCGGCACCGCCTACGACGCCGACCAGGAAGCGGACCTGATCCTCGACGAAGCGGAGAGCGCGATCTTCTCGGTGGCGGAGGATCGGGTCAAGGCCGGCTTCGTCTCGATGGAGACGCTGGTGCGCGAAAGCTTCCCGAAGATCGAGAAGCTGTTCGAGCACAAGACGTTCATTACCGGCACGCCGACCGGCTTCGACGACATCGACAAGAAGACGCGCGGGCTCCAGCCCGGCGACCTGGTGATCGTCGCGGCCCGTCCGTCGATGGGCAAGACGTCGCTCGTGCTCAACATCTGCCAGCACGTGGCCACGCACGGCGGCGTGGCGGGCTTCTTCTCGCTCGAAATGTCGAAAGAGTCGCTGTTCATGCGCATGCTCGCATCGGAGGCGAAGATCGACATGTATCGCCTGATGAGCGGGCAGATCGGCCAGAAGGAGTACGGCCAGATCACGCACGCGATGGAGACGCTGAGCGAGGCGCGGCTGTTCGTGGACGACACGGCCGGCATCGGCGCGCTCGAGATGCGCGCCAAGGCGCGGCGCCTCAAGGCCGAGCACGGCCTGAGCGTGCTGGCGATCGACTATATCCAGCTGATGACCGGCCGCGGCCGCTTCGAGAACCGCACGCTCGAACTGGCGTCGATCTCGAGGTCGCTCAAGGGCCTCGCCAAGGAACTGAGCGTGCCGATCATCGTGCTGTCGCAGCTGTCGCGCGCGCCCGAGGCGCGCTCCGACAAGCGGCCGATGCTGTCGGACCTCCGTGAGTCAGGCGCGCTCGAGCAGGACGCCGACGTCGTGATGCTGATCTTCCGCGAAGAGATGTACAAGCTCGACGACCAGCCGTCGGATTCCGACGGCATTGCCGAGATCATCATCGCCAAGCAGCGCAACGGCCCGACCGGCACCGTGAAGCTCGCCTTCATCCGCGAGCAAACGAGGTTCGGCAACCTGGCGATCGGCGGCTACACGCCCGGCGAATGAGACGGCATTGTGGTTCGCTGCACGACGGCGCGCGTTGATCTCGCCGCACTGACCGCCAACTTCACCGCGATCAGTTCGTACCTGCATCACGAATCAACGCTCAATCGCGAGGCGGGGCGCGGGCCCGCGCTCGCGCCGGCGATCATCGCCGTGGTCAAGGCCAATGCCTACGGTCACGGCGCGCGCCGCGTTGCGGCGGCGCTCGAATCGGCAGGTGCGATCATGCTCGCCGTTGCGGATATCGAAGAAGGCGTCGATCTTCGACAAGCCGGCATTACCGCGCCGATTCTGGTGTTCGGTGCGTTGAGCGTGAGCGACCTCGACGGTGTGTTCGACTACACCCTCACGCCGACGATCTCATCGCCGGCCGCGGGCGAGGCCCTGCAGCAGGCGGCCGCCCGGTGGGGCGCCACGCTGCACTACCACCTGAAGATCGACACCGGCATGAATCGCCTCGGCTTCCGCCACGACAATCTTGCGCGGACCCTGCCGCCGCTCCTCGCGAGCCGCAATCTCGTGCTCGACGCCGTGCACACGCATTTCGGCACAGCCGACGAGCCGGGCCATCCGCTGTTCGAGACGCAGCGTGCGCGATTTGAAGCCGCAGGCCACACGCTCGACGAGCTCGGCGCCGGCCCGCGCCTCCGCCACGCCGCCAATTCTGCTGCGCTGCTGCGCGATTCACGCACGTGGTACGACTTTGTGCGCCCCGGCCTTCTGCTGTACGGCGTGGTTCCGCCGCCGCTGGGGTCAACGATTCCGCTCGCGCCCGTGATGTCGCTTACCAGCCGGGTCGTCGCCGTGAAGGGCGTCAGGGTTGGCGAGTCTGTCGGCTACGGCGGCCGCTTCACCGCCGATTGCCCGGTGACCTTGGCTGTCATTCCCGCGGGATACGCTGATGGCCTGGATCGCCGATTGGAAAACACCGGCCACGTGCTCATTCGCGGCGGGCGCGCGAAGATCGTCGGCGCGGTAAGCATGGACATGTTGACCGTGGATGTGACGGACATCGACAGCGTGGGGCCGGGAGATGAAGTGGTGTTTCTGGGATCGCAAGGCGATCAAATGATCGACGCGAGGGAAATGGCATCGTGGATCGGCACGATTCCGTACGAGATCCTGTGCCGGCTCGGCGCGAGGGTAGAGCGCAAGTATGAGTAAGGCCGCCAAGCCCGTGTTCGTGTGCCAGGAATGCGGCGTGCAGCGGCCGAAGTGGGCCGGCAAGTGCGAGGACTGCGGCGCCTGGAATTCCTTCGTTGAAGAGCGTCCCTTCGAGGGCGTCACGGGCGGACCGACGACGCATCGGTATGCGATGCCGGGACAGCAGACGCCCGGTGCGAAGAAGTACGCCGACATCGAGGCGTCGCACGCCGATCGCATCACCACCGGCATCGGCGAGTTCGACCGCGTGCTCGGCGGCGGCATCGTGCCCGGATCGCTCGTGCTGCTCGGCGGTGAGCCCGGCATCGGCAAGTCAACGCTCCTGCTGCAGGCAGCGGCGAACTTCGCGCACACCGTCGGTCCGGTGCTGTATGCGTCTGGCGAAGAATCCGAACATCAGATCAAGGCGCGCGGCGATCGCCTCGGCGTCGGCGATGCGCCGTTGTTCCTGCTCGCCGAAACCTGCATCGAGCGCATCCTCGAAGAGATCGGGCGCGTGAAGCCGTCGCTGATGATCGTCGATTCGGTGCAGACCGTCTTCTCGCTCAAGTTCCAATCGGCGCCCGGCAGCATCGGCCAGGTGCGGGAAGCGGCCACGCAGTTCCTGTTTACTGCGAAGGGCCACAACATCCCGACCTTCCTCGTCGGCCACGTCACTAAGGACGGCAACATCGCCGGCCCCAAGGCGCTCGAGCACGTCGTCGACACGGTGCTGTACTTCGAAGGCGAACGGCACCACTCGCATCGCGTCGTCCGCGCGGTGAAGAATCGTTTTGGCGCGGTGAGCGAGCTTGGCGTCTTCGAGATGACCGGATCGGGGCTGAGGCCGGTACCGAATCCGTCCGCGATGTTCCTGGCCGAGCGACCGACCGCATCGCCTGGGTCGGCCGTGTTGTGCTGTCTG
>CAZBYY010000195.1:0-1344 GCA_964495855.1 uncultured Acidobacterium sp. | reverse complement strand
ACGCGGCCGCTGCTCGTCGAAGTGCAGGCGCTCGTGAGCACCAGCAGCTACGGGATGGCGCGGCGCATGGCCGTTGGCATCGACCAGAACCGGTTGTCGCTGCTGCTCGCCGTGCTCGAAAAGCGCGCCGGACTGCACCTCGTATCTGACGATGTCTACGTGAACATTGCGGGGGGCATGAGCATCGACGAGCCCGCGGTCGATCTCGGCATCGTTGCGGCAGTGGCGTCGAGCATGCGCAATCGTCCCATCGCCCAGGGTACCGCCGTGTTCGGCGAGGTCGGGCTCGGCGGGGAAGTGCGCGGCGTGGCGCAGGCCAACCTTCGCATCCGCGAGGCCGAGCAAATGGGATTCACCCGCATCATCCTGCCCGCCTCCAACGTCGACGCCAGTGAAGAAGCGGGAAAGGCGGACCGCCTCCGCCAAGGCTCCGGCGAGTCCACCGAAGCGCAAGGCGCGCAGGTGGAACTCGTCGGCGTGCGGTCGGTCGGCGAAGCGCTCGACATGCTATTGGGTTGACGTTGGTGCCCCGCCAGTTCTAACGTTGCCCTAACCCCCGTTTTGCTGACGCTCGCCGAGCCGAAGCTGGCGGGCACGCTCCCATGGCCTGGTTCCTACTCGCGCGTTGCCTGTTTGCTGGCGCCGTCACCTACGCGGCGTACATGCTCCAACCGATCGGCGACCAGTCCATGATCAACGTCGCGTTCGGCGCGGGCCTCTCGGGCCTGGCCATCCTGTTTGAATGGCAGCTGCGCAATACCGCCGTCACGCACATGCTCGGCGCGTTCATCGGCGGCGCCGCCGGCCTGCTGCTCGCCAAGGGCATCAGCGCCGCGTTGTATTGGGCCGATCCCGGCGACCAGCGCGTCGCGTTCCTGCATAGCTTCGTGCTGCTGCTCTTTCCCTATCTCGGCCTGGTGATCGGCGGGCGCAAGGGAGAGTGGCTCGAGCCGTCCCGTCTGATCTCGCTGTTCCGGAACGCGGGTCCGGAGAAGCACTACAAGATCCTCGACACCTCGGTGATCATCGACGGTCGCGTCGCCGACCTGTGCGAGACCGGGTTCATCGACGGCACGATGGTGATCCCGCAGTTCGTGCTGAAAGAGCTGCAGCTCGTGGCGGATTCGTCGGATTCGATGAAGCGCAACCGCGGCCGGCGCGGCCTCGACATCCTGCAGAAGATCCAGAAGATGTCCGGCGTCCAGGTTGTGATTTCGGATGTCGACTTCCCGGACGTGAAGGAAGTGGACCTGAAGCTCATCGAGCTCGCCCGCACGCTCACGGGCAAGATCGTCACCAACGACTTCAACCTCAACAAGGTGGCGCAACTGCGCGGCGTCGACG
>CAZBYY010000194.1:0-6979 GCA_964495855.1 uncultured Acidobacterium sp. | reverse complement strand
GCCGCCTACGCGCACCGGGTCATCGCGATTCGCGACGGCCAGGTCGAGCGCGACGTGCGGCAGGAGCCGCACGCGACACTGACCGCGCACTAGGCGGCCTCACACCGCCGCGAAGTGTTCTTCTGAGATCTGCTTCAGCGGCGCGTCGCGATTGACGTGCGCCGGGTCCAGCTCGATGCGCGTCCGCGGCGCGTCCGGATCGAGCGACGGCACGGCCGACAGCAAGGCGCGCGTGTAGGCGTGCTGCGGGTTGTCGAAGATGTCGGCCGTGCGCCCCATCTCGACGATTTTCCCGAGATACATCACCGCAACACGATTCGAAATGTGCCGCACCAGTCGGAGGTCGTGCGCCACGAACAGGTAGGTGAGCTTCAGCTGCTCCTGAAGATCCATCAGCAGGTTGATCACTTGCGCCTGAATCGACACGTCGAGGGCCGATACCGGTTCATCCGCGATGATGAACGACGGATGCAGCGCAAGCGCGCGGGCCAGGCCGATGCGCTGACGCTGGCCGCCGCTGAATTCGTGCGGGTAGCGATCGAGATGCGCCGGATCGAGTCCCACTAATTGGAACAATTCGGCAACGCGATCGCGCCGTTCGGCCCGCGATCCGATGTTGTGAATCACGAGCGGCTCTTCCACGATCGCGGCCGCGCGCATGCGCGGGTTCAGCGACGAGTAGGGATCCTGGAACACCATCTGCATGTCGCGGCGGGCCGCGCGCATCCGTGTGCTCGAAAAGCCGAGCACGTTCTCGCCCCTGAACAACACGTCGCCCGACGTCGGCTCGATCAGCCGCAGCATGCATCGCCCCGTGGTGCTCTTGCCGCTTCCCGATTCGCCCACGAGCGCGAACGTCTCGCCTTCATGAACCACGAAACTTACGTTGTCCACGGCGCGCACGAACGTCTTCTCGCGGAACAGGCCGCCGCCGCGCGTGAAGTGCTTGACGAGATTCCGGACTTCGACGAGGGGTGTCATGCCGGCCCCCTTGAGCCAGCCGCAGTTCGCTCGCCGGACTGACGCGAGTGGAACGCGTCAACGCCCTTCAATCGAGTTCCCGGCTCGCCGCCAGGGATCGAGGCGAGGAGCCCCTTGGTATACGCGTGTTGCGGGTCGCGCAGGATGTCGCGCACCGCGCCCTGCTCGACGATGCGCCCGCGATACATCACTGCGACGCGGTCGGCCGTCTCGGCAATCACGCCGAAGTCGTGGGTGATCAGCAGGACCGACAGGTCGAATTCCCGCTTCATGTCGCGCAACAGCTCCAGGATCTGCGCCTGCACGGTCACGTCCAGCGCCGTGGTCGGTTCATCCGCGATCAGCAGCGGTGGTTTGCACGCCAGTGCGATGGCCATCATCACCCGCTGCCGCATGCCGCCCGACAACTGGTGCGGGTAGTCATCCACGCGCCGCTCCGGATCGACGATCCGTACCGCACGCAGCAGTTCGACGGCTCGATCGCGAGCCGCCCGACCGGACGCGATGCCATGGACGGACAACGCCTCGGCGATGTGCGCGCCGATGCGCATGACCGGATTGAGCGCCGCCATCGGCTCCTGGAAGACGAAACCGATCCCCGCGCCTCGCACGTCCCGCATCTGCTCCTCACTGAGCGAGAGGAGGTCGCGGCCCTGGAAAAGGATTTTCCCGGCTTCGATGCGCCCGGGTGGTTGCACGAGCCGAATGATCGAAAACGCCGTTACGGACTTGCCGCTGCCGGACTCGCCGACAACCCCGAGCGTTTCACCCTTGCGAATCTCGAACGACACGTCGTCGACCGCCACGGTCGACTCGAAGGTCGTGCGCAGATGCTCGACGGCAAGCAGCGGCTCCATCAGTCGAGCGAGACCTCGCGATATTCGCCGAACATGCCGCGCAGCGCGTCGGCAATCTCGCCGACTGTCGCAAAGGCCTCCACGGCGGCGATGATCGGCGGAACGAGGTTGTCGGCGCTGGTGGCGGCGCCACGAACCGCGTCGAGAGCCGCATGCCAGTCGCCGGCATCGCGCTGGCGCCGAACCCGCTGCAGCCGCTCGACTTGTTGGGCCTCGAGCTGCGGGTCGACGCGGAACACCTCGATGCCGGCGGCCTCGTCGGTCACGAACTTGTTCACGCCCACGACCACCGACGCACCCGAGTCGACGGCGAGCTGCGCCGTGTAGGCCGACTCCTGGACCTGCCTCTGGATGTAGCCGCTCTCTATCGCCGCAAGCGTGCCGCCCACCGACTCGATCCTCGTCAGCAACTCTCGCGCGCCTTCTTCGATTCGGTTGGTCAGCGATTCGACGTAATACGAGCCGGCGAACGGATCGATCGTGTTCGCGACCCCGGTTTCGTAGCCGATGATCTGCTGCGTGCGCAAGGCAATGCGAGCGGCGTCTTCCGTCGGCAGGGCGAGCGCCTCGTCGCGGCCATTGGTGTGGAGCGACTGCGTGCCGCCGAGCACCGCGGCCATCGCCTGCACGGCGACGCGAACGATGTTGTTGTCCGGCTGCTGCGCGGTGAGGGTGCTCCCCGCCGTCTGCGTGTGAAAGCGTAATTGCTGCGCCCGCGGATTCGTGGCGCCGAACCGTTCCGTCATGATGCGCGCCCACAGCCGGCGCGCGGCGCGGAACTTGGCGACCTCCTCGAGGAAGTCGTTGTGTGCGTTGAAGAAGAACGACAGGCGCTGGCCGAAGGAGTTGACGTCGAGGCCGGCGTCCCTGGCCGCCTGCACGTACGCAATGGCATTCGCAAACGTGAACGCCACTTCCTGGACGGCCGTCGATCCCGCTTCGCGAATGTGGTACCCGCTGATGGAAATCGTGTTCCACTGCGGCACCTCGCGCTCGCAGAACGCGAAAATGTCGGTGACGATGCGCAGCGAGGCCTTGGGCGGGTAGATGTACGTGCCGCGCGCGATGTATTCCTTCAGGATGTCGTTCTGGATCGTGCCCGACAGCTGCCTGGGCGAGACGCCCTGGCGTTTGCCGACCGCGATGTAGAGCGCGAGCAGGATGATCGCCGTCGCGTTGATCGTCATCGACGTCGACACCTTGTCGAGCGGAATGCCGTCGAAAAGCGTCGCCATGTCTTCGATCGAATCGATCGCGACGCCGACACGGCCGACCTCGCCAGACGCAAGCTGATGATCGCTGTCGTAGCCGATCTGCGTCGGCAGGTCGAACGCGACGCTCAGCCCGCTCACGCCCTGGGAGAGCAGGTACCGATAGCGCTGATTCGATTCGGCCGCCGTCCCAAAGCCGGCGTACTGCCGCATCGTCCACAGCCGGCCGCGGTACATCGTCGGCTGGATGCCGCGCGTGAACGGAAATTGTCCGGGAAAGGAAAGGTCGCGCTCGGGATCGAACGCGACCAGGTCGTCTGGGCCCGCGAAAGGCTTCACGGGACGATTCTAGTTGGCTTCTTCGACCTTTGCTTCCTCGGCCGCAATCCGCAGCGATCGCAGGAAGCGGCGGTCGTTGACCGTCATCTCGAATGGCTTGCGCGGCACGAGCGCCCTGGACGCCGGCACCTTGACCGCTTCACCTTCACCCTGGGGCTGTCCACGATTGACGAAACCGACGACGGCTTCGAGATTGACCTTCATCTCGTAGCCGGCTGCGCGGGCGCGTTCGCGGCACGCCTCGACCTCCGCGCTTCCCGACACAGCGGCGGCAATGGAGTCGGCCAGCTCACGCGCGAACCGGTTTACGACATCATCCATAGGACGGCTCCCTCCCGTTTGGGCACCCCCACGTCGAGGGTGGCCCGTTGTGCGCCAATCGGCTGGAACCGTCGGCAGCGGCCGATGCCACGCCCACCGGGCGGTTGGCAGAGCATCAGCGGAGTCATATCAGGCGGGCGTTGGGAAATTCGCCGCCATTGTATGAAGCCCTTGGGGTCCTGTCAAGGACGGAACGCAATAAGTTGTGCTTTTCCTGTAACTTGGGCGGATGACAAAGCTCGCGATAAGGCCGAGCTACTTCGCTCGGTTCCCCTGGTTCGCGACCGCTGCGGCGGCCTTGGCGATCGCATCCTGATCGCCCAGGTAGTAATGCCGGATCGGCTTCAGGTTGCCGTCCAGTTCGTAGACGAGCGGGATCCCCGTTGGGATGTTCAACTCCACGATTTCATCGTCCGGCACGTGATCGAGGTACTTCACGAGCGCGCGGAGCGAGTTGCCGTGGGCGGCGATCAGCACCCGCGATCCGGATGCAATTCGCGGGGCGATTGACTCGATCCAGTAGGGGACGAAGCGCGCGATCGTGTCTTTGAGCGATTCGGTGAGCGGCAGATCCGCCGGCGCGAGATCGCGGTAGCGGGCATCGCGGGAGGGGTGGCGTGGATCGTCGGCCGTGAGCGGCGGCGGCGCGATGGCAAACGCACGGCGCCAGATCTTCACTTGATCCTCGCCGTGCTGGGCCGCCGTTTCCGCCTTGTTGAGGCCCTGCAGCGCGCCGTAGTGCCGTTCGTTCAGCCGCCAGCTCCGCTCGACCGGCAGCCAGAGCTGATCGAGCTCATCGAGGGCGAGGACGCTCGTCCAGATGGCGCGCTTTAAGACCGACGTAAAGACGTGATCGAAGCCGTAGCCCTCTGCCTTCAGCAGGCGTCCGGCGGCACGCGCTTCTTCGCGACCCTTGTCGCTCAGATCGACGTCCGTCCAACCGGTGAACCGGTTCTCTTTGTTCCAGGTAGACTCGCCGTGCCGCAGGAGAACGACTTTGAACATTCGTGTCCTTCGTTCTACTTCGCGGTGCTCGAGGCGAGCTGCTTGATGGCCCCGCGACCCGCGTAGCGCGCCGCCGCGCCGAGCTCTTCTTCGATCCGGAGCAGCTGGTTGTACTTCGCGATGCGATCGCTGCGCGATGCCGAGCCGGTCTTGATCTGGCCGGCGGCCGTGCCCACGGCCAGGTCCGCGATCGTCGAATCCTCGGTTTCGCCCGAGCGATGTGAGGCGACGCTGCGGTAGCCCGCGCTTGCGGCCATCGCCATCGCATCGAGCGTCTCGCTCACCGTGCCGATCTGGTTCAGCTTCACGAGCAGCGCGTTGCCGACACCTTCCGCGATGCCCTTTTTCAGGATCGACGGATTGGTGACGAATACATCGTCGCCGACGAGCTGCACGCGGTCACCGAGCGCTGCGGTCAGCATCTTCCAGCCATCCCAGTCCTGTTCGGCGCAGCCGTCCTCGATGGAGATGATCGGGTACTGCCGGCACCAGTCGACGTAGAGATCGACCATGCCCTGCGAATCACGCGCGGGCTCGCCTGACTTCTTGAACTCGTACCTGCCGTCGCCGGCCCAGAACTCGCTCGAGGCGACGTCGAGCGCGATGTAGACGTTGTCCCCAGCCCGCGCCCCGGCTTTGCCGATCGCTTCGAGCACGACCTCGACCGCTTCCTTGTTCGAGCGGAGGCTCGGCGCGAACCCGCCTTCGTCACCGACGCCCGTCGACAGTCCTTTTGTTTTCAGGATCGAACGCAGCGCATGAAAGATTTCGGCGCCCGCGCGCAGCCCTTCGCTGAACGAAGGGAAGCCGACCGGCATCACCATGAATTCCTGGAAGTCGACGTTGGAGTCGGCGTGCGCGCCGCCGTTGAGGATGTTCATCATCGGCACGGGCAGCGTGTATCGGCTGCCATCGGCCGGCTGCCGGTTGCCGAACAGGTCGGCGATGTGTGCGTAGAGGGGCGTGTTGCGGTGCGCAGCCTCAGCGCGCAGGGCAGCCATCGATACCCCAAGCAACGCATTCGCGCCGAGGCGGCTCTTCGTCGGCGTCCCGTCGAGGGCGATCATCGCCTCATCGAGCTGGCGCTGCGACACGTCTTTGCCGGTGAGCGCCGACGCGATTTCGCCGTTGACGTTGGCGACGGCCTTCCGCACGCCCTTGCCGAGATAGCGGGACTTGTCGCCGTCACGCAGCTCGAGGGCCTCGCGCTCGCCGGTCGACGCCCCTGACGGCACCGCCGCGCGCCCGCGCGCGCCGCCGTCGAGCG
This sequence comes from uncultured Acidobacterium sp., assembly GCA_964495855.1. Classification (GTDB taxonomy): domain Bacteria; phylum Acidobacteriota; class Vicinamibacteria; order Vicinamibacterales; family UBA2999; genus 12-FULL-67-14b. The sequence continues at coordinate 998 of CAZBYY010000194.1, read as the reverse complement.
TGACTTCGACTTCAACCGTTGGATTCCCGCGCGAGTCCAGAATCTCGCGCCCGTGCACGCCTGTGATCTTCATCGCGAATCCCTAATCGCCAATCCTGATCCCAATCCCTGATCCCTAATCCCTGTCTAGCCCCTGCGATCCGCCTCGGCTTCGAGCTTCAACGCCGCGTCGCTTACGGCCGCTACATACGGCTCGTCGCCAGGTGCGACAACCACCACGCCACCCTCCGAGACCGTGTGGCGCCGGCGATCCTCTTCGGGATTGAATCCGATCAACGCGCCGCGCGGGATGTCGACGTCGCGGTCGATGATTGCTTTGCGAATCCGCGCGTGACGTCCGACGCGCACGCCGGGCATGAGGATCGATTGTTCGATGGTACAGAACGAATGCACGCGCACGTTCGGGCACAGGATGCTGCCGTGGATGCGGCTTCCCGACACGATGCAGCCTTGCGAGATCAGCGAGTCCTGCGCTTCACCGCGCCGCCAGTCTTCAGCGAACACGAATTTCGCCGGCGGCGCCTGCGGCATGTAGGTGCGCAGCGGCCACTCCGGGTCGTACATGTTGAACTCGGGGTTGACGTGACACAAGTCCATCTGTGCCTCGTAGTAGGCGTCGATGGTGCCGATGTCTCGCCAGTACTTCGCGGCCTTCTTGTTCTCGTCGTAAAACGGGTAGGCGTAGGTGCGGCCGCGGCCAATCAGCGCCGGAATAATGTCCTTGCCGAAATCGTGATGGCTGTCCGGCTTGGCCGCGTCTTCCTCGAGCGCCTTGATCAACACGTCGCTGTCGAACACGTAGATGCCCATCGACGCAAGCGCCAGGTCCGGCTGCCCCGGCATGGACGGCGGGTTCTGCGGCTTCTCCATGAAGCCGGTCACCTTGTCCTTCTCATCCAGCGCCACAATGCCAAACCGCTTGCCGTCTTCAATCGGGACTTCAATCGCCGCCAGCGTCACCTCCGCCGCCATGTCCTGGTGGAACCGCAGCATCTTCT
>CAZBYY010000193.1:0-7040 GCA_964495855.1 uncultured Acidobacterium sp. | reverse complement strand
GAAGCCACCCGCGCCTGGTGCACGGAATCTTCGTCGCCGGCCTGCGCCGCCGGCCTCGCCTGCAGCAGCTGCACGAGTCGCTGGCGAAGCAGCGCGACCGAAAGAGCGGAATGCTCCATGTTAGGATTCAGTCTAGTTTATCCGTGCGTCTTGCCGCCATCGACATCGGCACCAATTCCGTCCACATGATCATTGTCCGGGTGCGCCCGGACTTTTCATTCGAAGTCGTCGACCGCGAAAAGGAAATGGTCCGGCTCGGCGCGGGCGGCCTTGACGGCAAGAAGCTGACGCCGGAAGCGATGACGGCCGCACTGCAGGCGCTCTCGAAGTTCGCGCGCCTCGCCGAATCCCACCAGGTTGACGAGATTCTCGCGGTGGCCACCAGCGCGACGCGCGAGGCAGAGAACGGCGGGGCGTTCCTGCGCGCGATCGAGCGCCGCACCGGCATCCGCGTGCGGATCATCACGGGCACGGAAGAGGCGCGGCTCATTCACCTCGCCGCAGTCTACGGCGTCGACACGCCGAAGCCCGCGGTGGTCATCGACATCGGCGGCGGCAGCGTCGAGATCACGCGCGGCAGCGGCAATCAGGTCGACGCGGCGCGCAGCTTCAAGCTCGGCGTGATTCGGCTCACCGAGCGGTTCGTCGACTCGGATCCGATTTCGAACCGCGATGAACGCAAGATGGTGAAGTTCATCCGCGAAGAAGTCGATCGCTACCTCGAAGGCATCGTCGAGCTCGGGTTCGATCGCGTGATCGGGACCTCCGGAACGATCCTGTCGCTGGGCACTGTGGCTGCGGCCCTGGAAGAAGACGCCGTGCCTCAGGGCACGCGGAATCTACGGGTGTCGGCGAAGAGCCTGCGGCGCTTGCGCAAGACCGCCGTCGAGATGGACATGGAGGAACGCCTGCACTTGCCGGGCCTGGATCCACGGCGTGCCGACATCATGGTGGCGGGCGCCATCCTGCTCGACACGCTGCTCAAGCGGCTCGACGCAGAAGAGATCACGCTCTGCGACCTCGCGTTGCGTGAAGGCGTCCTGCTCGACTACATCCAGCGCCATCGCAAGCACATTCGCAACGTCGACAGCTATCCGGACGTGCGGCGCCGCTCGGTCATCGAACTGGCCGAACGCTGCGCGTGGGAGGCCGACCACAGCAAGCAGGTCGCCGCGATTGCGCTGACCCTGTTCGACTACACCAGGCGGCTCCACGGACTTGGCGACCGCGAACGCGAGTGGCTCGAGTACGCCGGACTGCTGCACGACATCGGCAATCACATCAGCTACGAGAAGCATCACCGCCATTCGTATTACCTGATCAAGAACGGCGACCTGCGCGGCTTTGAGCCGGCCGAGATCGACATGATTGCGCTCTTGACGCGCTATCACCGGCGGGCCACGCCGAAGCGCGAGCATATCGGGCTGACCGACCTGGCCAAACAGCAGCGTCGCACCGTGCAGATCCTGTCCGCGTTTTTGAGGCTGGCTGAAACGCTCGACCGCAGCCGGCATGGCGTGGTCCGCGGCATCGAGGCGCGCGAGCGAATGGGGCAACTGTCCATCAAGGTGCAAGCGGTCGGCGACGCCGAACTGGAAGTCTGGGCCGCGCACAAGCAGGCCCACGCCCTTGCCGAAGCGCTCGATGTGAAAATCCGTATCGACAAAGTCCCCTACCGAAAAGCCTCGATCCCGTCGGTCGCGCTCGTGAAGAACTCGGCGGCCGTTAACACGGATTTAACACCCCAGAAACTGGCGCGAAACCAGCGGCGCGTACGCTAGCGGCGTGCTGTTGTTTCGGCGTCACTCCCAGCCGGCCAGGCTGGTAATTTCGCTTGTACTGACCATGATCCTGGCGGCGTGTGGCAGGAGCGCGCAGGACGCGCGGCCCGGGATGGCGCGGCCGGAATCGGGCCCTTCCCTCGTATCGATTGACGGCTCGAGCACGGTGTTCCCGATCAGCGAAGCAATTGCCGAAGAGTTTCAGAAGGGTGAGCCGGGCACCAAAGTCACGGTCGGCATTTCCGGCACGGGCGGCGGATTCCAGAAGTTCTGCCGCGGCGAAATCGACATCAGCGACGCGTCACGGCCGATCGGCCCAACCGAAATTGACGCGTGCAAGAAGTCCGGCATCGAGTACGTCGAGTTGCCGATTGCCTACGACGGCATTGCCATCGCCGTGAATCCGCGCAATACGTGGGCGGACAAGATCACGACTGCGGAACTGAAGACGCTGTTCGCGCCGGAGTCGCAAGGCAAGATCACGCGGTGGTCGCAGCTCCGCACGGACTGGCCCGACCGGGAGATCCACCTGTTCGGCGCCGGGGTGGATTCCGGCACCTACGACTATTTCACCGAGGCCATCACAGGCAAGACCAAGGCCAGCCGCGGCGACTTCACGTCGAGCGAAGACGACAACGTCCTCATCCAGGGCATCGGCAACGACGACAACGCGTTAGGATTCGTCCCGTTTGCCTACTATGAAGCGAACCAGAGCCGGCTGAAGCTCGTGCCCGTCGATGACGGCAACCCGGCCAACGGCGACGGCGCCATCGCGCCTTCCGCGGTGACGATCAAGAACGGCACCTATCAGCCGCTGTCGCGGCCAATCTTCATCTACGTCTCGAGTGCCGCCAATCACCGGCCGGAAGTGCAGCGGTTTGTGGTCTACTTTCTGGCGAGTGCTGAAACACTCGTTCGCGAAGTCGGCTATGTGCCCCTCGGTCCGGACATCTATCAACTGGTCCAGCATCGCTACGCCGCCAGGACGCTCGGTTCTGTCTTCGCCGGCAAGAACACCGTCGGTGTCACGCTCGATCAGCTCCTCACGGCGGAAAGCCGAAGATAGAGTCGCGTGACGGTCATCCAGTCGAAGAGCGAATGGCTCATTGAGCGGCTGCTGTTCTTGTGCGCCGCGATGTCGGTGCTGACCACGGCAGGAATCATCGCGGTGCTCGCGTTTGAGACGTACGAGTTCTTTCTCGAGGTGCCGATCCTGGAGTTCATCACCGGCACGGAATGGACCCCGCTGTTCTTCAACCGCCGGTTCGGCGTCCTGCCACTCGTCGCGGGCACATTCCTCGTGTCGGCGATCGCGATGGCCGTCGCCGTCCCCATGGGCCTGCTCGCCGCCATCTATCTCAGTGAATATGCGCCGAACGGCGTGCGCCGCGTAGTCAAGCCCGTCCTCGAAATTCTCGCCGGTGTGCCGACCGTGGTGTACGGCTACTTCGCGCTGACGTTCGTCACGCCGCTGCTGCAAACAGTGCTGCCCGGCCTCGCCGGGTTCAACGCGCTCAGCCCGGGCCTGGTGATGGGATTGATGATCCTGCCGCTCGTGTCCTCGCTGTCTGAAGATGCGATGCGCGCGGTGCCGCAGGGCCTCCGTGAAGGGTCGTACGCGCTGGGCGCGACGCGCATGCAGACGGCGTGGCGCGTCGTCGTGCCGGCCGCGATGTCCGGCATCACAGCCGCTTTCATCCTTGCGGTGTCGCGGGCCATCGGCGAAACGATGATTGTCGCCATCGCCGCCGGCCAGCAGCCACGACTCACCGCGAATCCGTTTGTGCCGATCGAGACGATGACGGCTTACATCGTGCAGGTGAGCCTCGGCGATACGCCGCAAGGCACGCTCGAGTACCGCACGATTTTCGCCGTCGGCATGCTGCTCTTCGCCATCACGTTCGGGCTGAATCTGCTGAGCACGTGGCTCCGCGATCGCTTCCGCGAGGCGTACGCATGAAGCGGCGTGCCGACCTGCTGTTCCAGCTCGTGTCGATGCTGACGCTCGTCGTCGCGCTCCTCGCCCTGGGCGCGCTCGTCTACGATGTGCTGCGCGACGGCGCGTCGCGCCTCAGTTGGTCGTTCCTGACGAACATTGCGTCGCGCAACGCCGGCGAGGCCGGCGTCTATCACGCGTTGATGGGCAGCATCTGGGTCATCGCCCTGACCGGCGCGATGGCCCTCCCCGTCGGCGTGGCGGCAGCGATCTACCTGGAGGAATACGGCACGCGGAGCCCGATGGCCAGGTTCATCGAACTGAACATCGCCAATCTCGCCGCCGTGCCCTCGATCATCTACGGCCTGCTGGGCCTCGCCGTCTTCGTCCGGCTGATGGGGATGGGCCAGAGCGTGATGGCCGGCGCCGCGACGCTCGCGCTGCTGGCACTTCCCGTGGTGATCCTCTCGACGCGCGAGGCACTGCGCACCGTGCCGAATTCGATCCGAGAAGGCTCGTATGCCCTCGGCGCAACGAAGTGGCAAACCATCTGGCACCAGGTGCTGCCGATGGCCATGCCTGGCGTACTCACCGGCTTGATCCTGGCATTGTCGCGGGCGATCGGCGAAACGGCGCCGCTCATCACGATCGGCGCCCTCACCTACATCCCGTTTGCGCCGGATACGGTCTGGTCAAAGTTCACGGTGCTGCCGATCCAGATCTTCAACTGGGTGTCCCGGCCCCAGGCGGATTTCAAGGCCAATGCGGCCGCCGGCATCCTCGTGCTGCTCGGATTACTATTGACCATGAACGCGATCGCCATCATCGTCCGGGATCGCCAGCAACGGCAGGGACGCGCATGAACGCCGCCACACCGACGGTACCGAGCCTGGCCGGCGTCGCCGCGCACCACGGGCAGACGCCCGCGCACGCGGCCGCGCCGGTCAAGATCGCGGCCGAGAACCTCAATTTCTATTACGGCGAGAAGCGCGCGCTCGACGGCATCTCGATGCAGATCCGGCAGAACCTGGTGACCGCGTTCATCGGACCGTCGGGCTGCGGCAAGAGCACGTTCCTGCGCACGCTGAATCGGATGAACGACATCATTCCGGGCACGCGCGTGGAAGGCACCGTGACGATCGACGGCCAGGCCATTTACGACCCCGGGGTCGACGTCGTCCAGTTGCGGCGCCGGGTCGGCATGGTGTTCCAGAAGTCCAATCCGTTTCCGAAATCGATTTTCGAAAACGTGGCCTATGGCCTGCGGATCAACGACCTCGCCGCGTCGAAGGCGGAAATGGCCGAACGCGTCGAGGAGAGCCTGAGGCAGGCGGCAATCTGGGATGAGGTCAAGGACCGCCTCGACGACTCGGCCCTCGCGCTTTCAGGCGGTCAGCAGCAGCGGCTGTGCATCGCGCGCGCGCTCGCGATTCGACCCGAGATCCTGCTGATGGATGAGCCCGCCTCGGCCCTCGACCCGATCGCGACCCAGCGCATCGAAGAACTGATTTACGACTTAAAAAAAAACTACACCATCGTGATCGTGACGCATAACATGCAGCAGGCGGCGCGCGTCTCCGATTACACGGCGTTCTTCTGGCTCGGACGGCTGGTGGAATTCGAGCGGACCGACAAGATGTTCACCGCGCCAGCGGAGAAGCTCACGGAAGATTACGTGACGGGCAGGTGCGGCTGATGGAACCGGGCTTTCGGCATTTTCAGGGCGATCTTGACGCGCTCAAGGAACGGCTGCTGGCCATGGGCGGCCTTGCGGAAGAGCGCGTTCGTCAGGCGGTGCGCGGCTTGATGGACCGCGACCCCGCCGCCCTCGATGCCGTACTGGCCGGCGACGAACCGATCAACGACCTCCATATGGAGGTCGACGACCGTTGCTTGAAGCTGCTGGCACTGCACCAGCCGATGGCCGCCGACCTTCGGGTCATCGTCGCGGCCGTCAAGATCAATACCGACCTCGAACGCGTCGGCGATCTCGCCGTCAACATCGCCGAGGCGGGCAAGCGCTACCTGCAGCACCCGCCGGTCAAGCCGCTCGTCGACATCCCCCGGATGGGCGAACTGGCGCAGACGATGCTGCGCGACGCGCTGGATGCGTTCGTGCAGCGCGACGTGTCCGTGGCCGAGGGCGTGCTCGCCGCCGACGATACGCTCGATGGCCTGAAAACCCAGATCTTCCGTGAGGTCCTGGCCTACATGCTGCAGGCGCCCGAGACCATCGAGCCGGCGCTCGACCTGATCCTGATCTCGCGTCACCTCGAGCGGATCGGCGACCACGCGACCAACGTGGCCGAGGACGTCATCTTCATCCTCTCGGCCAAGGACGTGCGGCACCACCAGACGGACGCGCCAAAGAGCTCGAATCCCCAGTAGCTATTCACCGCATTAGAACCATTCTCGAAACGCATGCCTCGTCTGCTGCGCTGCTGCTCGCGGCGGCCGCCGGGTGCGCTAGAATGAATCGGATCCACATATGGCCGATACGCTGAGCATTACCGACAACCGCACTGGCAAGTCCTACGAGATTCCGATCGCGGACGGCACCATCCGTGCCACCGACCTCAAGAAGATCACGACCGGCGGCGACGATCCGGGCCTGGCCACCTACGACCCGGCCTACATGAACACCGCGTCGTGCAAGAGCAAGATCACGTTCATCGACGGCGACAAGGGCATCCTGATGTATCGCGGATACCCGATCGAGCAGCTCGCCGAGAGCAGCACGTATCTCGAGACCGCGTACCTGATCCTCTACGGGGAACTGCCGAACAAGGCGCAGCTCGCCGACTGGACACGCGCAATCACGATGCACACGATGGTGCACGAGAACATCAAGAAATTCATGGAGGGCTTCACCTACGACGCCCATCCGATGAGCGTGTTCATCAGCACCGTCGGCGCGATGTCGACGTTCTATCCGGACAGCAAGAAGATCTTCGACAAGGACTCGCGCACCAAGCAGATCCTGCGCCTGATCGCCAAGACGCCGACGATTGCCGCCTACGCGTATCGCCACAGCATCGGCCGGCCCTACATCTACCCGGACAACGACCTGAGCTTCACCGGCAACTTCCTGAACATGCTGTTCAAGATGACCGAGGTGAAGTACGAGCCGAACCCGAAGCTCGAACGCGCGCTCGACGTGCTGTTCATCCTGCACGCCGACCACGAGCAGAACTGCTCGACCAGCGCGATGCGCGGCATCGGCAGCTCGAACGTGGATCCGTTCTCGGCGATGGCCGGCGCGGCGGCAGCGCTGTACGGCCCGCTGCACGGCGGCGCCAACGAGGCGGTGCTGCGCATGCTCA
>CAZBYY010000192.1:0-7065 GCA_964495855.1 uncultured Acidobacterium sp. | reverse complement strand
GTCTTCTATCAGTGCAGTGAGCTCGCGATATGTTAGTCGAATTTCGCCCTCGATGCCGCTGGTTGGCAACTGCAGCCGCTCGGCCACCAGCCGCTCGTCGGACTCGGGCGCCTGGACGACCTGGCACTCCAGCTGCCCGCCCGCCCCCGCCGGCGAATCATCCGTGCAGATCGGCGCGGGAGAGGCGATGCCGTACATCCCGCGCAGCCCCTGCAGGCGCTCCACCTCATCGCGCGACAGCACGTGCTCGCGGCCGAGGGTGCGGGCAACCAGGCTGATCTTCGCGAAATGCTCGATCGTCTCCATCCGGTAATAGGCGGCCATCACGTCACCTGCAAGCGCCAGTGCGCCGTGATTGGCAAGCAGCAACCCGTCGTGCGCCTTGACGTACTTGCGAACCGCGGCGGGCAGCTCCTCGGTCGAAGGCGTCGCATACTCGGCGATCGGGATACTGCCGAGCGTGGTGATCACTTCGGCGAGCACCGCGCGGTCGAGCGGAATCCCAGCGACCGCAAAGCCTGTCGCCGTCGGCGGATGCGCGTGGACGACCGCGCGCGCGTCGGGCCGGTTGCGATACACCTCGAGGTGCATCTTCAGCTCGGATGACGGCTCGCGCTCGCCGGCGATCTTCTTGCCGTCGAGATCGGTGATCACCATCATGTCGGGAGTCATGAACCCCTTCGACACGCTCTTCGGCGTGGTGATCAGGCGGTGCTCGTCGAGGCGCACGCTGATGTTGCCGTCGTTCGACGCCACGTAGCCGCGTTCCCACAACCGGCGTCCGACTTCAACGATGTCTGCGCGTGCCTGCTCTTCGGCTTTCATCGTGATTGAAACTCAGCGCGGCACTTCTCGCTGTCGAAATAGACCGGTGCGCCCTGGACGACTGCGCTGATCGCCTTGCCGGGCACGACGTAGGTGCCGCACACCGGGCACTGCTGCATCTTCACGCTGGCCGGCGTGCTCGAGCGCCGCTGTCCTTGCGCCGGCGACCCCATCGCGCCGTGCACCACCGCGTCGACGAATCGCCAGAACGTACGCGCGATCGTGACGAAGAGGATCAGCAGCAGGATGAAGCGTGCCACCGGTCCTCACTTTCCCGTGCTGCCTGCTTCGGGATGCGCGCTCTTGAGCCCCTCGAGGCCTTTCTTCGCGGCCTGGCCTTCCGGTGAATCAGGCGAGATGTCGACAACCTGCTGCCACGCCTTGCCGGCGCCGGCAAAATCCTGCTTGCCGAACGCGCGCACGATGCCGATGTTCAGCAACGTCTTGATGTGCTTCGCGTCGGTCGCCAGCGACTGGTCGAATTGCGCCAGCGCTTTGTCCGATTGATTCGTGTAGTAGTACGCAACGCCGAGATCGGTCGACACGTTGGCGTCTTTCGGATTGAGCGCAAACGCCTGCTCGTACCACTTGATGGCCTGCGGATACTGCTCGGCGTCGAAATACATGTTGCCGAGCTGCACGCGCGACGACACATCCTTCGGGTTCTGACCCGCGGTGTTTTCGAGCGCCTTGACGCGATCGGGATCGATCGGCGTCGCCTGCAGCGCCGATTGCGCCTGCTGTTGCGCCGGCGCCGCTTGGGCGACGGGCGCGGCCGCACGCGCCGTGCCCACGGTCTGCTGGCTGCCAAGCACCCAGCCGACGATCAGGCCGAACAAGGCCCCGGCTACGCCAAAGACGATCGCATCCGCTCTCATAGGGAAATCTCAGGATATCACTGCAGAGCCGCGAGGTGCTCCTTGACGACGGTACCGAGGCCGACAAACAGGGCGCGGCTGATCAGCGCGTGCCCGATGGACACCTCGTCCAGGTGCGGCAGCGTCTTGAACAGCGTCAGGTTCTTGAGGTCGAGATCGTGCCCCGCATTGATGCCGAGGCCCAGCTCGTGCGCCAGCGTCGCGGCCGCCGCGTATGTGGCAAAACTCGCCGCCGCCGCATCCGGTCCGCGTTCGAACGCGCGCGCGTACGGCTCGGTATACAACTCGACGCGATCGGCCCCCATCGACTTCGCCCAGCGGATCGCCTCCGGTTTCGGATCGACGAACAGGCTGACGCGCACGCCGGCGGCCTGCAGGCCGCGAATCGTGCTCGATAACGTCGCCGCAGGCGTATCGGCAGGCCATCCGGCCTCGCTGGTGATCTCGCCAGGTTTCACCGGCACGAGCGTGCACTGATCGGGCTTCACCGAGAGCACGAGTTCGAGGAATCCAGGACGAGGATCGCCCTCGATGTTGAATTCGACGCGGCCCTTGAGCACGGCCAGTTCGTCGGCAATGTCGTGCACGTCCTGCGTCGTGATGTGACGCGCGTCGGCGCGCGGATGGACCGTGATGCCTGGAGCACCCGCGTCGATGCAGGTACGCACGGCCTCGATCACGGACGGCAGGCTGCCCCCGCGCGAGTTCCGCACCGTGGCCACCTTGTTGACGTTGACGGAGAGCTTGGTCACGCGAGGTGTTCCTTCACCACGCCGGCGATCTCGTCAGCCCAGCCGCGAATCTGCCGGTCGTCCTGCCCTTCGAGCATGATGCGCAGGAGCGGCTCCGTGCCGGAATAGCGGACAAGCAGCCGCCCGTTTCCAGCGAGGCCTTCCTCGACCCGCCGCATCGCATCCGCGATCGCCGGCACGCTCTTCAGGTCCGCCTTCTGCTTCACACGAACGTTCACCAGCACCTGCGGATAGGTCTTGAGCGCCGAGGCGAGCTCCCACAGCTCCTTGCCTGAATCCGCCATGATGCGCAGCACGTTCAACGCCGTGGCGAGTCCGTCGCCGGTGAACAGGTGATCCGAGAAGATGATGTGCCCCGACTGCTCGCCGCCGAGCGCGAAGCCGTTCTTCACCATCTCTTCCATCACGTACTTGTCTCCGACGGCCGTCCGGATCATCTGCACACCGCGATCGCGCAAGGCAATCTCGAGGCCGATGTTGCTCATCACCGTCGCGACCACAGCAGGTCCCGGCAAGCGTCCACGATCCTTCATGTGGATCGCCGCCATTAGCAGGATCGCATCGCCGTCCACGACCCGGCCGGCATGGTCGACGAACAGTGCGCGATCGCCGTCGCCGTCGAAGGCCACGCCGAGCCGCGCCTTGTGCGCCGTCACCTCTGCGGCCAGCGCATCGAGGTGCGTAGACCCGCACTTCAGGTTGATGTTCCGCCCGTCAGGCGTCACACCGATCGCGTGCACGTCGAACCCGAGGTCCTTGAACAACGCCGGCGCAATCGGCGCCGTCGCCCCGTTCGCGCAATCCACCACGATGCGCGCGCCCGACAGCGGACCGGCCGCCTTCAGGATCTCCAGCAGGTGCTGGACGTAGTGCGAGGCAAGATCCTGCCGCTCGATCGTCCCTTTCGTCTCCGGGACGGACCACGACGAATCAGCCACCAGGCGTTCAACATTGGCTTCGAGTTGCTCCGTCAGCTTCGTGCCGGAACCGCCGAAGACCTTGATGCCGTTGTCTTCGTACGGATTGTGCGACGCGGAGATCACGATGCCCGCGTCGAAGCCTTCCGATCGGGCGAGATAGGCAATCGCCGGCGTCGGCACGACGCCGGCACTCACCACCGACGCACCCGCGGCACTGAGGCCGCGCGCCAGCTCCTCCTCGATCCACGTTCCCGACTCGCGCGTGTCACGCCCGATCACGTACCGCAGCCGGTGGCTCGGATCCGCCGCGACCATCGTCTTGACCAGCGCCGACCCGACCCGCGCGACCGTCTCGGGCACGAGCGGCGGCGCCCCTGCCTTGCCGCGAATGCCGTCTGTTCCGAATAGCTTCATCGTTGAATGGGTGCAATGGTGACCGTCACCACCGCCGTCTGCGGGAACCGTAACCGCAGAGACGCATCCGGCACGCCGATCGTCACGACTTCGCGCACCGTGCGCGTTTGGTCCGCAATCGATACCGGTTCGGTAATCGCCACCGGCAGGCGCCTCAAGGCCGACTCGGGCCCCGCCACCTCCACGGCCTCGGGTTCACTCTTGACGCTTGTGATCTCATAGCCCGCGGCAGGACGCCCGGTGATGTCGGGCTCAACCTTCACTGTCCGGATCCCGGAGACCTCGAAATCCATCGTCAGTGTCGACGGACTCACCTGGACGATGTCGATGCCGTACGGCACGTTCACCTGGCTCTGCGTGATGTGGAACAACCGCCGGCCGGGACGCGCGGTAGCCAGGTCGATCACCGCCGACATGTCGCCGGCCGCGATCCGGCTCAGCGAGCCGGAGGATCCGCGCAGCCGCACTTCGAGCGTATCGGGAGGATTGCCGACGAGTTCGAGACCGGCAGGCAGGTTCTGGAATTCAACCGGCGCGCGCATGACGCGTTCGACGACACGATCGCCGGCGACGATGAGCCACAACAGGCACGCCACCAGCGTCGACACAAACTTGAGGCCGAGGTTGCGGAACGGATGGTACGCCATCAGCTCAGTGAATACCCCGCCTGCGGCTGCTTGGCCCGCGCGCCGCGCAGCGTCACCACGCGCCGCAGCCGCTCGCGCAGCCGCTCGGCATCGATGTCGTGCTCGAGGTTGCCGTCCTCGACGACCGAAATGCGGCCGCTCTCCTCCGAGACCACGATCGCCACGGCGTCATTCTCTTCGGTCACGCCAATCGCGGCACGATGCCGCGATCCAAGCTCGCGGCTCAATCGTGGATTGATCGTCAGCGGCAGGAAACACGCGGCCGCCGCCGCGCGGTCGCCTTGTACGATCACCGCGCCGTCATGCAGCGGTGACGTCGGCTGGAAAATGCTCACGAGCAGGTCGTAGGTCAGCTTGGCGTCGAGCGGGATGCCGCTTTCGATGTAGTTGCGCAAGCCGATCGATCGCTCGATCACCACGATCGCGCCGGTTCGCTTGGAGGCGAGGGTCGTCGCCGCGACCACCAGCTCCTCGACCGTATCGTCATCGGTCACTTTGCGGTCCAGCCGCCGGAACAACTTGCCCCGCCCGAGATGCACGAGCGCGCGCCGGATGTCGGCCTGCAGCAACACGATCGCGGCAAACACGACGTAGCCGATGATGTTGCGGATCAGCCAGTTCAGCGTCTCGAGTTGCAGGCCTCTCGAGACGTAGAACAGCGCGATGATCGACGCGATGCCGACGGCCATCTGCATCGCCCGCGTGCCCCGGATCAGCTTCAGCAGCTCGTAGATCAGGATCGAGACGACGAGAATATCGAGCACGTCCCACCACGTCACGGGTGGGCGCCGCAGCAGTTCGCTGAATTGCTGGAGCAGCTCGTTGGCGTTCATCGCAGGATCAAGGAATCCTATCAGCCCGCGCGCCCTCAGCGAAGTCGAAGGCAGCGCGAGGGAAGAGTCCTTTTAGTGAGCCGAAAGGGCGCCAGCGGCCCTCAGCATGTCGGCAACGCGCACGACGTGGACCATCTTGCCGACATTGTGCACCCGCACGATGTGGGCTCCGCCCAGCACGGCCGCCGTCACCGCCGCCGTGGTCGCCCAATCGCGATCCTCCGCCGCCAGCGGGCCGGTCGCCGACGCCAGGAAGGACTTTCTCGATGGCCCCATCAGGATCGGCAGGCCAAGCTCTGCAAAGTGCTCCATGCCGGCGAGCACCCGCATGCTGTGCGCCGCGCGCTTCGAAAAACCCAGCCCCGGATCGATGATCAGGCGCTCGCGCGCGACGCCGAAATCCTCGGCGCGGCTGATCGTCATCTTCAGCTCCACGAGCACTTCCGCCACCACGTCGCCGTAATCCGTTCGCTCGTGCAAGGTGTCCGGGCCACCCCGGCTGTGCATCAGGATCGCCGGCACGGCGCGCCTGGCGGCCAACGGGCCGAGTTGCGGATCGAATTGGAAGCCGCTGATGTCGTTGATGATCGTCGCCCCTTCATCGATCGCGGCGGCGGCGACGTCCGACTTGTAGGTGTCGATGGAAATCGGAACCGACACGTTCGGGGCGATCGCCTTCAGGGCAGGAACGATCCGCGCCCTCTCCTCTGCCGCGCCGACCGGCTGCGCACCCGGACGCGTCGACTCGCCGCCGATGTCGAGCAGGTCAGCGCCGGCGGCGACCATCGCTTGTGCGATGTCGAGGGCTCGCGCCGGATCGATGAACCGGCCGCCATCAGAAAAGGAATCGGGCGTGACGTTGATCACGCCCATCACCAACGTGCGCGGGCCGAGCACCAATGGCGCCCGGCCCGGGAGAGAAATGCTGAAGTGTCGTCGCGCCGAGGCGATCACGCCTGGAACGCTATTCCTGGGTCAGCGGCTTGCGGATCGGCTCCATCGGCGGAACGATCGAGGGCCGCTCCTTTTCCTTCGCCGGCGCCGGCGCGTCCGCGGCGGCGACATCCACCGACGGCGCATCATCCAGAGGATGCCCGTAGGCGAGACGGCGCACCTGGTCGGCGTCGAGGATCTCGCGCGCGAGCAGCGCGTCGGCAATCGCGACCAGCCGCTGCTTGTGCTCGGTGAGGAGGTCCGTGCAGCGCTTGTACTGCTCGCTGACGATGCGCTTCACTTCGGCGTCGATCTTGAGCGCGGTGTCTTCGCTGTAGTCCGTGTGCTGGGCGATCTCGCGGCCGAGGAAGATCTGCTCTTCCTTCTTGCCGAACGTCAGCGGACCCATCACTTCGCTCATGCCCCACTCGCACACCATGCGGCGGGCCATGTCGGTCGCGCGCTCGAGATCGTTGCCGGCACCGGTCGTGATGTTGCCCGTCGTCAGCTCCTCGGCGATGCGGCCGCCGAGCAGCAGGCCGATCTGATCCGACAAGTAGTTCTTCGAGTAGTTGTGCTTCTCATCCGCAGGCAGCGACATCGTCAGGCCGAGCGCCATGCCGCGCGGGATGATGGTGACCTTGTGCAGCGGGTCGGCGTGCGGCAGCAGAATGCCGAGCAGCGCGTGACCGGCCTCGTGAATCGCGGTGACCTTCTTCTCGTCCTCGGTGACGATCATCGAACGCCGCTCGGCGCCCATCATCACCTTGTCCTTGGCGAATTCGAAGTCCCACATCGCGACGAGCTTCTTGTTCGCCCGCGCGGCGTTGAGCGCCGCCTCGTTCACGAGGTTCGCCAGGTCC
>CAZBYY010000191.1:0-7166 GCA_964495855.1 uncultured Acidobacterium sp. | reverse complement strand
CTGGCGCTGGCCGCCGGAAATGCGCTGGCCGCGCTCGCCGATCATCGTCTTGTAACCGTCCGGCTGCGCGGCGATGAAATCGTGCGCGTTGGCCGCTCGCGCGGCGGCTTCGATCTGCTCGGGCGTCGCACCCGGCATGCCGTAGGCGATGTTGCCGGCAATGGTGTCGTCGAAGAGCACGGTCTCCTGCGTCACGATGCCGATCTGCGCGCGCAACGACTTCAGCGTCACGTCGCGAATGTCCCGGCCATCGATCAGGATGGCGCCGGTCGTCACATCGAAGAACCGCGGCAGCAGGTTGACGAGCGTCGTCTTGCCGGCGCCGCTGCGGCCGACGATCGCAATCATCTGCCCGGCGCGCACCGTGAGCGATACGCCGCGCAGCGTGCTCCGGCCATGGCCGTCTTCGTACGCAAAGCTCACGTCCTTCAACTCGATCTGGCCGGTGAACGGCGGCAGGTCGGCCGCGCCCGGGCGCTCGAGCACCTCGGTATGCAGGTCGAGAATCTCGAAAATGCGTTCCGATGCCGCGGCCGCCTGCTGCAGGTTGGCGTTCACCCGCGACAGCTTCTTGATCGGCGCATACATGAACAGCAGCGCCGCGAGGAACGAGGTGAATTCACCAGGGGTCAAGCGTGCGAGCTGAATCTCGCGCATGCCGTACCACAGCGCCACGGCGATCGCGATGCCGCCCAGAAACTCCATCAACGGCGGCAACAGCGACAGGACGCGGGTCACTTTCAGATTCGAGCGGAACAGCTTCGCGGAGACGACTTCGAACTTCGCCGCCTCCCGTCCTTCGGCGCCGAAGGCCTTGACGATGCGATGCCCGGCAAAGGCTTCGGCCGCGACGTGCGACATGTCTTCCTGCGACTCCTGGCTCCAGCGCGTGACGGTGCGCACCCGCTGCCCGAAGCGCACGAGCGGATACACGATCAGCGGCGTAGCCGTCATGCAAACGAGCGCGAGCTTGGCGTCGTAGTAGAACAGCAGGATCACCGAGCCGACGAGCACCAGCGATTCCCGCGCCAGGTCGCCCACCGTCTCCGAGACGGCGCGCTGGACGAGACCGACGTCGTTGTTGATGCGCGACAACAGCTGCCCGACCGCGCGCCGCGCGAAAAACGCCGCGGACTGGTCGAGCATGTGGCGGAACAACTCGTTGCGCACGACCATCACCACGCGGTGGCCGAGGCCTTCCATCAGGTAACTGGAAAAATAGCCGCCGACACCCTTGACGAAGTAGACAGCGACGATGGCCAACGCGAGGGACATCACGTTGCGCTGCGCGATCAGCACATCGTCGATCACCGGCTTCATCAGGTACGCCAGGGCGGCGTTCGCCGCGCCGTAGACAACCATCGCCAGCGCCGCGCCGGTGATGACGGCGCGATGCGGGGTTGCATACCGGAGCAGGCGCAGGAAGGCGTCCATCAGTGATCGGTGTCGCTCACGCTACATACCCCCTCGGATGGGTCGAATGCCACTGCCAGGCGTGGCGGACGATGACCTCCAGGTCGGCATAACGTGGCCGCCAGCCCAGTTCGTCCCGGGCGCGGTCCGCTGCTGCATAGAGTACTGCAGGATCTCCCGGCCTGCGCGGCGCGGAATCCCACGCGACCGGCCGGCCGACGACGCGGCTGACCGTGTCGATCACCGCCTTGACCGAGTGCGGCGTGCCGGTGCCGACGTTGTAGGCATCCGACGGCAGGCCGCGATCGAGCGCATCGAGCGCCAGCAGATGCGCGTCGGCGAGGTCGCACACGTGGATGTAATCGCGCTGGCAGGTGCCGTCGGGCGTCGGGTAGTCCTCGCCGAACACCTTGAGCGGCGTGCCGCCGTTGGCGGCGCGGATCGCGAGCGGAATGAGGTGCAGTTCGTCCGCGTGGTCTTCGCCGATCGTGCCGTCCGGGTGCGCGCCGGCGGCATTGAAGTAGCGCAGCGCGATCCATTTGATGCCGTGGGCCCGTTCCAGGTGCGGCAACGCGCGCTCCACCGTGAGCTTCGTCTCGCCGTACGCGTTGATGGGCTGCTTCGCCAACGTCTCGACGATCGGCACGGACGACGGTTCGCCGTAGACCGCGCACGTCGACGAGAAAATGAATCGCTTCACGCCCGCGTCGCGCATCGCCTCGAGGACAGTGAGCGTGCCCGCCACGTTGTTCTGGTAATACTCGATCGGCTTGCGCACCGACTCGCCCACCGCCAGCCACGCGGCAAAGTGCATCACCGCGTCGGCGCGGTGATTGACGAGCGCCTGATACACGGCGTCACGATCGTGGATCGCCGCACGGATCAGCGGCACGCCGGCAGGGACCGCTTGCGCATGACCCGCCGACAAGTCGTCCAGCACGGCGACCGCGTGCCCGGCATCGATCAGCGCGCGCACCGCGTGGCTGCCAATGTAGCCGGCTCCGCCGGTGACGACGACGCGCGCCATTATGGACGGCCGATCGAGAAATACGTGAAGCCGAGCGACTTCATCTGGTCAGGCTGGTAGATGTTGCGGCCGTCGAAGACCACCGGCGAGCGCATCAGCTTCTTGATGCGGGCGAAGTCGGGCTCACGGAACTCCTGCCACTCGGTGACCACGGCCAGCGCATCGGCGCCCTTCAGGGCATCGTAGTTCTTCGACGCAAACGACACCTTGCTGCCGAAGATCGTCTTGGCGATGCCCATCGCCTCCGGATCGTAGGCCTGGACCTTCGCACCTTTGGCCAGCAGCATCTCGATGATCGGCACGGCCGGCGCTTCGCGCATGTCGTCGGTCTTCGGCTTGAACGCCAGGCCCCAGACCGCGATCGTCTTGCCCTTGAGCGAGGTGCCAAAGTGCGCGTCCATCTTCCGCACGAGCACGCGCTTCTGGTACTCGTTGACCTGATCCACCGCCTTGAGAATGCGGAAGTCGTACTTCTTGTCGCCGGAGAACTTGACGAGCGCCTTGACGTCTTTCGGGAAGCAGCTGCCGCCGTAGCCGACACCGGGAAACAGGAACGAGGAACCGATACGACGGTCCGCCCCCACGGCCCGACGCACGCTGTCCACATCCGCGCCGAACAGGTCGCAGACGTTGGCGATCTCGTTCATGAACGAAATCTTGGTCGCGAGGATCGCGTTCGACGCGTACTTGCACAGCTCGGCGCTCGCGCAGTCCATCACCATGATTGGTGCGCCGGTGCGCGTGAACGGCTTATGGAGCTTCACCATGATCTCTGCCGCGCGCGGATCTTCGGCGCCAATCACGACGCGATCCGGCTTCATGAAATCATCCACCGCCGCGCCCTGCTTGAGGAACTCGGGATTACTGACCACGCTGAACGGATGCGTCGTCTCGCGGCGCACGACCTCGCGAACCTTCTCGGCCGTGCCGACCGGTACCGTGCTCTTGTCGACGATCACCTTGTAGCCGTTCATGGCGCGGGCGATCTCCTTGGCGACCCCCATCACGTGCCTGAGATCGGCTGAGCCGTCCTCGCCCTGCGGCGTGCCCACGGCGATGAACACGACGTCGGAGGCGCGCACCGCCTTGGGAAGCTGTGTCGTGAAGACCAGGCGGCCTTCGGTCTTGTTGCGCTTGACGATTTCTTCGAGGCCCGGTTCGTAGATAGGGATCTTGCCTCGGCGCAGCATCGCCACTTTCTTGGCGTCTTTATCCACACAGATGACGTCATTCCCCGACTCGGCCATGCACGCGCCAAGCACGAGGCCCACATATCCCGTTCCTACGACCGCAATCTTCATTCAGCCCCCAAACTCAAAAGCGTATCACACCATTCAACATGCTGAACCACAAGGACTTGCCGCGATTGTGGTACTCTTTTCGCCGTGCGGATTCTCGTCGATTACCGTCCGGCGCTGCGCGAACGCACCGGTGTCGGCGAGTTCGTGCACGAGTTGACCAAGGCGATCGCCAACCTGGCCGCTGGTGATCACATCACGCTCTTCACCAGTTCCTGGAAAGACCGGCCGCCGCCGGCTCTTGCATCAGAGATGCCAGCGCCGGTGCGCGTCGTCGACGCCAAGGTTCCGGTGCGTGCCCTGACGTGGGCGTGGAACCGGCTCGAGTGGCCGCCGGTCGAGTGGTTCGCGGGTGATCACGACGTCGTGCATAGCCAGAGCCCGCTGTTGATCCCATCGCGCGCCGCCCGGGTGGTGACGATTCACGACCTCGACTTCCTCCATCACCCGCAGCAGATGACGGCAGAGATTCGCCGCGACTATCCGGCCCTGGCGCGCTCGCACGCCTCGCGCGCCGATGCGGTGATGGTGTCGTCGCACTATGCCGCCGCTGAAGTGACGCGCGAATTACAGGTCGCGCCGTCGCGCGTGCACGTGTGCTCGCCGGGGCCACCGGCGTGGACCGAGACGGTGCGGCGCGCGCGGCTGGACGCCGGCGTGCGCAGCGGTCGGGACGCGCAGCATCTGCTGTTCATCGGAACGTTGAGCGAGCGCAAGAACGTCGGCACGTTGCTGAAAGCGTACGGCCTGTTGCGCGCGCGGGTCAGCGATGCGCCGCCCCTGGTCCTCGCGGGGCATCGCACGCCGGCATTCGAGCAATGGGCGCCGCTCTGCGACGAAGGCGCGCTCAGGGGGCATGTCACGGTGACGGGGTACGTAGACACACCGCGGCGGATGGATCTGTATCAACGGGCGCGCATGCTGATCCTGCCTTCGTACGAGGAAGGGTTCGGCCTCCCGGTGCTCGAGGCCATGGCCTGCGGCGTGCCGGTCGTCATCTCGTCGCGCGGCTCCTTGCCGGAAGTCGCCGGCGATGCCGCCGTGCCGATCGATGCCGATGACTTCGAGGGCTTCGCAGCGGCCATGCACGCGCTGCTCGACGCGGATCACTCACAGGCGGCGATCGCGCGAGGGGTGTCACGCGCGGCGACCTACAGCTGGGCGGCCGGCGCGGCGGCCGCGAGACAGGCCTATCAATCGGCGATCGAGGTCCATGCGCATCGCCATTGATGCCCGCGAGTTGTGCGGACACCCGACGGGCGTCGGCCGCTACCTCGCCGGACTCCTCGACGGCTGGTCTGCCTCAGGCGCGCTTCAGCGTCACCAGATCACGCTGATCGCGCACCAGCCCGTGGACGCCGCCCGCTGGCGCGTCGGGGCCACAGTGCTTCGCGGCCACGGCGGCACGCTGTGGGAGCAGACCGCGTTGAGCCGGGGCGTCGCCGCCGAACGCGCCGACGTTTTCTTCGCCCCGGGGTACACTGCTCCACTGACGGTGCCCACGCCAATCGTCCTGACGATTCACGACGTCTCGTATTTTGCCCACCCGGAATGGTTCTCGTTTCGCGAAGGCGTCCGGCGGCGGACGCTGACGAAATGGGCGGCGCGCCGGGCGCACCGCGTCATCACGGATACGGAGTTCTCGCGTTCGGAAATCGCCAGGCACGTCGGCGTCGATGCGCGCGTGATCCCGCTCGGAATATCGGACGGGCATTCGCACACGGGTTCACTCGACCGTTCACAAGATTCACGCGAAGGTTCGCGTGCGCCGGTCGTCCTGTTCGTGGGGTCCTTGTTTCAGCGCCGCCGCGTCGACCGCTTGATCGCCGCCTTTGCGCGCGTCGCGGCGCGCATCGCCGATGCGCGGCTCGAGATCGTCGGAGACAATCGCACGCAGCCACCGATCGACTTCGACGCGCTGCGCCAACGAACAGGCTACGCAGACCGCATACAACTTCGCTCGTACGTCGACGACGAGACGTTGGCGGCGCTGTACCGACGCGCCTCCGTGTTCGCGTTCATGTCGGAATACGAGGGTTTCGGATTGACGCCGCTCGAGGCGCTCACGCATGGTGTCGTCCCCCTGCTGCTGGACACGCCAGTGGCACGTGAGACGTGCGGCGAGGCGGCCCGGTATGTGCCGGCGGATGCCGATGACGCGCGCATCGCCGACGAACTGTATGCCCTCCTCTCGAGCGTGGAGACGAGAGCGGCGCTCCTGCAGCGGCGTGACGCCGTGGTGGCGCGCTTCGATTGGGCGCGCACCGCGCGCGAGACGCTGGCGGTGCTCGAGGAGGCGGCCCTTGGCCGATAGGGACAGCCTCGCCATCATCATCGTTACCTTCAACTCGACGAAGGAGATCGGCGGCTGCCTGCGTTCGCTGATCGGCCACACCGATCCGTTTCCGACGACCATCACGATCGTGGATAACGCGTCGACCGATGGCACGGCCGCGTTTGTCCGGAGTCACTTCCCGTCGGTGCAGGTGATCGAATCCGCGGAGAACGTCGGGTTTTCGCGCGCCAACAACCTCGGCATTCGCGCCACGGACTCCGAGTACGTGCTGCTGATGAATCCGGATACGGAAGCTCCGCCGGGCGCGATCCAGACACTCGTGCGCGGCCTCGCGGGGCAACCGGAAGCGGCGATTGCCGGCGCGCGTTTGCTCAGTGAGCGCGGCTTCCCGGAACTGTCGTGGGGATCGCCGATCACGCCGTGGAACGAATTCAAGCGGATGGTGTTCTCGCGCCTCTACCTGCGCAAAGTCCGGCGGATCGTGCGTCGGATGGATCGCTTGAGCCGCCTGCCGCGCGAAGTGGGGTGGGTCAGCGGCGCGTGCATGGCCATCCGCCGCAGCGATCTCGAGGCGGTTGGCCTGCTCGACGAGCGGTTCTTCATGTATACCGAGGACGTGGACCTCTGCATGTCGATGGCAGCGCGTGATCGCAAGGTGCTGTACATCGCCGGCGCCGAAGTGCTGCACTATCGCGGGCGATCGGGGCCGCACAACCCGGCCCTGGAAACCCTGCGACAACGAAGTCACGTGGCGTATTACGAGAAGCACCTGCCCGGGTGGGCGCCGGTGTTACGCCTTTACCTGAAGCTGACGGGCAAGTTATGAGCGCGCCGCGCATCGCGATCGACGCGCGGAAGCTGCGCGACTTCGGCATCGGCACCTACATTCGCAACATTCTCGTCGAGTTGTCGCGACTCGACCGCTCGACTGAATACGTGGTGTTATGCCGGCCCGATGACGTCGACGCGGGCGAGGTACTCGGCCGCAATTTCCGCATGGTCGCCGAGCCGGCGCCGCTCTACTCGCTGAGTGAGCAGGTCCGCATCCCCCTGTCGCTGGCGCGCGAGGGCGTGCGGATGGTGCACGAGCCGCACTACGTGCTGCCACCGGCGATTCGCTGCCGGTCGGTGG
>CAZBYY010000190.1:0-7214 GCA_964495855.1 uncultured Acidobacterium sp. | reverse complement strand
GAGGCGCTCGATGCGATCGTCCAGAAATGTCTGCAGCCGTCGCCGGACGCGCGTTTCCAGAACACGCACGAACTCGTGTCCGCACTCGAGGCGCTGACTGCGGAGGGACACCAGGTGGCCGCATCGAGCGGCGCCGTTCCTGTCGTCGTGGCGTCACGGCCGAAGTGGCAACTGGCCGCAGCCGCAATCGTCATCGTGACGATGGGGGTGGCAGCTGGACGGTATTTCTCGAATCGCGGTGGCGCGGCCGCGACGCCGGCCGCGGTGGCGCCGGTGTCGGTGCTCGTCGCGCAGTTCCAGAACACGACGGGCGATCCGGTGTTCGACGGCGTGCTGGAGCAGGCGTTCACGCTCGGTCTTGAAGGCGCCTCGTTCATTACCGCGTACCCGCAGCGTGAGGCATTGCGTTCGGCGGCGGCGATCAAGGCCGGCAGCAAACTGGACGAACAAACTGCGCGCCTGGTGGCGGTGCGTGATGGCGTGAAGCTCGTGCTCGCCGGTGGCGTGAGCCAGTCCGGATCCGGGTATGCGCTCTCGGTAAAGGCGCTCGATGGCGCCGACGGTAAGCAGGTCGCCCTGGTCCAGAACACTGCCAAGGACAAGGCGGGCGTGCTGTCATCGGTCGGCGAAATGGCTACGCAAATGCGCCGGGAGCTCGGCGACACGGCCGCCGGCAACGGCGCCGCCGGACGCGAAACGTTCACGGCCGCATCGCTCGAAGCCGCCCGCGCGTACGTCCTCGCCGGCGAACTGGCCAACGCGGGCAAATTCAACGAGGCCATCGCGCAATACCAGGAGGCGGTGCAGCGTGATCCCGAATTCGGCCGCGCGTATTCGGGATGGGCGACGGCGGCGTTCCGTGCCGGCCGGCCTGACGAGGCCGAGCAGTTGTGGAAGAAATCCCTGTCGCTGCTCGAGCGCATGACGGAGCGCGAGCGCTATCGCACGCTCGGCTCGTACTACCTCGGCCCCGGCGCCAACGACGAACAGGCCGTCGAGAACTACAAGATGCTCGTCGAGAAATATCCGTCGGATGGTCCCGGCCTCAACAACCTGGCGGTCGCCTACTTCCGCGTGCTCGACTTCAAGCGCGCGGCCGAGCAGGTGCAAAAGGCTGCGTCGGTCTACCCGAACAGCCTGAATTACCGGACCAACGTGGCGTTGTTCGCGATGTATGCGAGCGACTTCACCACGGCCGTGACCGAGGCGAAGAAGGCGATTGCCATCGGCGCGTTCGACAAGTCGTACCTGCCGATTGCGATCGCGGCGTTGGCGGCGGGCAAGCCGGACGAAGCGCGTGCCGCCTACGACGACATGGCCAAGGTCAGCACGCGCGGCGCGTCGATTGCCAGCATGGGCCGTGCGGACATCGCGATGTTCCTCGGCCGGTTCGACGAGGCGCGCGCGGAACTGCAGACGGGCGCGGCGTCGGACGAGGCAGGCAAGCTCGTCGCGCCACGCGCGTTGAAGCTGATCGCGCTTGCGGAAGTGGCGCAGGCCACCGGCAAACCTGCGGCGGAGGTCGCGGCGCTCGTCACGCAGGCGACGTCGATGTCGACCGCCGATGCGGTGGTGCTGCCGGCCGCGCGGCTGCTGATCGCGTCCGGTCGTGCGGAGGCGGCGGCGCCGCTCATCGCGTCGCTCGACAAGCAAGTGCGCAAGCGTGGGCGTGCGCTCGCGGCCGTGGCGAAGGCGGAAGCAGCCCTCGCGGCGAAGAAGCCGCTCGAAGCGATCGACACGTTGAGTGCCGCGCGCAACCTTGCGGACCTCTGGATCGTGCGCTACTCGCTCGGCCGCGCCTACGTCGAAGCGGGGCGCCACGCCGAAGCCGTCGCGGAACTGGATGAATGCCAGAAACGCATCGGCGAGGCGTCGGATGTGTTCCTCGACGACTGGCCGACGTTCCGCTACACCGTGCCGCTCAAGTATTGGATGGGCCGCGCCCAGGAAGGGCTCGGCTTGAAAGACAGCGCGGCCAAGAATTACCAGGCCTACCTGGCGTCGCGCGGCAGCGTTGCAGGAGATGCGCTTGCGGCGGATGCCCGCAAGCGCACCTCGCAGTAACTTACTGGTTGTGCGGCACGGTCACATACGTGACCGCCGTCGTCGTTCGTCCCGCCGCATCTTTTGCCGTCACCTTGACCGTGTAGATGCGACCGTCTGCGTCGTTGCCGTTGCGATACGCCTCGAGCTTGATCACGAATGAGTACGCGCCGTTCGCTCCCACCGTCACCGTGCCCGACGGCTGCACCAACTTGTACTCGTCGATGACCTGATACGTCGTGCTCGCGAGCGACACGTCCTTGACCGTGCCGCTGATCGTGACCGGCGTCATGGTCTTGTTCGGCGACCACAACAGGATGTTCGGTGACGCGGAGTCCGTGACGACCGGCGCGCTGGTATCGACGACGGTCACCGTTCTCGTCGCGGTCCCGATGTTGCCCGCGGCGTCGGTTGCCTGATACGTCAGCGTGTAGGTGCCGAGCACGTTGACGTTGACGGCGCCGGTGATCGTCACCGGCAGGCCACCCGAGACGATGTCGAGCGCCGTCGCACCCTGTTCGGTGTAAGACGTGCCGCCCTCGACTGTGATCGACGCCAATCCGTTCAACGTCACAGCCGGTGCCGTCGTATCGACGACCCTGACCGTGAATGAGCTGGACGAGGTCAGGCCCGCGCCGTCAGTCGCCGAGCACGTCACCGTCGTCGTGCCAACCACGAACAGGCTGCCGGATGCCGGCAAGCAGCTCGTGGCCAGCGAGCCCGAAATGATGTCGGTGGCTGACGAGGTAAAGGTGACGCGCGCGCCGCCGAGCGTGTTGCCTTCAATCGGTGCTGCGGGGCCGCTCACGCTGACGACCGGCGGTGTCGTGTCGATCACCGTGACCGTGCGCGTGGCGGTCGCGGTATTGCCGGCCGCATCCTTCGCAACGTAGGTGATCGTGTAAGTGCCGAGCACGCGGGTGTTGACGCTGCCGCTGATCGACACGGTCACAGTGCCCGATACGAGGTCGATCGCTGTCGCGCCCTGTTCGACGTAGCTCGATCCGCCTTCAACGGTAACGGTCGGCAGGCCGTTAAGGGTGATGACTGGAGCCGTCGTATCGACCACGGTGATCGCGCGAGTCGCCGTCGCGGTGTTGCCGGACGGATCGGTCGCGCGATACGTAATCGTGTAGGTGCCGGGCACATTCGTGTTGACCGCGCCGCTGGGCACAACGGTCACCGTACCAGACACAATGTCGGTCGCCGTCGCGCCTGGATCAGCGAACAAAGAACCCGCCTCGATCGTCACAGCCGCCGCGCCGTTCAGCGTCAGCGCCGGAGCCGTCGTGTCGACGACGGTGATCACCAGTGAAGCCTTGCCTGTATTCCCGGCCGCATCCGTCGCTGAGCAGTTGACCGTCGTTGCACCGAGCGGGAACGTGCTCCCCGACACCGCAGTGCACACCGGCGTCAACGTGCCGGACACGATGTCGGACGCCGAGGCGGTAAAGGCCACCGGCGCGCCACCGAAGACGCTGCCTTCGACCGACGCGGGCCCGCTGACCGTGACGGTCGGCGGCGTGGTGTCGACGACGGTCACCGTGCGCGTAGTGGTCGCCGTGTTGCCGCTTCCATCGACCGCCGTGTAGGTGATGGTGTAGGGTGCGGGCACCATCGTGTTGACGGTGCCGCTGATGGCGACGGCAACGTTGCCGGACACGATGTCATTCGCCGTCGCGCCTAGTTCGTTGTAAGGCGAACCGCCCTCAATCGTGACGGCCGAAGGACCGTTCAGGCTCAATGACGGCGGCCTCGTGTCGACAACCGTGATGGGGACGGACTGGGATGCGCCGTTGCCCGCAGCGTCGGATGCCGAGCACACAGCGGTCGTCGTGCCGACCGGGAACGTGCTGCCGGATGCGGGGACGCAGGTGGTCGCGACCGCACCCGACACAAGATCTGAAGCCGTTGCACTGAACGTAACAACGGCGCCACCGAGCGTGTTGCCTTCAACGGCTGCCGTCGGTGCGTTCACCACGATGGCCGGTGGTGTCCTGTCGGCGACCGAAATCGCAAACGCGCCGGACAAGGTCACCGCGTTGTTGGACGAATCCTTCGCGGTGCAATCGATCGGCGTCGTGCCGATCGGGAACATGCTGCCAGACTGCAACCCGGTCCCCGACTGACAGACGACCGTCACGCTGCCGGGATTTGAATCAACCGCGGCCGGATTGGTGTACGTCACCACCGCACCTGCCGCGCTCGTCGCCTCGGCCGGGTTGCCCGGCGCAAACGGCGCGCCCGGCGTGCCGGTGAGGCTGAACGACGGCGGCGTGACGTCACGCACCGTGACGAGGAAGTTCACGGTAGCTGTATTCGGAGCCGGATTGGCGCGCACGTCTTTGGCGACGCACGACACGCCGTTCGTGCCGACGGGGAAGATGCCGGTGAACGCGTAGTTGTCGCCGGTAGCGCTCGTGAGCTGAACTGCGGTGAAGCCCGATACGCAGGTCACGCCTCCGATGGCGACGTTGTCGTGCGCCGCAATCGTGAACGTGACGCTCTCGGCGCCGTTGTTGTCCCTGTCGTCGACGACGATCGCGTTGTCCGCAGACAGGACGGGAGCTGCTACTGCCGCGGTCGGCGGAATCGGATCGTAAATATCCTTCGGCGGGCCATCGTCGATGCGGCACTCAGTGGCGCCGTTGACGAAGTCGCTGCCGGTGCAGGAGCCGCCGGCGCAGCGGACGCAGTTGGCGCCCTGGGCAACCACGCCGAGGGCAATGTTGTCTTTCAGCGAGGCCAGCACGCCACGCGAGCAGTTGGTCCCGAGCGGGCAATACGCACGGAGCGTGATGATGCCTCGCTCACCCGGCGCGAGCGTGAAGGTCGCATTGTCGCGCGTTGGCGCATTGAAATCCCGGTTGAACGGATTCTCCTGCACGTTGGCGCCGACGATGTTGACAAGCGGGACACTCTGCGCGGTCTGCGCGGGCGTATTGTCCACCGCGCACGAGGCCGCGGGGCTCGTGAAGATCTTGCGGATGGCGAGCTGGAACTTCACGCCGTCCGGCGGATCGTTGACGTAGACGTTGGTCTTGTAGGCCGACGTCGTGTTGCCGTTGTTCCTGACGGGCCAGGTCGTGTCGGCGACTTCGTACGCGCCGTTCTCGAAATCCGGGTTCTCGAAGTCCGGATTCTCGAAGTCCGGGTTTTCGAAATCGGGATTCTGGTAAGCGGTGTTTTCGAAATCCGGGTTTTCGAAGTCCGGGTTTTCGAAATCGGGATTCTCAAAATCGGGATTTTCGAAATCCGGGTTCTCGAAGTCTGGATTTTCGAAGTCAGGATTGCGGATCGATGAATCCGCCGAGAGCGTGAAGTTCTCGAAGTCGGGATTCTCAAAGTCCGGGTTCTCGAAATCGGGATTTTCGAAGTCGGGATTATGCAGCTCGGCGTTCTCGAAGTCCGGATTCTCGAAGTCCGGGTTTTCGAAATCCGGGTTGAGGTAGACCATGTCGAATGCCGCGTCAGCGGGATCCGCCGTGACTTCGTCCACCGTCACCGGCACGAGCACATCGGGCGCCGCGTTCGGGTCGGCCGGGGCGTTCACCAGTCCGACGAAGACCGTTCGCGATGCGCTGGACTTGCGCGGGATTCGCAACGTGATCTCGGTGCGCGCGGCGCTCGACCCATCAAACCCGCCGAATTGATCGAACGATCCGATCACGCCGGCCGGCGCGTTGATGCGCATCACGTACGAGCGGTCCTGGTCGGTGGTGTTCTGCGCAATCACGGCGAAGGATCGCTGCAAGCCGGAGATGCGCTTGGAATTTTGCGGCGTGGCGACGACCAGGCTGGGCCGCAGTTCCGCGGTGTAGACGTCCTGGTTGCGAATGCCGACCTGTCCCGGCACGCACATGACGGCGGCGGGCCCAAGGACGGCTGGGGTGAAGTGCTCCCAGTTCTTGTCCTTTGGCGTGCCGACGTTGCGATTGTCGGACCAGCTCACGTGAAACACCGGCGCCGGACGGTTCGCGGTGCGTCCGGTATTCCATGCCCATCCGCCGTCGCTGGTGGCGACAAACGACTGGCCCGCAATGTCGATGTAATCGCCGAGGAACGGGAACTTGCCGCCGGAGAACAGCGGCAGGTTGGGCCGGTTGTATTGCAGCTGCGACTTCGGCCCCGTGCCCTTGCGCCCGCGGCCTTCCTGGTACCGCGACACCTTCGCCGTGTCACCGAGCACTGAGGTGCTGGTGAAGCCACAGGTCCCGTTCGCGAGGCACTGCGCATCGGCCATCCCGGCGCGCATGTCGAGGGTGTGGCGGCGCGTCAGCCCGTTCGGGTTCGACAGCATGCATGCCACGAGCGAGCCGAACGTGAACGTCTGCCCTGTCGCGATGCACTGGTCGTACGCCTTCTGCCCGTACTCGAAGACGAAGTCCTCCGCCGCGGCAGCGCGATCGTCGCGCAAGTCGTAGAAGGCAAGTGCGAGCTTGCCGCCCGCAAAGGCCAGGGCCGGCATGATCTGGTGCCCGACGTCCGTATAGGCGTCGGCCGTCTTGGGCGACGACCACGTGGTGCCGCCGATCGACGTGGAGATGACGATGCGTGAATCGTTCGGGCGGACGCCGCCGAAGCCGCGAGCGGCCCAGGCGAGGTAGACCCGTCCCGGCTGTCCCGCCGCGCGGCCTTCAGCTTCCGCGGGAACGACCGCAATTGTCGGATACGCATTGGTGCGGAACGTGAATGCGCTCGACGGCTGATCGAACGGGACGAAGTTGTAGCCGTTCGGCGTGACGGCTGCCGCCTTGGTGAAGGTCTGGCCGCCATCCGTCGAGCGCGCCACGATGATCGAGTTGCGGCTGTTCTTGTCTCCGGCAACCGCGAACTCGCGCCACGCCACGTGGATCGCGCCGGTGCCGGGATCGATGGCGATCGTCGTGCCCTGGTTGCGCGCGACGCTTTCGCTCAACTTCGACGACTGCGACCAGGTCACTCCGCAGTCGGTCGACCGCGAGAACATGATCTTCGAGTGAATGTTGTTGCTGCCGCCGACAAACGACGTGTAGAGCAGGTAGACGGGCCCGGCGGGCACGGTGCGCCCATTGATCGTGCACGTGGCGTTGCCGCGCGGCACGTCGGCGACGAGCCACGGCTTGTCGAGGAATTGACCTGACGTGCCGGTGTCGATGACGACGGTGCCGCTGTATTGAATCGGATCGCCG
>CAZBYY010000189.1:0-7218 GCA_964495855.1 uncultured Acidobacterium sp. | reverse complement strand
CCGCCCGGCTTCAGCACGCGGGCGATCTCATCGATCGCCACGCGCAGGTCCGGCACGTTCCTCAGCCCGTACCCGGTAGTCACGAGGTCGAACGTTGCATCGGCAAACGGCAACGCGGTCATGTCACCGGTGATGAATGGAATCGCCGGCATCCTCCTGCGCGCCAACTCCATCATGCGATGCGTGATGTCGAGCCCAACCGGCTTCGCGCCGCGCGCCGCAACGCCGCGCGCAAGGTCGCCAGTGCCGCTGGCCAGGTCGAGCGCACGCTCGCCGGCGCGGACCTGGGCATGCGAGATCAGTGTCTGCTTCCATCGGGCATCCTGCCCGTACGACAGGAAGACGGTGATGAAGTCGTAGCGGTCCGCGATCGTGGCAAACAGCGTGCGGACGTACTGCCGCTTGGCGTGAGGCGATTCGAACGCAGAGCCGAGCTTAGACACCCTGAAGGAACGTTTGTAGCAGAAGCCAGCCGTTCAGCGCGGCAATCACGATCGCCACCGCCCAGGACGTGACCGACAGCCAGCGCGGGTTCACGAAGGGCCCCATGCGTTTCGGATCGCTGGTGAAGATCACGAGGGGAATCACCGCGAACGACAGCTGCAGGCTGAGGACCACCTGGCTCAAGACAAGCAGCCAGCCCGTGCTGTTCTCGCCGAACCAGATGATCGTGATGAGCGCCGGAATCAGCGCCAGCAGACGCGTCACAAGGCGGCGCAGCCACGCCGGCAAGCGGATGTTGATGAATCCTTCCATCACGATCTGCCCCGCGAGTGTCGCCGTGAGTGTCGAGGCCTGCCCGGAGGCGAGCAGCGCCAGCGCGAACAGCGTGCTGGCGAAGGCGACGCCGAGGAGCGGTGACAGCAGCAGGTAGGCTTCGCGGATGTCGGCCACTTCGTAACGGCCGGCCCGATGGAACACGGCAGCCGACACGATCAGGATCGCCGCGTTGACGAAGAACGCCATCGACAGCGCCAGCGAAGAATCGATCGTGCCGTACTTGATGGCTTCACGCTTCTCGCGCTCGCCTGCCTGCCACGCGCGCGTCTGGACGATCGATGAATGCAGGTAGAGGTTGTGCGGCATCACGGTCGCACCGAGGATGCCCATCGCGATGTACAACATCGCCGGATCGACGAGTACCTGTGTCGTCGGCACGAGGCCCGCAGCCACGCGCGCCCAGTCGGGCGTCGACATGAACACCTGGAGGCCGAAACACACCGCAATGGTCGCGACGAGCGTGACGACGATCGCCTCGGTATAGCGGAAGCCCTTGTTCTGCAGCAGCAACAACAGAAGGACGTCGAGCGTCGTGATGCCGACGCCGATCGCCATGGGAATGCCAAACAACAGGTTGAGCGCCAACGCGCTCCCAAGCAGTTCGGCAAGGTCGCAGGCGACAATCGCGACTTCGCACAACAGCCACAAGGTCACCGACACCGGTTTCGAGTAGTAGTCGCGGCACGCCTGCGCCAGATCGCGGCCCGTCGCCACGCCGAGCCGCACACACAGCGACTGCAGCAGGATGGCCATGAGGTTCGAGATCAGGATGACCGTGAGCAGGGTGTATCCGAACTTCGATCCGCCGGCGATGTCGGTGGCCCAGTTGCCCGGGTCCATGTAGCCCACGGAAACGAGATACCCGGGTCCGAGAAACGTGAACAGCCGTTTCCACCACACGGCGTTTTTCGGAACGGCGATGGAACGGTGAACCTCCGGAAGCGAAGGAACCAATGCTGGAGGACTCGGCGGCATCACGATTTTTGAATACTCAAAATTATAACCGACTACTTCGCAAACTATCAAGTCTACCCGCGTCGAACCTCTGCTAAGATGTTGCAATCACGATGCTTCCGTCGAGTACCGTCGAGAACTATCTCAAGGCGATCTACATCGGCGAGACGCACCTCACCGGCGGTCAGTCGCTCGTGCCGATGGGCCAGCTTGCTGCGGCACTCGGCATCGCTCCCGGGACCGCCACGACGATGGTGCGCGCGTTGTCGGATGCGGGGCTCGTCACCTACGAGCCCTACAACGGCGTGCGCTTGACGAGCGCCGGCGAAAAACTCGCCGCGCGCGTCGTCCGCCGCCATCGACTGATTGAGTTGTTCCTCGTGCAGGTCATGAGCATGAGTTGGGACGAGGTCCACGACGACGCGGAGCAAATGGAGCACGTCGTGTCGGACCGCCTGATTGAGCGCATGGATGAAATGCTGGGGCGGCCCGAGTTCGATCCGCACGGTGATCCGATCCCGAACGCTGAGGGCCGCCTCGCGCATCGCACGCTCGAATCGTTGCTCACGTGCCCGCTGAATACTCCCGTGATCGTGGCGCGGGTCACGGATCAGGACGCCGCGTTTCTGCGCTTCATCGAGAGCCATCACCTGAAGCCCGGTGAAACGATCGAGGTCGAAGCGCGCGATGAGGTTTCCGACAGCGTGCGCCTCAAGGGCCGCAACGACCAGCGGATGACGATCGGCGCGAGAGCCGCGTCAAAGCTGCTCGTCCAGGCAGCCTAGGCTCGAATCCGGCCGAGCACGGAATCCAGTTCTCTCGGGTGATCGATCACGTACGGCGTATCCGGCGGCGTGGATCCGAACTTCGCCGCCCCGAAACCAAACCGCGCAAATACGAACGGCACTCCGGCACGAACCGCCACGTTCCAGTCCGCCGGTGAATCGCCGATCATGACCAGCCGATCGCCAGGCGCAAGTGATTGCAGCGACAGCAATCCGGCGGGATCGGGCTTGCGCCCGTATTCACCGTCGCCGCCGATGATCCTCGAAAAGAAACCGCGCAAGCCGAGCGCTTCGAGGATGCCGATGGTCGGGCCGAGGGGCTTGTTCGTCAGCACGGCGAGCGGACCGCGATTGAGCGCCAGCGACAACGACTCGGCCACGCCGTCGTAGGGCACGGTATGCACCATGGCGCGCCGATCGTAGATGCGCATGAACCGGGAGAGGGCCTCATCGGCAGGAGGGGTGAGGCCTGACCGCTGCATCGCTCGGTTCACGAGAATCGGCGCTCCCTCTCCAACCATCGTCACGACCTCGGCCAACGACAGTGGCGCCGCCCCGTAGCTTTCCAGCAGTTCGCCGATGGACTCGGCCAGGTCACGGGCCGAATCGATCAGGGTGCCGTCGAGATCACAGACTACAATCACCCCGGAAGTGTACATTCCACCGCCGCCGGCAGACAGCCTTACTCTCGTCCTCCTTTCGGGTGGTCTTGATAGCGCGGTGCTCGCCGCTCATGAAGCACAAGCGGCCCGCGTGCTACCGGTGTACGTGAGCGTGGGACTCGCGTGGGAAGACGCCGAGGTCGCGATGATCGAGCGGTTGCTCGCCGCGCCGGTGTTCAACGGCCGCACCGCGCCACTGCAGCGCGTGTCCTTCACCATGCGCGACGTGTATGCGCCGACACATTGGGCCATTCGCGGCGTCCCTCCCGCTTACGATACGCCGGACGAAGACGTCTACCTGATCGGCCGCAACCTCGTGTTACTGACGAAGGCTGGCGTGGTGGCGGCAAAGCACAAGTCACGACGCATCGCGCTCGGACCGCTGTCGGGCAACCCGTTTCCCGATGCGCGGCCGGCGTTCTTCACGGCCATGGCCAC
Source organism: uncultured Acidobacterium sp. (assembly GCA_964495855.1). Classification (GTDB taxonomy): domain Bacteria; phylum Acidobacteriota; class Vicinamibacteria; order Vicinamibacterales; family UBA2999; genus 12-FULL-67-14b. Next base: position 3,599 of record CAZBYY010000189.1, on the reverse strand, counting down.
GGCACTGTCGCTGGGGCTCGACCACGAGATCGACATCGCGACGCCGTTTCTGAGCTGGAGCAAGGAAGACGTGATCAGGCGCGGCGTGGAGCTCGGCGTGCCGATCGAGCACACGCTGTCGTGCATGAATCCGGTGGTCAGCGCCGATGCGCTGCCCCAGCATTGCGGCTTGTGCAGCAAATGCCGGGAGCGCCGCGATGCGTTTGCGGCGGCCGATGTTCCGGATCCGACGACCTACGCACACCCGTCACCGCGCTGATCGCGCGCCACGATCAGCGCTCGATGCGAATCGTGCCGTCGCCGGTACGAATGCGGAACACCTTGCCACCATCACCGACGCGCGATCGGAGCGCACGCCGGCGTTCGTGACGAGACTCGCCGGCATCATCCCGGCGGTCCTCCCCTTCCCGGAGCAGGGGATGATTCGTGCGGACCGAGCCATCGCTCGTTTCCGCATCAAGTTCCGCACTGAACGTCCCCGGCAGCCCGACGACGACGCTACCGTCGCTGGTGGTGAGGTCCCAGTTGTCGGCCATGACGGTGTCCGGGGCGATGCGCGCGCGAATGGATCCATCCCCGGTCCTGGCATGCAGCACCGTCGGTTTCACCTCGATGCCGATGCTCCCGTCTTTCGTTTCAAGATCGAGCTTGCCCCCGGTGTCCTGCAATCGAATCGAGCCGTCGCCAGACCGGATCTGGATGTCGCCACCAAGCCGCGCACCGGTGACGCTGCCGTCGGTCGTCGTGAGCACGAGCTTGCCTTCGATCGCTTCGGCACGGATCGACCCGTCTCCGCTCGTCGCGGCGATGTTGGCGTGGCGCGGGACCACCACGCGAAGGCGCGCGGTCGGCGAGATATGCATGCCGATCGTCACGCCGCGGCGCTCACGCGGCGGGCCGGTGACCGTGAACCGGACACTGTTGCCATCCTGCTTCGCTTCGACCTTGATCTGGCCCAGCAGGGCCTGTTCCGTGGCGCGGCGTTCGACTTCGATCTCGATCTCGTCGCGATCCCAGGAGTGCAGTTCGATGGAGCCGTCGAAGGTGTCGAGTGCCAGATCGGGCTGGCCGGTGAGCTTGTAGGTGGTCGTCTCCCTGGCGGATACGCCTTCGGTGTTCAGATTGACCTCGCACCCTGCGGACAGCATGGCCGACGCGAGCACCGCGGCCGCGATCTTCATCACACGCACCTCTCGACTGAAACGCCCGGACCGTGCGGGAGTACCGAAGCGACGGTCAGGAGATAATACGGCCGCCGACGTAGGTTTGTTTCACGCGAAGATCGCGGCTCATGATCACGAGGTCGGCGCGCTTGCCGGCCGCAATCGCGCCGGTATCGTCCGCGCCAAGCGCCAGCGCTGCCGTCGTCGAACACATCCGCGACGCCTCCGGCAGCGTGTGTCCAAGATCGATCAGCATCCGGAACGCGCCGTCCATCGTCAGTACGCTGCCAGCGAGCGTGCCGTCCTCGAGCAGCGCCGTGCGCTCGCCGGCGATGATCGTGTGGTCGCCGAGCTTCGCGCGCGATCCAGGTGGCAGCCCCGCGGCCGCGGTGCCGTCGGTGATCGCGACGATGCGATCGATCGACTTCGCCCGGATGGCGGTGGTCAGAAGTGCGCGATGCACGTGGACGCCGTCGCAAATCACCTCGGCGGTGACGAGCGGTGACTCGAGCACGGCGCCAACCACACCGGGCGCACGGGACGTCATCGACGACATGCGATTGAACAAGTGGGTCGCGTGCCTCGCGCCCGCCTCAATGGCGGCCGTGGCGTGCTCGTAGGTCGCTCCGCTGTGACCGATCGACACGCGGATGCCGAGTGCGACGAGCTCGCGCACGAGCGCGATGCCGTTGGGGAGTTCCGGCGCCATTGTCACGATCGCAACGGCGGCGCGATGGTCGCGGATGACCCGCAGGATGTCGGCGCCGGAAAAGCCCTCGCCGTCCGAGGTGAAGGGCAGGCGCAAGCAGGTCGGTGGCTGCGCGCCTTTCCATTCCGGGTTGATGAAGTTGCTTTCGAGGTGCGCGCCAAGCACCCGCGCAGCGGGCAACGCGGACTCACCCGCCGCCGTGACCGCCAGCAGCAGCATCTTCAACCGTCCTGGAGTGCAGGCGACCGATGTCGGGCAGAAGGCCGTCACGCCAAACCTGGGCAGGCGCGCGGCCACTCGGCCGACCGCGTCCGCATCTTCGAGCACATCGCAGCCCTCGACGCCGTGGACGTGCACGTCGATGAAGCCCGGCGCAATCACGTGGCCGCTGAGATCAACGACATCGACGCCGCTCCGCGCATCCGTATCGGCGGGCGCGATTGCCTCGATGAGGCCGCCGCTGATCAGGATCGAATGATTGGAGAGGACGCGATCCGGCAGGACAATGTCGGCGCCGGACAGCGCGATCATGCGCGTGCCACGGACAAGGCGGCGCCGATCGCCACCGCATCGTCGCCCAGCGTCGACAGCAGGACCTTCACGCGTTCGGATTGCTGCGGCATGAGACGACGGGTGGTTTCCGTCTTGATGGCCTCGAGCATGATGTCGCCCGACGAGGCGATGATGCCGCCGAGGACGATGGCCTCAGGGTCGAACAACGTCGCGAGGTTGGCGACGGCCATCCCGATGTACTTCGCCGTGTCACGCACGACCGAGATCGACACGCCGTCACCCGATCGCGCGCCCTGCAGGATGTCCGCCGCGTTGATGCGCGAAAAGTCGCCGTTCACGTGATCGGCGACACGCGAGCGATCACCGGACTTGATGCGCCACACAAAGCGCCGCACGATGCCGGCCGACGCCACTTCCGCCTCGAGGCTGCCGTAACGCCGGTAGTCTTCGCGCTCGACGGGATTGACCGCGAGCCACCCCACCGACGCGGCAAAACCGTTGGCGCCCAGCCACGGCGAGCCGTCGAGCAGCACGCCGGCGGTGACGTGCTCGGCAATCGAAAAGGCAATCAGCTGTTTCGCGCCGACGGCGGCGCCGACGCGCTGCTCAGCGATGGCCGCGGCGTTGCCCGCACTGATCGTCGTAACGGCTGCCTTCGGTGCCACGGCCGCCACGGCATCACGGACATCATCGGGAACCAGCTCCGTCGCCGACGCGTGTGCGATCGCGATGGATGCGGGCGTGCCGGCCGACGACAGGGCCTTCCTGGCGGCGTCGCGGATCGAGGCCGCGCGGTTGGCGGCAACGATGCCGCGTGAGATCACCTCGCCATTGCGGACGATCGCGAGCCGCGCGATCAGGTCAGAGACGTCGACGCCGAGGGTTACGTCAGTCATGTATGTCGTGATCGCTGTGGCTGCGCGGGTGCCGCATCGACACGCCAATCAGAGTGCGCGTGCAGCTTCTTGCCGTCAAGGGGTAAGGGATCGGCGGCAAAGAGCTCCGCGTCGAGGCGCGCCAGCAGTTTCGACAGGCCGCGTTCGTCGGGCGCCTGGATCACGAGGACGCCGGCGCCCTGGCCGGGCGGAAACACCTTGTCGTCAAGGTAGTCGCGATCGAGCGTCACGAGCGTGCGGCGCAGCTGCCGCGCGAGGCGGAAGTGCTCCGTATCACGCGCGCGGCGCAGGTCCGGATGGTCCATCACCGACAGCACG
>CAZBYY010000188.1:0-7221 GCA_964495855.1 uncultured Acidobacterium sp. | reverse complement strand
TCGAAGATGCGGCCCATCACCTCACGCGCAATCCCGAGCCCGGTATCGCGCACGCGCAACTCGACGTAGGCGCCGGGCGCCACTTCGAGGATCTGCCCCAGCCGTTCATCGACCTCGCGATTCGCCGTTTCGATCGCGAGGCGTCCGCCATTCGGCATTGCATCACGCGCATTGAGCGCGAGGTTGACGATCACCTGTTCGAGCTGCGCGGCGTCGGCGCGCACCGGCCACAGGTCGGAGGCGAGGCGCAGGTCGGTGGCGATGTGTTCGCCGATCAGGCGCTCGAGCATCCGGCTCATATCCATGACGCGCTGGTTGAGCACGAAGACTTCCGGCGACAGGATCTGCCGCCGGCTGAACGCGAGCAACTGCCCCGTCAGCGTGGCCGCGCGCTCGGCGGCATTGAAGACCTCCTCCACGTCGTCTCTGAGCGGCGACCCTTTGAGGGACTTCAGCAGCAACTCCGAGTAGCCGCGGATGGCCGTCAACAAGTTGTTGAAGTCGTGCGCGATGCCGCCGGAGAGCCGGCCGATGGCCTCCATCTTCTGCGCGTGCCGCAGCTGCTCCTCCAGCTCCTTGCGCGCGGTCTCGGCCGCCTGGCGCTCCGCCATCTCGCGGCGCAATTCCTCGTTGGCGCGATGCAGCGCCGCGGTGCGCTCCTCGACACGGCGTTCGAGGTCGCGATGCGCCTCGTGCAACGCGATCTGGCTGGCGAGGAGCTGCTTTTCCGCGTAGTGGCGTTCGGTGACATCACGCAGGACCAGCAGCACCTGCGCCTCGTCGAGCGGCAGCAGCCGCGCCTCGTAAAAGCGCGGCGTGCCGGAATCGCTGCCGGTCTCGAGCTCGATGCTGAGCGACGTCCGGTGCGAGACGACCTTTGCGATCGCGTCGGTGATGGCCGGCCGCGAACGGGCGTCGAGCGTGTCGACGAAGCTCTGGCCGGTCACCCAGCGGCGTGACTGTTCGGAGGGGGCGCCCTTGATGTCGAGGATCACCGCGTCGGGACCGACCCTGACGATGTGATCGGGCAACGCGCTGACGAGCGTGCGCAATTCGCTGTTAGCTTGCAGCAGTTCCTGCGAGCTCAGGTCGAGCGAGCGTTCGAGCATCGCCCGGTCGTTGTCGAATTCCTGGTAAGCCTGGTTGACGGCGTCGAGGAGCGGGCGCAGCGCCTCGGGGATGGTGTCGTCCGGGAAGAACCGCTTCAGTTGCCGCCGCAGGAGGCTGTGCACCGTGCGACCTCAGCGCTCCGAGAATGTCGTGACGGTCATCGTCTGGTTGTGCAGCTCGCAGCGCGCGTTCGGGGTGAAGGGAGAGATCTCGCCGTACGAATAGAACCCCGTGATTGCCGCCGCGGTCCCGACAATGTCGCGCACGCCCTCGACTTCTTCCTCGACCCTCTGGCGAAGCACTATGCGCCGCCCGACGCAGCTGATGAGCAGCGCGAGATCGACCGGGACGCCAAGGGCCTCGAAGCTGACGCGCCCGGCGCCGACCGCGCCGTCAATCAATCGATCGAAGTTGGCCTTCATGAGTCGCACAAACCCGCCGACCGGCACATCACCCGCAAAGGTGAGGCTCTGATCGGCCTCGTTCACCGAGAGGATCGTGCGTACGACGGGGGCACTCACGTGCGGCGTCCGCAGCGACAACGGGAAGCGGAGCCCGGATGCGGGCAGATCGGCCGCGTGTTCGCCGAGGTAGCGTTTGTACAGAGCCAGCGCCGACTGCCCGTCGAGCTCGTAGAGCACGTTGCCGTCGGATTTGGTGATGCAGCGTTCCGGCCCGAATGGATCCCAGCCGCCGAGCGAACCGCACCCGACCTTCAGGCGCGATCCGTATAAACCGATCGCCGCGACCGTGTTCGTGCGCGACTGGCCGTCGCTGAAGACCAGCGTTTCGTGAAAGTGTTCGCCGTCGGCCGACAGCCCGCCGGTGACGGATACGGAGGGCGGCAACACTTCACCGAGCCCGCGGACGAGCGCTTCACCGTTGATGTCGAGGCCTTCGGAGAGGATGAGGACGTGCTTGAGCGCCTCGTCCGACAACGCGCGCGCCAGCGTCGCGCCGGCCGCCGCGCTGCCCGCGGCCGTCACGTTGGCGGTGACCGCGCGCACGGTGGTGTGGTCGAACCTCACCGCGGTCGCAATGACGCCCTCGTCGAAGACCTGGGTGCCGCGGATCTGGCCCGCGGTGGAACAGCCGACGCAGATCGCCGCCGGCCATCGCGACGTGATGGTGCGGGTGAAATCCGGATTGGCGATGGCGGCGCGGTGCCCGAACAGCAGCACGAGCTGGGCATCGGCGATTTGCGGTGGCGGCGACCAGCCACCGTCCGGCATCCACGTGGCCTGTTCGACTCTCACGGGCGAGCAGGTTAACAGGTCAGCCGGTCAACAGGGAAGCGAATCGACGGGAACGCCCGCCGCCGGGTCACGCGTCGTGCTGCGCGGCGTACCACTCGAGCAGGAATCGCTGCGAGTTGAGCGGCGGCACGCCGTCGCGGGCCGTCGTGCGCTCGTAGGCGCCGTCGGTCTGGAGCGTCCACGCGCGATCGGTGTCGCTGAGCAGCACTTCGAGTACGGCATCGCGCAGCAACTGGCGCATGGCCGGATCGGCGATCGGGCAGAGCACCTCGACGCGGCGATCGAGGTTGCGCTCCATCAAGTCGGCGCTGCCGATGTAGACCTCCGGGGATCCGCCGTTCTCGAAGTAGTAAATGCGCGAATGCTCGAGGAACTGCCCGACGATCGACCGTACCGTGATGCGGTCGCTGATGCCGGGAATGCCGGGACGCAGGCAGCACACGCCGCGCACCACCATGTCGATGCGTACGCCGGCTTGGGAGGCGCGATAGAGGATCCGGATGATCCCCGGGTCCGCAACGGCGTTGTTCTTGATGATCATGCGCGCGGGGCGGCCGGCCTTGGCGTGCTCGATCTCGCGTTCGACCAGGGCGCGGAAGCCCTGGCGCAACCCGACGGGCGCGACGAGCAGCGCGTTGTACGACCGGCGATTCGAATAGCCGGTGAGCGAGTTGAAGATCTCCGTCACGTCGTCGAGGATGGCCTCGTCGGCGGTGAACAGACCGAGATCGGTGTAGACCTGCGAGGTGTGGCGGTTGTAGTTGCCGGTCGAGACGTGCGCGTAGCGATGCAGGCCGTCGGCTTCCTGCCGGACGACGAGGCAGAGCTTGCAGTGCACCTTGAGGTTCACGAGGCCGTAGACCACGTGAACGCCGGCCTCCTCGAGGCGTGTCGCCCAGGCAATGTTGTTGCGTTCGTCGAACCGCGCCTTGAGTTCCACCAGCACGGCGACCTGCTTGCCGCGCTCTGCCGCTTCGATCAGCAGGTCGACCAGCGGCGAGTTGGCGCCGATGCGGTACAGCGTGATCTTGATCGTGATGACGTTCGGATCCTCGACCGCGGCGCGCAGGAAGGTCTCCACCGTCGTGAACGAATCAAACGGATGATGGATCAGGAAATCCTGGTCCGCGATCTGGTCGAACACGCGATCGGCATCGTCAGGCGCCCAGAGGATGCGCGGCGTGAAAGCCGTGTCCTTCAAGGCCGGCCGGTGCAGCTTGTAGAGCTCGTGCCAGTCGCCGTAGCCGAGGCGATCGGTCGTGCGCACGACCACGTCTTCGCCGACCTCGAAGTTCTCGATCAGGATCGCCAGCACGCGCTTCGGCATGTCGGCTTCCACCTGGAGCAGCGACGGCGCGCCGTAGCGCAGCTGCTTCAGCCCGCGATCCACGGTTTCCAGCAGGTCGTCGGCTTCGTCTTCCTGGATGACCATGTCCGTATCGCGGATGACGCGGAACAGGTGCGCGCCCTCGACCTGCGTGCCCGGGAACAGCTGCTGGATGTTGCGGCGGATGACGTCTTCGAGAAACACGTGCGCGCAGCCGGGCTGCGGCGACAGGTGTTCCGGCAGCGCGATGAAGCGCGGCAACATGCTCGGCACCTTGACGCGCGCGAATTTCGTGCGCCCCGCATGACGCACGCGGACCGCCAGGTTCATGCTCAGGTTCGAGATGTACGGGAACGGGTGACCCGGATCGAACGCGAGCGGCGTGAGCACGGGAAAGATGTGCTCCTTGAAATAGTTGGCCAGCCACGCGTCGATCGCCGGCGTGTAATCACCAGGTTCCAGAAAGTGGATCCCTTCGGCCGCCAGCAGCGGCCGCAGGGATTGGCTCCAGCACGTCGTCTGATCGTCGATCTGCGCGAGGGCGTGGCTGCGAATCGTGGCGAGCTGCTGATCGGTCGTCTGGCCGTCGATCGACACTTCCTCGATGCCGGCCCTGAACTTTTTCAAGATCGTGGCGACCCGGACCATGAAGAATTCGTCGAGGTTAGTGCCGCTGATGGCGAGGAACTTGACGCGTTCGAGGAGCGGATGCGACGCATCCTGCGCCTGCGCCAGTACGCGCTCGTTGAACGCCAGCCAGCTCAACTCGCGGTTGATGTACAACGCGGGGCTGCTGAGATCGTTCGGATCGAGGTTCGACCAGTCCTGCCGTGCGGGCGCGTCGATGACGGGCGCCGCCTCGGTGGCTCGACGCCTGCGGGCACGTCGGCTGACGGCGGTCGGTGGAGTCATCGATTTGAGCATATCAAACGGGTGCGTTCACCCCGAGCCGTTGAACGCTATCACAGCCGTGTAACAGCCTCTGTCCATGACGGTACAGCGATGTGCGGCCGGGCGGTGGTTGCGCACGGCTGCGCAGCGGCAGAGGTAAAATCGCCGGCAACGTGCAAGGGTTGAGACGGGCGATTGGCTTGCCGGGCGCCACGGCACTCGTCGTCGGCACGATCATTGGCTCATCGGTCTTCGTTCAGGCCTCCGAACTGACCACGCTGGTCCCGAATCCGGTGATGGTGGTGCTGGCGTGGGCCGTGGCCGGCGGGATCACGATGGTCGGGGCGCTGGTGTGCGCCGAGCTCTCGTCGGCGTATCCGCGAACCGGCGGCGTCTACGTCTTCTTCAAGGAAATCTATTCACCGTCGCTCGGCTTCGTCTGGGGCTGGGCGATGTTCTGGACGATGCACAGCGGCATTCTGGCCGCGATTGCGACCGTCTTCGCGAGATACGCAGGGTTCTTCGTTCCGCTCGACGCGACCGACTCCCGGCTCGTGGCCGTGTCGGCGATCCTCGTCCTGTCGGCCATCAATTACCGCGGCGTGACGCTCGGGTCCAACGTCCAGTCGGCGTTCACGCTCGTCAAGCTGCTGGCCGTGCTGGCCATCATGGCGCTGGGCTTCGCGTGGCATCCAGGCGCCGCGCCGCCGGCGGATCCGACGCTGCCGCCCGTCACGGCGGGGAACTTCCTGCTGGCGGTTGGCGCCGGCCTGTTCGCGTACGGCGGATGGCACGTGGTCACTTACACGGCTGAGGAAACGATCGACCCCACGCGCACCATACCGCGCTCGCTGCTGCTCGGGATGATCCTCGTCACGTTCTGCTACATCGGCATGAACGTCGTCTACCTGATGGTGCTGCCGGTGAAGACGGTGATGACGTCGACGCGGGTTGCGGCCGACACGTTCGATGTGCTGATCGGTCCGGGCGCCGCCGGCGCCATCTCCGCGCTCGTCATGTTCAGTTCGTTCGGCGCGCTCAACGGGCTCGTCCTCGTCGGCCCGCGCGTCTACTACCAGATGGCGCAGGACGGACTGTGGTTTCCGTTTGCCGGCCACCTGCATCCGAAGTTCCACACGCCGGATCGCGCCACCATCGCGCAGGCGATCTGGTCCTCGGTGCTGGTGATGACCGGCAGCTATCGCACGTTGTTTACGCGGGTGATCTACACCGAGTGGATCTTCTTCGCGCTGCTCGCGCTCGGCGTGGTGATCATGCGCCGGCGGCCGGGCTACGCGCCGGCGTGGCGGATGATGCACGTGCCGCTGGCGCCGATCGTCTTCATCGCGATGGCGCTGCTGATCGTGGTGAACCAGATCCGCGTGGATGTGGCGGGCGCCGCGATGGGCCTGGGAATTGTTGCGACCGGCTTTCCCGCATATTATCTGTGGGCCCGACGATGAAGATCGACTTTCACAATCATTACTATCCGCCCGAGTACCTCGCCGCTGTGAAGAAGGGGCCCGCAAAGGTCCGCATGGACTACGACGGCGACGGAAATCCCCGCCTCCACTATCCCGGCGACTACAACATCCTGGTGCCCGGGCATCGCGACCTCGATTTTCGAGAAGGCGTGTTGAAGCAGCATGGCGTCGACAAGCAGGTGATCACGTTCACGACGCCGGGGACGCATTACGAAGAACCGGCGACGGCGGTCGTGATGGCCCGGCACATCAACGACGCGTTTGCGACCGCGGTGAAGCAGCGCCAGCATTTCCTGTCGCTGGCGACATTGCCGCTGAACGATCCAGCGGCATCGGTGATCGAACTCGAGCGCGCGATGTCCACGCTCGGTCTTCCCGGCGCGATGGTGTTCAGCAACGTCAACGGCGTGGCCCTCGCCGATGCGGTGTACGAGCCGCTCTGGAAGAAGGCCAACGACCTCAGTGCGGTGATCTACATCCACCCCGCGCATCCGCTCGGCGTCGAGGCAATGGAGAAGTACTGGCTGATGCCGCTCGTCGGGTTCCTCATGGACACGACCCTTGCGGCGGCGCACCTGGTGTTCGCCGGCGTGCCGGAACGCTACCCGCGGATCAAGTGGGTGCTGACGCACATGGGCGGCGCGGTGCCGTACCTGGCCGAGCGGTTCGATCGCGGGTACGAAGCGTTCTCCGAGTGCCGCCAGAACATCAGCCGCACGCCGAGCTCGTACTTGAAGCAGTTCTATTTCGACACGGTGAATTTCGACGTGAACAACATCGAGCTGGCGATCAAGTTTGCCGGTGTCGATCACATCCTTGCCGGCAGCGACTATCCGCACCAGATCGGCAGCATCCCGAAGATGCTGGACTCGATTGCGCGGCTGCCGGTTTCGGCCGCCGATCGTGAAGCGATCGCCGGGCGCAACGCACTGGCCTTGTTAGGAGTGGGGTAAATGAACCGCCGATCGATCGCCGCCGTGTCCGTGATCGTCCTGACCTGCGCTGCGGGCATCGCGATCGGGCAGCAGAGCACCGCCAGCCGCCGCGAAACGCTGTCGGTGCGGGTCTTTTCCAGAGTCTGAACCGTGACCGCGTCCGCGCTGGCCGGCGCCAGTTGCTTGCCGGGCAGCGCGGGGGCCACTGCGTTGCCGGG
>CAZBYY010000187.1:0-7238 GCA_964495855.1 uncultured Acidobacterium sp. | reverse complement strand
CTATCCGGGTGTTGGCCCGCGACGCGCAGGCCGGCGACTCTCGATCACATGGCGCAAGCCCCCCAGCACGCTCTGCGAGTTCTGTTCGTCTGCGCGACCGCCGCCGATGCTGAATCGATATGCCGGGAGCTGGCACGATCCGGCTTCACGGTCCATGACCGTCTCGTCCAGACCCGCCCCGACTTCGTCACTGCCGTGACCCTCGGCGGATGTGACCTGGTCCTGGCCGACGCCGCGCTGCCGGCATTTTGCCCGTCTGACGTCCTCAACGCCCTCCGGGAACTCCACTCCGATCTGCCCTGCATCGTCATCGCCGCCGACCCTGACGATGACACCATCGTCGAGGCGATGCGGGCCGGGGCGCACAACGTCGTACGGAAACAGCAGCTGCATCGCCTTGGTCCTGCGATCGCGCGCGAGCTGCGCGAAGCCCCCGATCGCCGGCGCCGACGGTCTGCGACGCACGGCGTGCCGATGTCGGAACAGCGGGCACGGCAGGCGCAGCGCATGGAAGCGATCGGATGGCTCGCCGGCGGCATCGCCCACGACTTCAACAATCTGCTCACCGTGATCCTGGGCTTCAGCGAATTCCTGATCGAGCAGCTGCCCGCGAACGAGCTGGCGCGCCGCGATGCCGCCGAGATCCGGACGGCGGCGCAGCGCGCGACGCGCCTGACCCGGCAACTGCTGGCGTTCAGCCGACAGCAGGTCCTCGAGCGCCGCATCGTTGACCTGGTACAAGCCGTGAACGAACTGCAGCCCATGATCACGAGGCTGGTCGGCGAAGCAAGTGCGGTTTGCCTTCACGCACAGGGAATCGCCACAGCGCGTGCTGATCGACCCTGGGCAGTTCGAGAAAATCGTGATGAACCTGGTGATCAACGCGCGCGATGCGATGCCCGCCGGCGGTACGCTGACCGTGTCGGTCGACCGCGCGACGCTCGCCGCCGTCCAGGCGGCGGAGCTTGAACTCGCCCCGGGGACCTATGTCACCCTGACCGTGGCGGACACGGGCCAGGGCATCGGCCCGGAGACGCTCGAACACATCTTTGAGCCGTTCTTCACGACCAAGGAACCCGGCCGCGGCACCGGGCTCGGACTGTCAACGGTGTTCGGGATCGTGCACCAGAGCGGCGGCGCGATCAGCGTGACGTCGGGCAGCGGCGAGGGGGCGACATTCCGCGTCTATTTCCCTGCCAACGACGAGACGCCGTAGGCAGACGAAGCGAAGCGGGGGCTGAACACACAGGGGCCGCGCGAGCCAGCACCATCCTGCTGGCCGAGGACGATTATGGGGTCCGCACGTTTCTCGAAGCCGCGCTCGCGCGCGACGGCCACCGCGTCCTCACCACGGCGAGCGGCACCGATGCCCTCGATGCCGGGCTCGCAAACCAGGAACCGATCGACCTGCTGATCGCCGAGGTCGTGCTGCCCGGGCTATCAGGCCCCGAAGTCGCAGACCGGCTTCGCGAGAAGCATCCGGAGATGCGCGCGCTGTTCCTGCCTGGCTACGCCACGCACTCGCTGTTGCCCGAACGCATCGTGGCAGAGCCGGCCGCGTTTCTCCAGAAGCCATTCACCGTGGAAACGCTGCTCGCGCGGGTCCGCGAGCGCCTGGTGTAGCGCGGCTACCCTTTCTTGACCGCCTCGATCAGCGACTGGATCGCCTTCGCATAGGCCTGGTCGGCTTCCGCGTACGCCTTCATGTAGTCGGCTTCCGACATCTTGATCTGCTTCCACCCGCCGTCGAAGCGCATCGACTTGTTCCCGAGGTCGTGCGTGTCAGCGGGGCCTTGCTTGTTGTCGGGCTTGGCGTGCAGGCCGTCAGCGCCTACGTCGGTGACGAGATGCCGAGTGTCGATAATCGACGCGCTGTTGAGGTCCATGTACACGTCGCGGTACTGCTTGTTGATCAGCTTCTCGTTGACCACGGTTGGCGCTGTCGTCTTCGCCCACACCACGATGAGCTGGCCGGGGAACGCGAGCGCACCAACGAATTCCTCGCGCGAGTCGGACATCCGCGCCGCGATGCTGTCGAGTTTCTTGCTGGCCAGCAGCTGTGCGAGCTCTTTCGCGGGCGCAGCCGACCTGGATTCCTGGGCAAACGCGCTGGCGGCGACGGCCGCACAGCACACAAACAGCAGGAGGGAGCGCAGCGCGGAACGGAATGGGGTGGTTTGCATGCCCCCCATTTACCACATCTGGCCCGTGGGAACCATACCGCCGGGCACGTAGCGGTAATCAGCCGATGAAGAGCGACTCTTCCTCGTCGACGACCGGACGGGAAGCGGTGCGGCGGCGGGTGGTCTCGCGCAAGCTCCGATAGGTGTCGATCACCGTCTTCACGGCCGACATGATGGCCATGCCCTGGCGGGCGGGCCCGGTCACGAATTCCTGCGCGGCGAGCAGCGTTTCGTCGACGCGCTGCACCATCTCGCCGAAGACGCGATCGAGACGCTCGGCTTGTTTGGCGGCCAGCGCGGCGGCCCGCGCCGCTTCGCCGGTCATCGCCGTCAGGTTGGACAGCAGCGGCTTGACTTCCTGATCGAGCTGCGTGGCGAGCTGATCGACGCGCCTGGCCAGGCGGATGCCGGCAATGATGGCCGCGACCTGGATCGCCGCCATCACCAGCACCGCAAACGCGATGATGCCGAGAAACAGCTCGCCGGTCTGGCTCACACCTGGTCTCCGCGTTCGCGCGCCTGCTGGAACGCATCGCGGCCGCGCTCGACGGCCGTTACCAGGTTCTCACGCTGCGTGCGGTAGTAATCGCGTCCCTGCTCCATCGCCTCTCGCGCCTTGGCCTTGCCCTCGCGGGCCTTCTGGCCGAGGAACTCCCGCGTCTCTTCGCCCGAGGCCGGCGCAAACAGCAGCGCCACCGCGGCGCCTGCGAGCGCGCCGATCACAAACGCCACCATCACCGTGCCGGAATTGTCTTTCGCCATCAGAAGATGCTCACTTTCACGTTGAGATACTTCTTGGGATCCTTTTTGATCGCCTCGATCAACGACTTCATCTCGCCGATCGTCTGATTCATGTTCTCATATAACTGCTTGTCGTGCAGCAGCTGGCCCGCCGTGCCCTGGCCGTCATTCAGGTTTTGCAGAACCGTGTCGAGGCGGGAAGTGACCGAGTCGAGCCGCTTGTAGAGCGCATCATCGGTCAGCAGCTTCCCTGCCGTGCCCTCGCCCTTGTTCAGTTTCGCGGTGAGGGTCTCCAGATTCGACGTCGTCGACGTCAGCGTCTTCGAGAAGGCCGGATCGCTCATCAACTGGCCAAGGCTGCCCTCACCGTTGCGCAGCTTCGTCGTGATCGCATTCAGGTTGGCCACCGACGCATTGAGCTCATTGTAGAGCGCCGGGTCGTTGGTCAGCTTGCCCATCGTTCCGCGGCCGTTGGCGATCGAATTCGTCACGCGCTCCGCCGCGGCCACGAATGCGTCGAGTTGCTTGTAGAGCGATTCGTTGGTGAAGAGCTGCCCCATCGTGCCCTTGCCGCCGCGCAGGTCCTGCATCAACAGCCGCGCCTCGGCGAGACCCTTGTTGGCTTCTCCAGTGAGCTCGGCGATGCTGCCGGCCGCCACCGCTGACGGGACGTAATCCCAGTCTTTCAACGGCCTGCCGTGCGGCGCGGCCGTAAGATCGACCGCGCCTTCACCGAGGAGCGAAATCGAGCCAATCGACGCCGTGGACTGGTCGGTCACGAGCGGCCGCATCTCGTCCTTCACCGTGATCCAGACCTCCACCGTCGTCGACGCCAGCAACACCTTGGTGACGGAACCGACGCCGACGCCCGCGAGGCGCACCGGCGACCCTGACTTCAGGCCCGCGACGTTGTCGAATCGCACCTTCAGCGGGTAGTTCTGCCAGAAGAAGCCGGCCGTTCCGCCGACCGCGAAAATCAGGATGGCCGCCATGGTGATGGCGAAGACGGCAATCAACCCGAATTTCAATTCCGCCCAGGCGAGTGATCGTGTACGTGGCATGTCAGACCCTTACGAAAGAAACTTCATCAAATATGGATCGGTGGACGTCCGCAGATCCTGGGCGGAGCCTTCGAAGGCGACGCGACCCTCCCGGATCATGACGAAGTCCGCCTGCTCCACCTTCTCCTGAGACGCCTCAACGAGTTCGACCCTGCCGTTGGTGCGCTGCGCCTGGTGCGTTGCGATGAAAAACGCATCGCGCAGCTGGTGCGTCACCAGGATCGATGTCACGTGCTCGAGATCGCGAAACTTCACGATCTCCGTATCGACGCTGATGCAGGTGATCGGATCGAGGCCCGTCGTCGGCTCGTCGTACAGCAGCAGCGACGGCCGCGCCGCCATGGCGCGGGCGATGGCCACGCGCCGGCGCTGGCCGCCCGACAGCGCCGACGGCAGCTTGTCGGCGTGTTCGGCCAGGCCGACGAAACCGAGGACTTCATCGACGCGCTGCCGGATGTCCGCGAGCGGCATGTCGGTCTCTTCGTAGAGCTTGAAGCCGACGTTTTCGCCCACCGTCAGTGAATCGAACAACGCGCCTTCCTGAAAGACAAGGCCCATGTATTCGCGGACGGCCATCAATTCCGCCTCGCTCATCAGGTCGACGCGCTTGCCCAGCACCCAGATCGTTCCGGAATCAGGCTTCAACAGGCCGACCATCAGCTTCAAGATCGTCGACTTCCCCGCGCCGCTGGCGCCGAGGAAAATCTTGGTGTGGCCCGCGCGGACGTCGAACGTGACGTCGCGCAGGATGACCTTGTCGTCGAACGACAGGCTGACCTTGTCGAACAGCACCACCGGGGCATGTGGCTCGGCCAGTTCGACGGGCAGCGTGGCGAGCTCGGCAAGTGTCTTGGCGCGCATCAGGCCCCGTTGAACAGCAACGCGATGATCAGTCGCGTGACGAAGAAGTCGACGATCAGCACCGTCACCGACGCGGCGACGACCGCATTGGTGGTCGCCCGGCCAACGCCCTGCGTGCCGCCCGCCGTCCGCAACCCGACGTGGCAGCCGATCGTGACGATGACGAAGCCGAGGAAGAAGGGTTTGATCAGGCCCATCCAGATGTCGTGCAGGTACAGGCCGTTGACGACCGAGCTCCAGTAGACGCTCGACTCGACGCGGAGCTGCGTCACCGACACGATCCATCCGCCGAGCATGCCGACCGTGTTGGCCACCACGGTGAGGATCGGGCACATGATGAACCCGGCCAGCACGCGCGGCGCCACCAGCTTGCGGATCGGATCGGTGCCGAGCGCGCGGAGCGCGTTGATCTGCTCGGTCACGACCATCGAGCCGAGTTCGGCGGCGATACCCGATCCGACGCGTCCGGCGAGCATCAGCGCGGTCAGCACCGGACCAAGTTCCTTGATCATCGACGCGCTGATCAAGCGCCCGACGAACGGGCGCGCGCCAAACTGATCGAGCGTGATGCCCATCTGCAGCGCGAGCACGGCGCCGGTGAAGAACCCGGTCAACAGCACGACCGTCAGCGAACCGAGACCGATGATCTCGATCTGCTCCATGATGTCGTGGAAATAGAACGGCCGCGTGACCGACGCGCGCGCGGCGGCGCCGGTGAGCCGGAAGTACTCCTGGACTTCAAGGAGCGACGACTTGACGAGTTCGATCGCCCAGCTCTTCATCGTGCCGCCGGGGGATTGAGGCCCAGGTCGCGCGTCCGCAAGGCGCGAATCTGGTCACGCAGGGCCGCGGCCTTTTCGAAATCGAGATTCGCCGACGCGGCCTTCATCTGCTGATCCAGGGTCGAAATGTGCGCTTCGAGTTCCGCCATCGTTCGGAAAGCCAGCCGCGGCTCGCGCGGGTCGGTGATGTTCGAATAATCCCGGTCGTACACGCTGCTTAAGACGTCATCGATCGCCTTGACGATACTCGTCGGCGTGATGCCGTGCTCCTCGTTGAAGGCCGCCTGCCGGGCCCGCCGGCGTTCGGTCTCGTTGATCGCGGCGCGCATCGAGTCGGTGACGTGATCGGCATACATAATGACGCGCCCGTTGACGTTGCGTGCCGCGCGGCCTGACGTCTGGATCAACGCGCCGGCCGAGCGCAGAAACCCCTCCTTGTCCGCGTCCAGGATCGCGACCAGCGACACTTCCGGCAGGTCCAGCCCTTCGCGCAACAGGTTGATGCCGACGAGCACGTCGAGCACGCCGCGGCGCAGGTCGCGCAGGATCTCGACGCGCTCGAGCGTGTCGATGTCGGAATGGAGGTAGCGCACCTTCACCCCCAGTTCCTGAAAGTTCGTCGTTAAGTCCTCCGCCATCCGCTTGGTCAGCGTCGTGACCAGCACGCGTTCCTTGCGGTCGGCGCGGTCGCGAATCTCCTTCAGCAGGTCGTCGACCTGTCCCTTCACCGGGCGGACCTCGATCGGCGGATCCATCAATCCCGTGGGGCGGATCACCTGCTCTACGATCACGCCGCCAGACTTTTGCAGCTCGTAAGGGCCGGGTGTGGCCGATACGAAGACCAGCTGGCCAACGCGCGCTTCCCACTCCTCGAAATTCAGCGGGCGATTGTCGAGCGCCGACGGCAAACGGAACCCGTAATCCACGAGCACTTCCTTGCGCGACCGGTCGCCATGATACATGCCGCGGATCTGCGGGATGGTCTGGTGGCTTTCGTCGACGACGACGAGCGCGTCGGAGGGCAGGTAGTCGAGCAAGGTCGGCGGCGGCTGGCCCGGCTGCCGCTGCGTCAGGTGTCGCGAGTAGTTCTCGATGCCGTGGCAGTAGCCGATTTCCTTGATCATCTCGAGGTCGAACATCGTCCGCTGATGCAGACGCTGCGCCTCGAGGACCTTGCCCTCGCGCTCGAGCTCCGTGCGCCGCACCTCGAGCTCTTCCTTGATGGTGACGACCGCTTCCTTGAGCCGTTCGCGGCCGGTGACGAAGTGCGACTTGGGATAGACGGCCGTGCGTTCGCGCCGCTGCAGCGTCTTCCCGCTGATCGGATCGATCATCGTCAGCTCGTCGATCTCGTCGCCGAAGAGGCCGATGCGGAGCGCGGATTCTTCGTACGACGGATAGACTTCGATGATGTCGCCGCGCACGCGGAACGTGCCGCGGCCGAAGTCGTGGTCGTTGCGCTCGTACTGGATTTCGACCAGCTTGCGCAGGATCGCGTCACGGTCGATGCGCTGGCCGCGCTCGCGCGGCAGGACCAGGCCGTAATAGGCCTCCGGCGAGCCGAGGCCGTAGATGCACTACACTCTCGGCACGGTCACCACGTCTCGCCT
>CAZBYY010000186.1:0-7282 GCA_964495855.1 uncultured Acidobacterium sp. | reverse complement strand
CGACACATGGAGAAAGCTCAGCGGCTTGCCGGACGCCAGGGCCCGCGCTTCCTCAGCGCTGACGACATCGTAAGGCACGGATGCGACGGAGGGGGCGGCGCCGGGAGTAGGGCGTAGGGCTGCAAACGGGTAGATCGCCGACATGAACTCTTAATTATAGGCTTGCCTGTTGCACGTGCGTCCGCTGTTGCCGGGAGACGCAGGTCTCTGGTCGCACCGCGCCGACTAGTTGGCGGCGCGCAACTGGCCGGGATTGAAGAGCAGCTGGAAGTAGCGGTCGCGCTCGCCGGTGAACACCGTCATGAGGGACGGGGCGACCGGCTCTCCGGGTGGCATGTTGCGATGTTCGATGACCGGGTTGACGTAGTGCCCGTTCTTCTTGAGCCCGTAGTGCAAGTGCGGCGCGGTCGCCAATCCGGTCATGCCGACGCGGCCGACGAGCTCGCCTTGCCCGACGCGCGCGCCGGCGTGCGTGGTGATCGCCGACAGGTGCATGTACTCGCTCTCGTAACCGTTGCTGTGCCGCACGCGCACCGTGCGGCCGCCGCCTGACGTCCAACCGGCCAGCGTGACCACGCCCGGCGCGATCGACGCCACGGGTGCGCCGCTCGGCGCACCGTAATCGACACCGTTGTGCGCGCGGTCGTAGCCGAGGATCGGATGCTTGCGCGAGGTCGAGAATCGCGACGTGATGCGCGGCTCGAACTTCAGCGGCGACTTGAGGAAGAAGCGCTTCAGCGAGTTGCCCTTCTCGTCGTAATACCCGGGCGACCCCCCGTCCGGCGTGAAGCGAATCGCCTTCAGCCGGCGGTTGTCGTTCTGGAATTCGGCGGCGAGAATCGCGCCATACCCGGACAGCTTGCCTTCGCGCGTCTGGCGTTCGACGAGGACGCGGAAATGATCGCCGGGCTGCAGATCGGAGTTGAAGTCGATCTCACCCGAATAGATGTCCGCCATCGCGAGCGCCAGGTCGATCCGCTCGCCGGCCTTGTCGATCGCCGCCGACAGCGAGTTCGTCTCCCGATTGATCTCGCCCTCGATCATCACGACGGCCGTGTGTTTCGGGATGCGCTCAACGGTGGCGCGGAAGCGCGGCGCGCCGTCAGACTCGGCGCGATCGACCAGCAGGCGCCTGTCGCCATCGATCTCGTATTCGAAGCGGCGCACGCGGCCGTCGAGCAACCGGTCGATCGAGTACGGCTGTCCGGCGCGGATGCGGCGCACGTCGATCGCCGACGCGATCGTCGACACGAGCGCGGGCGTGTCGGCGCTTTGCACCATGTGGTGCTCGAAGATGTTTGCGATGGTCGTGCGCGCGGGAATGAATCCCGTCAGCAGATCAGCGTCCTTCTCCAGCGTCACGTCATGCGCCAACCGCATCGTCTGCGACGGATCCGCGGCCGACACCAGCCAGAAGGCTGATGAGGCGCAGACCGCGAGCAGGCCGATGGCCGGAATGACAACCCGTTTACGCATGAGAAGAGTTGGAAAATCTTAGCAGATTACTCGTGCGAGTGATTACCGCTTTCGCTTCTTTTCGGGCGGCGGTGGTGGCGGCGATATGGGTTGCGGCTCCTGCAATTCGACGTACTGCGCGGTCTGCACGCCGGCGCGGATCATCAACGGAATGACCCGTGGCTCGGAATTTCCCATCTTTACCTCGAGCACGTGCGCGCCCGACGACAAACGCAGCGTGGCTGGCGTTGTGCCGCGCGGTTTGCCATCAACCAGCACGGTCGCTCCCTGGGGGCGCGATTGCACGACGAGCTCGCCTTCTCCGGATCGCGGTGCACCGGTATCTCGGGTCAGCAACCAGCCGACGAGCACCAGTAATGCAACGATCACGGCGCCCATTCCGAGAAGCGGCGCCTTCCTGATCGGTGCAGTCACGGGCAATTCGGACGCGCTCGCGGAGGGCACGTCGGCGGACGATGCGGGTCCGCGACCGGGGGCGTCGGCCGATGAGGGCTGGCCGGCGTATTGATGGTCGACGTGCAGCGCCACCGATCCATTGGATTGCGACGGTCCCGCGCCCTTCCTGTCGGCGTCGATCATCCCGCCAACGCGCGTGACCCACTCTTCGAGTTTCTTCGTCGTTGTCACGTACGACTTGTCGCTGGCGAGCACGGACTCGAACGCGAGTTGCGCTTCAGCGGGCGATTGGTACGCGTTGCGCACGTCGAACTGCAGCGCGCGCGCGAGCCAGCTGGCGAAGAACGACGACAGCGGCACCTCACCGCCGTCGCGATACTCCTTCGCGCCCTCGATCAATGGCTGCAGTCCCGACGGAAATTCGTCGAGCGCGAGCGGCCGCCCCAGGATCAGCGACAGCGCCACGGTACCGATGCCGTTGGCGTCGGCGCGCTGATTCGCCCGCGGCAGGCCTGCCGACGGCGGCATCGCCACACGATAGTCGCGCCACAGGCGATCGCGGCCGAGGTTGAGCTTCTCGATGGCGGGGCCGAACGCGAGCTCGGCGATCACGAGACGCGCCTGCGGTGTGACGATCAGACGTTCGATGCCGATCGTGCCGATTGCCGCGTCGCGATTGTTGCGACCGTAGAGCGCGGCCGCCGGCAACAACTGGCGCAGCAGTCCAATGACGATCGTGATGTCGAGCGGCGTGTTGAGCGCGTGCGAACGCTCGAGCAGTTCCGACAGGCGCCAGCCGGGCGTGAAGTCCGAGACGAGTTGCAGCCGATCGGCGGCCGGGCGATCGAGCCGCTGCAGGCGCACGTACGACATGTGCCGCACGGCCGCGAGACGCGCCACGCGCTCGGCCAGCGCCGCAACGAAGCCGGCGTGCTCGACGAGTTGAGGCGCGAGGTCGAGAAACTCGACTTCGTCCCCGCTCTCGGCATCGATGCCGTTGGTTCGCCGGCCGAATCCGTCCACGGCCACGCTGACCGGAGCGTTTACAGCAGGCAGCACTCGAATCATGGGTGCAACGGGCCTTCCACCGCGATCCGCAGGGCCCGCGGCTATGCTAACCCGAACGTCTGCAATTGATTATCGAATTCGCACCCGCGTTCAGCGCGCCGCGCGACTGACGATTCGGTAATCGCTGTTACACTGCCGAATATTGGACATTGCACTCATTGTCGGTGCGCTCGTCGCAGGTTTTGCCGCCGGGTGGCTGCTCGCCTCACGCAGTCGCTCCGCCACGCAGGATCAGCTCCGCGACACGTTCCAGGCGCTCGCCGCGTCGACGCTGAAGGCCAGCACCGATGAGTTCCTGAAGCTCGCGGATCAGAAAATCGGCAACGTGCACCGCGAAGCGACGATCGACCTGACACGACGGCAGCAGGAGCTCGGCACGCTCGTCTCGCCGATCCGCGACACGCTCGTGCAGGTCGATGCGAAGCTGAAGGAAGTCGAGAAGTCGCGCATCGACGACAGCGCGAACATGAAGTCGCTGCTGACCCTCGTCGGGCACACGCAGCAACAGCTGCAGCATGAAACGCAGAACCTGGTGCGCGCGCTGCGCTCGCCCGGCGTGCGCGGCCAATGGGGCGAGGTGCAGTTGCGCAAGGTCGTCGAGCTCGCCGGCATGCTGCAGCATTGCGATTTCGACCAGCAGCCGACGATCTTCACCGAGGGCGGACGGCTGCGGCCAGACATGACGATCAACCTCCCCGGCGGCCGCACGATCGTCGTCGATGCGAAGGCGCCGCTCGAAGCATTCCTCGATGCGCAGGCGGCCGCTGATGACGGGATTCGCAGCGGCAAGCTCGCCGATCACGTGCGACAGGTGAAGGAGCACGTCACGAAGCTCGGCGCCAAGGCCTACTGGGATGCGCTGCCTTCGTCACCCGAGATGGTCGTGCTGTTCCTCCCGGCTGAAGCGATCTACATGGCCGCGCTCGAGCGCGATTCGTCGCTCATCGATTACGGCGTGAAGATGAACGTCCTGATCGCCAGTCCGTTGACGCTGATCGCGCTGTTGCGCGCCGCATCGTTTGGCTGGAATCAAGAGCGGCTCACGCTGAATGCCGAGGAGATCAGCAGGCTCGGCCGCGCGCTCCACGAGAGCGTGGCGACGATGGCGGAACATCTCGAGGATTTGCGCAAGCGGCTCGACGGCACGTTCGCGACATTCAACAGGGTGATCGGCTCCTTCGAGAACAACGTGCTCGTCAAGGCGCGCCGCTTCCGCGAGCTGGGTGCCGGCAGCGCGAAGGAAGTTCCGATCATCGATCCCCTCGAAACGGTCGCGCGGAGGCTCGACGTGCCAAAGCAGCGCGGCCTGCTCGACGCGGACGAGGCCGAGATCGTCTCGAAGGATGACGTTCCTCGCGTGAAGTAGCACGGATCTGTAAGACCACCGCAGATTTGTAATCGACCCGCTCGCCTCCGTAAGCGAACGCCGCGGATTGCGCCAATTCCTTGTGGCAGTCCGCTTGCAACCTCCACCGCATGGCCAATCCCACGGTCCGAATCGGCGTCGCCTGTCCTCGTCCCGGTGAACGGGCGGCCTTCCTCGAGTGGCTCTCGCTCGCCGGCTACGATCCGGTGCCCATGCTGGCGCTCGACGGACTCGCGCGCGACCTGTCGACGCGGCCCATCGAGGCGCTCATCGCCGACGTGTCGCTCGTCTCGAAGCCGGACCTGCCGCGCATCGTCAAGGTGCTTGGCGGCAACCGGCCACTGGTGCTCGTCGGCGACCCGATGGACGCGATCGAAGAGGTGCCGAGAGACGCCGCCTGGATCGATCGGCCGGTGACGCGCGACACGTTCCTGCTGTCGGTCGCGTTGGCGCTCGCCGAAGGCCGCCCCGCGCGGCGCTCGCCCCGCAAGCTCGTGCCGCGGTTGTTGGCGTCGATCGACGGTGTCACGTCAAAAGTGGTTGATGTCAGCGCAGAAGGCGTGCGCCTGGAAGTCACCGGCGCCTCTCCGTCGGCGCTGCCGCCGTACTTCACGCTGCGGGTGCCGGGATTTGGTGTCGCGGCCAAAGTGAAGCGTGTGTGGGTGGCGATGCCGGCGCAGGGCTCGATGTGGTGCGGCGGCATCATCGAGCGCCCGCTGGCGGACAAGACCGCGGTCGCGTGGCAGAAGTTCGTCTCAAATGCCCCCTCGGGCGGCGCGCAGGTGCAGGTGCAGGAGATCCGCTCATTCCTGTAAGCGCCGGGTGCGGGTGCCCGAGCACGCGTTACGCCGTCGCCGGTGTGAGCACCGGCCTGACGCTCATCCGATATCCCATCCAGGTCAGCAGCAGCCCGGCGAGTTCGGTGACGTACAACACTTCCGTGTAGCCCATGCGTGTGGCGGTGCCGCCAATGCCGGGAAGAATCGCGCCGGTTGCGATCAGCACGTTCGCGATGACGCGGTGACGCGTGGCGGGGTTGGTTGAATAGCGCAACGCCGACAGAATCGCCCCGCCGATCAAAAACACGACCGCGTAGAGATTGACGAACGGGCTGAACGCCCGGACCCATTGCCACTGCAGCACGCGGCCGGTCAGGCGATGCGCTTCGACTTGCGAGTAGTCGATCGGCGACAGGATCACCGCGACCGACGCAATCACCACAAAGGTGATCAGCAGGATTGTGAGGGCGTGCGCGGTCCGGCGCGACAGCAGCAAGTACACCGTGCCCTGCGCCAGCGGCGCGCCGCCAAGCAGCGCGCCTGAGATGTACCACGCCCGGAAGGTCGGCTCATTCCACCCGATCAGCGTCGTCGTGGCTTCCGTCAGCGTGCCGACGCCGTAGACGGCCACACCGATCGCCCACCACATCAAGTGGAGGCGATCGGGATGTTCGCGGTAGCGCCGGAAGATCTCCGCCGCGAAGATCGCGGCGAGGATCGTCGTGACGATCGGGACGTAGTGAACGGCATTCGGCGACATGGCTAGAACGCTCCGATGTTGAGTCCGATCGTGAACGTCCGCCCGCGCGCGGGCGCAAACTGGAAGTGCTCGCGGTAGAACTTGTCGCCAAGATTCTCGACCGCGAACGTCAGGCCCATGCGGTTGCGATCGTTGCCGATATTGATGCCGGCGCCGGCGCGCTGCACGACGAAGCCTTTCAACGACAGCAGGTCCTGCGCGATGATGAACGGCGAATCGAGCAGCGTCGCGGCGACGCGCGTGACATCGCCCTGCCCGCGCGCGCCGTACTCGACCCACCAGCGGCCGCGGCTCTGCGTGAAGCGACCGTTGATGACGATCTTCGACGGCGTGATGTTGTCGAACGGCGTGTTGGCCAGCGACTTCTGGTTCTGCGGATTGGTGCCGTCGGTGATCGTGCCGCGGTTGAACGACGCGCCGCCGGTCAGCGTGAGCACGCCCGGCTTGAACGTGATCGGCATGGCGCCCTGCAGCTCGACGCCGGTCACGCGCACGTTGCCGAAGTTATACGCCTGCGCGAGCGGCCCGGACGAATTGGTGGCCACCACGAGATCCTGCGCGATGAAGTTTTGGTACTGGTTGTAGAAGAAGAACGCACCGCCGTCGAACGAGCCGGCGCGGAACTTCATGCCGGCGTCGAAGTTGTTGCCCGTCTCCGGCTCGACTTTGACGTTAGGAACGATGCTGCCGGCTGTCGCCGGACCCGCAAACAGCAGCTCCTCCAGGTTGGGGTGACGGTAGCTGCGGCCGATGCGCACGAACGGGTTGATCGCGCCATCCGGGTTGGCCACGATGCCGATGTCGCCGGTCAGCGCGTTGCGCGTGTAGGTGGCGCCATTCGGATCCGGCAGCTTGGAGCGATCGATCGCCGGTGTCGCGTTGCCGATCACGCTTTGCACGTCGTAGCCGGGTGTGGCCTCGGTCACCACGGTGTAGAAGTCGCCGCGCAGGCCGGCAATCACCGACACTGACGGCTTCACGCGCCACTCGTCCTGCGCAAACACCGCCACGTCTCGCAGGCTCGCATCGGGCACGCGCACCGGGTGCGCAATCGACGGCGGCCCGAGCACGATCGGCGCCGGAAACACCGTTGCCGCGGGACCGCGGGCGCCATTGGCCACCTGGCCGAGCATCGAGGTTGTCGTCGTTGTCGTGCGCGCATCGCTGCTGCGATCGCGATAGAAGGTGAAGCCAACCGTCGTCAGGTGGTTCTTCACCGGCGTCAACACCGCACTCAGGTCAACACCGGGCGTCCACACGCGCTGCTCGGTGTCGGACAGCACGTTGAGGCGGAAGACGGTGATCGGGAAAAACGCCTGCGGCGTCGGTGCCGGGAACTGGATCGGCAGCGTCGTCCGCAGTAACCGCTCCGTGCGCTGGTAATACGTCGTGAGCGACAGGTTGGCGAGCCACGGCGTGATCGCGCGCGCTTCGTAA
>CAZBYY010000185.1:0-7429 GCA_964495855.1 uncultured Acidobacterium sp. | reverse complement strand
GGGATCGTGAAGCGGCCGAACCGACGCAGGTAAGGCGCGAGCAGCAGCGCGACCTGCCAGTTGTTCGTCATCTCGCGCAGCATCTGCCACACGAATCGCGGCACGCTGAAGACGACAAACGGCGAGAAGTCCCAGATGGTCTCCTTCGGACACCACTCGCGGATGCCGCCGCCGGCAAAGCCGCAGCCCACGGCGAAAAACGGCGCGCCGTATTCGCCCGCCGCAAGGGCGGGCAGCGACATCGCAACCCCCACGAGACCGCCGGTGTACGGCCCGGCGATGAGTCCGGCCAGCAACGCGCCCTCGAGCGTCAGGTCCGCCGCGTCGTAATTGAGCAGCACGCGCGCCGCGACCCCGGCCGTGAGCGGCACGGCCAGGCCGAGGGCGAAGACCAGCCGGTCGGGCCAGTTCCGCTGCTCGAAAATCAGGATGTGACGGAAGCGCCGATATCGCGCCAGCATGGTCGCCAGGGCTGCCATCGCGGCGAGCTTGACGATCAGCGTGATGAGCAGGAACTGCCCGGCCGACAGAAATTTAGGACCTTGTGGCATTTCCAGTGATGGCCCCGACGGCCCGATGGCCTGATGGCCTGACGACCCGAAATGTTATCATTGCAAGATATGTTCGGTCCGCTGGCCAAAGGCTTTGCCCTCACGTTCAAGCACCTGTTCCGCAAGCCCATCACCATCAACTACCCCGAGCAGAAAATGCCGATGTTTCCGCGCTATCGCGGCAAGCAGGTGTTGATGCGTGACGAGAACGGCCTCGAAAAGTGCGTGGCCTGCGGCCTGTGCGCGGTGGCCTGCCCGGCCGACGCCATCTACCTCGAAGCGGCGGAAAATGACGGCACGGTGATGGCGGGGCCGCGCTACGCGTCGACCTATCAGATTCACAAGACGCGCTGCATCTTCTGCGGCTACTGCGAAGAGGCGTGCCCGTTGTCGGCCATTTTCATGGGCAAGGACTACGAGCTTGCGGTCTACAGCAAAGACGACTTTGTGTGGGACAAGACGGAGCTGCTCGTGCCGGCCGGCGACAACCAAAAAGCTCCGATCGCTGCGCGCTAATTGAAGACATTCCTGGAGGCGCTCGACGCCCGCGTCCTCGTGTGCGACGGCGCGATGGGCACGCTGCTGTACTCGAAGGGCGTGTTCATCAACCGCTGCTTCGAGTCGCTGAACCTGTCGAATCCCGACCTCGTCGCCGACGTGCACGGCGACTACCTGAAGGCCGGCGCGGACGTGATCGAGACCAACACGTTCGGCGCCAATCGCATGAAGCTGCGCGGATTCGGCCTCGGCGACCAGGTGCGCGACATCAATCTGGCCGGCGCGCACCTTGCGCGGCGCGCGGTGGAGCAGTCGGGAGGCGAGGCGTATGTCGCCGGCGCGATCGGTCCGCTCGGCGTGCGCGTCGAACCGTGGGGCAAAACGGGCGTCGATGAAGCGGAGGCGATGTTCCGCGACCAGGCGCAGGCGCTCGCCGACGGCAAGGTCGACCTCTTCATCCTCGAAACGTTCCGCGACCTGAACGAGATCGGCGCCGCGATTGCCGCCGTGCGCAGCGTGTGCGACCTGCCGATCGTGGCGCAGGTGACGACGGAAGAGGATGGATCGACGCTGGACGGCGCGCCGCCCGAGCAGTTTGCGCCGGAGTTGATCAAGGCCGGCGCCAGCGTCGTTGGCGTCAACTGCAGCGTCGGGCCCGCGCCGATGCTCGAAACCATCGAACGCATCTCCGACATCGTCGAGGTCTGGCTCTCGGCGCAGCCGAACGCGGGACGCCCGCGCGACATCGAGGGCCGGAATCTCTATCTGTGCTCCCCGGAGTACATGGCGTCGTATGCGCGACGCTTCATCGCGTCGGGCGTGCGGCTGGTTGGCGGCTGTTGCGGCACGACGCCGGAACACATCCGGCAGATCGCGCTGGCTGCAAAGTCGATGGCCCCCGGCCTGGCGCGTCACGCGGCGGGTCCGGCGGATGTGAAAACACCGGTGGCCAGCCAGCCGAACGCCAAGCCCGCGGTGCCGCGCGCGTCGAAGTCGCCGTTTGCCCGCAAGCTGTCCGAGGGCGCGTTCGTTCGCGCCATCGAAGTGGTGCCGCCGCGCGGGCACGCGACCGCGTCCGCGGTCGATGCCGCCAAGCGTCTTGCGTCACACGGTATCGACGTGGTGACGATTCCCGACGGTCCGCGTTCGGGCGCGCGTTTGAGTGCGCTGTCGCTGGCGGTGCTCGTGCAGCAGCAAGCCGGCGTCGAGGTCCTGCTCCAGTATTCGTGCCGCGATCGCAACCTGCTGGGCATTCAATCGGACCTGCTTGGCGCGCACGCGATGGGCGTGCGCAACCTCCTGGGCATTACCGGCGACGTGCGCAACCTCGGTGACATCCCTGATGCCACCGCGGTGTTCGACGTCGATTCGATCGGTTTGACGAACGTGATCAACCGTTTGAATCACGGCCTCGATATCGGCGGCCAGTCGATCGGCGAGCCCACCGCGTTCCACACCGGGGTGATGGTCAATCCCTCGCGCGACCTCGATCAGGAGCTGCGACGGCTCGAATTCAAGGTCGCGGCAGGCGCGGAATTTGCGGTGACGAGACCGGTGTTCGATGTCGCGGCGTTCGAGCGGTTCCTGAAGCGCGTCGAACCGATGCGGTTGCCGATTCTCGTCGGCATTTGGCCGTTCGAAAGCGCGCTGAATGCGGAATTCATGGCCAACGAAGTGCCCGGCGTGACCGTGCCGGATGCGCTGGTCGAACGCATGCGCCGAGCGACCACCCCCGAGGCGGCTGTGGCTGAAGGCGTGCTGGTCGCGCGTGAAATTGTGAGCGCTGTCAGGCACATGGCCGCAGGCCTCCAGGTCTTCTCGCCGTCGGGCCGGCTGGATTCGGCCCTCGACGTGCTTGACGTGGTATAGTCCGTTCCACTCAATCGAGCGTGTAAATATGGCCCTATTTGAGCAACATACGCAGCGTTCTGGTGATGCGGCGACTCGCGCGCTGACGGTCACGTCCGTCGGCACCGACTTCGTCGAGCGGGTCTATCAGAACATCGCCAAGATCTACGACTACACCTACGGGCCGACGCTGCATCCCGGGCGCATCGAGGCGATCGAGAAGATGCGCATCCGTCCCGGCACGCACGTGCTCGAAGTGGGCGTGGGCACCGGCATCAACCTGGGCATGTACCCGCGCTCGGCGCGCATTACCGGCATCGACCTGTCGAGCCGCATGCTCGAAAAGGCCAACAAGCGCATCACCGAAAAGGGCCTGACCAACTGCGACGTCCTCGAAATGGACGCGACGAAGATGACCTTCGCCGATAACTCCTACGACGTGGTGTACGCGCCGTACGTGATCAGCGTGGTGCCCGACCCGGTCGCCGTCGCGCGCGAGATGTATCGCGTCTGCCGTCCCGGCGGTCGCGTCGTCATCCTCAATCACTTCAAGAGCGCCAATCCGATCATGTCGAAGATCGAAACGGCGATCTCCCCGATGACGGTCCACATCGGCTTCACGGCCGATCTCGATTTGCCGGGCTTCCTCCAGCAGGCGGAACTGCATCCGGTGAGCATCGAGAAGGTGAACGTCCCGAAGATCTGGACGCTCATCACGGTCGTCAAAGACTGATCGTTCGGCCTGCGTTCGACGTACGCGCTGCGTACGTTCGGCGCGGGCATGCCGCTCGACAGTAGAACGTCCGTAGAACCCTCGTTGAACTAGAATTGTTTTGTGAGCTTCGACGAGAAAGCGTACTTCCAGGACAAACCCGAGAGCCGCCCCGCAAGCTATGCGTGTCCGCGGTGCAAGCGGACCAACGAATACAGCATTCGCTGGATGCGCCGCACCAAGCGCAAGGATCGCGCCCCGCAGGGCCGCGAGGAGCGCGCCAAGTACGACAAGCTGCGTGACCACCTGCTTCGTCTCGACGACGAGGTGACGTGCAAGACGTGCGGCAAGAAGTTCGAAGTGCCCTCGCACCACTCGCTGTTGTTCACGGATCAGCTCGAAGGTTTGCCGAAGGACGAAGACGCCGATGCGGCCGAACAGGAGGCGCCAGCCGCCCCCATCGATCGATCGAAGCTGCCCGCGCGCTTTACCAAGCCCACCAAGGGATGGCGTGGCTAGAACCGTCGCAGGACCACCGTCGAACCGACGTTGAACCACCGTAGAACTGCCGTTTTCTACATCTCCGGCCACGGCTTTGGCCACGCATCACGCGCGATTGAGGTCATCAACGCGCTGGTGGCTCGACGCGCTGATCTCCGCATCATCATTCGTTCATCGGTGGCGTCGTGGCTGGTCGAGCGCACGGTGCAGCCCGGCGTTGAGTTATCGGCTGCCGAGGTCGACACCGGCGTCGTGCAGATCGACAGCCTGCATCTCGACGCGCCGGCGTCGATCGCGCGCGCGACGGCCTTCCTGTCGACGATCAACGATCGTGTCTCGAACGAAGTCGCCTTTCTTCGCGCCTGTCAGGCAGGCATGGTTGTCGCCGATATCCCTCCGCTCGGCATTGCATCCGCCGCCGCTGCCGGCATCCTGGCGATGGCCCTCGGCAACTTCACCTGGGACTGGATCTACGAGCACTATGCCGGCGGCGAGTCGGTGGCCGGCGAGATTAACGAGATCTACTCCCACACGACGTTGGCCTTACGGCTGCCTATGTGGGGAGGCTTCGCGACGTTTCCCCGTGTTCGCGACATCCCGTTCGTGGCCCGGCGTTCCGGGCGCGATCCAGGTGAAGTGCGAGCGGCGCTGGGGCTGCCACGTGACGCGCGACTCGTGCTGCCGTCGTTCGGTGGCTACGGCCTCGAAGGCGTTGATGTGCGCCTGCTGCGGCAATTGCGCGACTACATGGTCCTGGTGCCTGGCACGATCGACGAAAGCGCCATGTATGCGCGCGGCTATCGGTACGAAGATCTGGTGCGCGCCGTTGACGTCGTCGTGACCAAGCCCGGCTACGGCATCATTTCCGAGTGTCTCGCCAACGGCACGGCGCTGTTGTACACGTCTCGTGGTGATTTCCGGGAGTATCAGGTGCTCGTCGATGCGATGCCGCAGTTCTTGCGGTGCGCGTTCATCGGCCACGCGGAGCTGTATGCGGGCGCGTGGGGACCGCACCTCGATGCGCTGCTGGCCCAGCCCGATCCGCCGTCGAGGCCGGCGACGAACGGCGCCGACGTGGCTGCTGATATCCTGCTGGGACTACTCGAATGACCGCACCGAGAGCCGTGCCCGAACCCGGCTGGGAGCCCGTCGTCCCGTTTCCATCGCCTGAAGGGACGTTTCTTGCCGACGGCGATCGCGTGCGCATTGCGTATTACCGCAAGCCAGGGGACTCGACGCTGTTTGCCAAGGCGTGGTTCGGCCGAGGCACTACCGGCCCGCCGGGTCACGTGCACGGCGGCGCGATGGCGGCGACGCTCGACGAAGCGATGGGCGCGGCCGCGTGGATGAACGATCACCGCTGCGTCGCGGCAACGATCAAAATCACGTTTGTCGCCATGCTGCCGATTGAGACGGAGACGATCGTCGAAGCCCGAATCGATCGCGTCGAAGGCCGCAAGATCCACTTACGCTCCACGCTCACGCACCTTGACGGGCGAGTAATCGCAGAAGGCACCGGGCTGTTCATCGTCCTGCGCGACGATGTCTTGCGTCGAACGTACGTAGAGCGTACGTAGAACTACCAAATTCCAGGCACGAGCTTCCATCGCATCGCTCTCTGGTAGCTCTCGTACTTCTCCCCGTGCGCCTCGACGAGCGCGCGCTCTTCCAGCGGGATCGCGACAACGAGATAGATCGTGCTGATCACGGCGAACAACAATCGCGTCGACGTCATCACGGGTGCAGGGAACACCATCAGCAGCCAGCCGAGATAGATCGGGTGACGCACGAGGGCAAACGGGCCTTCGGCCTTGAACTCGATTGCTCGAATCGGATCCGGCTGGGTGACGCCGGCCAGTTCCCAGATGCCGACGATGCGGGCGCCGGCGATGGTGAGGAGGACGCCGGCCAATGCGAAGACGTAGAGCAAGAGGCCCGGCCCCTGCACGTGCCAGGCGAGGCCGGGCAATGGCCGCCAGAACCAGCACGCGGCGAGGAACAGCACGCTGGCGATCCACACGTAGACGCTACGCTCGAGGTCCGCGGGCACGAGGGTGGTGATCCAGCGCTTGGCGCCGGTGCGCGCCATCACGCTGTGATGCAGCGCGAAGACGGTGAACAGGGCGATGTTGCCCCCCGCATCCCGGGCGGCCGTTGAGGCGTCCGCCGCCGGTGTGCCCCAGCGAAAGAGGTACAGCGCCGGCATGGAAAGCAGCGACAATAGGAACACGAGCGCGCCGCTCCACCGGACCAGTCCTTTCACGGACGCTATTATAGGAACAGCACCCTCGTGACCCATCCCCGCATCGCGATTACCGGCATCGGTGTCATTTCGGCGTTCGGCGCCGGGCGCGAGACGTTCTGGAACGCGGTGAAGGGCGGCCAGAGCGGCACGCGCGCGATCACGGAGTTCGACGTTTCGACGTATCCGTGCCGCGTTGCTGCGCCGGTGCCGCCCATGGACATCGCCTCCGCGGTGGCGCTCGAGGGCGAGCACGGGCCGAGGGAGATGCGCGCGGATCCCAAGCGCTATTCGCGCGCGGCGCTGTTCGGCGTGCTTGCGGCGCGCGAAGCGTGGAATGACGCGGGGCTGTCGTTCGCGGAGCCGAACGCCGGCGTGATCATCGGCAGCGGCGGTGGCGGGATCGACGTCGGCGAGCGCCAGTACCAGGATTTCTTCCAGAACAACGGCCAGCACGTAACGCCGTACGCGATCGCGATCGGCATCTGCGGCATGGTGTCGAGCGAGATTTCGATTGCGCTCGGGTTGCGCGGCATCAGCCACGTGCTGTCGACCGGGTGCACCAGTTCAACGGATGCGCTCGGCTACGCGTGCATGCTGCTGCGCAACGGCGAGTGCGACGTGCTGCTGTCCGGCGGCACGGATGGCTGCGTGTTGCCGGGGATGATCTTCGGCTTTTCGCGGATGCGCGCGGTGTCGACGCACTTCAACGACCGGCCGGCGGAAGCGTCGCGCCCGTTCGACCGGCGCCGCGACGGGTTCGTGCTCGGCGAAGGCGCGTGGATGCTGGCGCTCGAGCGCGAAGATCGCGCGCGGGCGCGCGGCGCGCAGGTCTACGCCACGATTGACGGCTACGCCTCGACCTGCGATGCGTACCACCGCGTGCAGATGGATCCCGACGGCGAGCAGATCGTGCGCTGCATGCATGAAGCGATGGCCAAGGCCGGGCGCGCGCGGGAAGAGATCGGCTACATCAACTATCACGGCACCTCGACGCAGTTGAACGACGCGATTGAAGCGCGCTGCACGCGCCTGGCGTTTGGCGGGGGATGTCCCCAGCGCTCCGGGGACAGATGC
>CAZBYY010000184.1:0-7431 GCA_964495855.1 uncultured Acidobacterium sp. | reverse complement strand
CGGATCGAGCTCGACGATCGTCCTGATGTTGTTGCGCAATCCGACGGCCTGCACGCGCAGCGGCAGATTGCCCCGGGCCGGAGCAATCGCATCGAGCGCGCGCGTCACGGTCGGCGGCGGCCCCGGCTTCGCCCCGGCGCGTGTGATCTCCACGCCCGCCGCGCGCGCTTCTGCTTCGGTCGGTGCGAGGTAGCCAGGACGCGCACGCACCTCGAGCCCGTCACGCTTCACTTCCACGTGAATGCGGCGGAATCGCCCATCGAGCTTCTGGTTGGTCGAGTAATAGCCGAGCAGGTAGTACGAACCGATGTCGGCCGACACTTTCTGCAGCGCTTTCGAGACGTCGCCGACATTGAGCACGGCGTGGCCGTCCGTCTGGCTGGCCATCTCGTTGAGGAAGTCGAAACGGCGGCGCAACCATGCCGCATCCACGGCCGGCGGCAAGGGGGCATCGATCGGCGTGTCGAACGCGATCAACCCGCGCGAGTCGATCGGGTAGAAGCTGACGTTCGCCCGGTTGGCGCGCTGCAGCAATTGCCGGAACGTGACTTCGTGATCGATGTAGGCGTATTTCGTGCGTTCGCGATCGCACGCTTCCATGCTGACGTTTCCCGTCTTCGGGTCCGTCGTTCCCGGCCGGCGCAAGCCGCCGGTTCGCGGATCGGCGCCGAGCGGATCGCCGCTCGGTACGTGCCCATCCACGACCTTGGTCAGCGTGTCGTTGGGCCGATACATCGGCCACCCTTCCGTGAACACGAACACGAACTTGCGTTCGGGACGCAGCACGTCGAGATGGGTGACGAGCGCGTCGAGCGCATCCAGCGTTTGCTGCTCGCGCATGCGCCCGATCAACTCCGCCACCATTTTCGAATCCGAGGGGTAGCACATGGACAGCTGCGCTTCTTCCGGCGTGATGCGCGTGCGATTCTTCTGGCCCCAGTCCCACGAATCGGTGACGAACCGTTCGATCGACGAGGTGCGCCGGCTGTAGGTGACCGATCCGGGCGACATCTCCGGCGTCATCGTGCCGACGAGGTCGTCGGGACCGATCACCTTGTCGAGCACGTCGATGATCGGCTTCTGCGCGTGATACGAACCCGACAGCTGACCGAAATGGCGGTCGAAGAACAGCGTAAAAACGCGCGCGGCGTCGGCCGCCTGCTGGTTCATCTCGCGCACGCTGGTGGCATTGGTGCGCTCAGACTGCGGATTCGGCTTGCGCGGCTGCACGAGCTCGAAGCTTTCGACCGTCTGCGGTTTGTCGTCTTCCGAAACGACGAAGTCCTCCGCTTTCAGGTCGGTGACGGGCACGCCATCTTTCGAGATGTACGCGTCAACGCGCACGAGATTGGCCCCGGCCCGGAAACGCGGCAGCGCCTGATCGCCCTGCTGGTCTTCAGCCAGCAACGGCGATGGCCCTCGCGCGAAGAGCATCGCGGCGACAGCGAACACGAGTAACGTCAGGCGGACACGCATGGCTTCCCGGGTGGAAGGTGCTGGCCTGCCTATCTTATCTCGCGGGTGCCGCCGTTTGTCGGCGGAACCACTTCCAGATCGAGCGCGCGGTCATCAGGATCAGCACGACGATCACCACGCTGACGGCAAGGGCCAGCAACGGATACTTCAGCGTGAGGAAACTCAAGCCTACGACGAACGCATCCTCGGCCAGGCTCAGGAACCAGTTGCTGAACGGTTCAGGCGTGGTATTGGCGGCCACCCTCGTGCCCGCCTTGGTGACATGGCTGCCGGCCGCAACGATGCCGCCGAGGAGCGCCGTGGCGCCCTGCAGCGCCGGCGATGCGTCGCCAAGTGACGCCACCGCGATCACGGCACCGCCCACCGGCCGGATCAGCGTGTGCACCGAGTCCCACATCGAATCGACCCACGGGATCTTGTCGGCGATGAACTCGATGACGTACAGCACGGCGGCGGCCCCGATGATCCACGGATTGTCGAAGACCTTGAATTGATCCGGCAGTTGCACCCAGCCGAAGTGCGAGGCCATGCCGAGAATGGCGACGGTCGCATACAGGTTCACGCCTGCCGCCAGCGAGAACCCCATCGTCCTGCCGAGCGTGGAAAGGCCTTCGAGCATCAGGCCAACAGGCTAACAGGCCCACCAGCCAGCACAAAGTCAGCCGTGTCGGAGGGCTTCAATGCGCGCGCGCACAACTTCGATCAACTTGTCACGGTCGTCGAGGGTGTAGCCGGTCGTGTCCACCGGCTCGCCGATCTTGATGTCCACCATCACCGGGCGGACGTACCAACTGCCCTTTTGCATCGCCGCGCGGCCGCCGGAGACGGCCACCGGGACAATCGGCGCCTGCGCCTTGATGGCCATGATGAAGCCGCCCTTCTTGAATGGCAGGAGTTCCGAGGTGCGGCTGCGCGTGCCTTCCGGGAAGATCAGGAAGGAGTTGCCGGCGCGAATCGACTCGGCCGCGCGATCGATCGATGCCATCGACGCCTCGCGGCGGTCGCGCTCGACTGGCACGAACCCACCACGCACCATCACGCGACCAAGCACGGGAATCTTCTGCAACTCGGCTTTGAAGAGCACGTGAAGGCGCGTATGCAACACGAGGAACAGCACGGGCGGATCGACATTGCTCTCGTGGTTCGAGCAAAACACGACCGCGCGATCGCGCTTCATCACGTGACCGGACACGCGATACCGGATGCCCGCGCAGGCCAGCGCGAGCCTGACGCCGATGCGGCCGAGGATGTAGAGCACCGGCTTGGCGACCGGCGAATCCACCGACGCGATCAGCAGGCCAATCGGCCCGGCGATCAGGACGTAGATCGAGACGATGATGTAGGTGAGTACAGAACGAAGGGCGGCGATGAAGTTACTCATGGCCGCCCCTGCACTGACACTGGTGACTGTTGATCGGACCGTTACGACGCGCGCGCCTGGCGCTGCTTGGCCACGGCTGCCTTGGCCGGAGCGGCCTTGGTTGCGGCGCGGGCCACCGCGCGCTGTGCGTTGCGGGCCTTGGTCATGAAGCACTTCTCGAGCGCTTCGTTGACGCGATCCTCGATCGCCTGCGCGGTCACCTGCATGACTTCCGAGATCTCGGAGATGATGAGCGACTTGGCGCGATCGAGCATGCGCTTTTCGCGGAACGACAGGCTCTTCGACTTGGCCAGGAACGTGAGGCTCTTGAGCACGTCGGCCATGTCGTAAATCGAGCCGGTGCGCATCTTGTCGGAGTTATCCTTGAAGCGGCCTTTCCAGTTCTGGTGGTTGTCGATCTTGCCGTCGCCAAGCAACTGGAACAGCCGCTCGACTTCTTCATCCGTGATGGCACGGCGCAGGCCGACGTTGTCGACATTGGCGACCGGCACCAGCACCGTCGTCTCGTTCGACAGGATGCGGAGATGGAAAAAACCACAGGTCGTTCCGAGAATAGTTTTCTCTTCGACCTTTTCTACGACCCCGAGACCATGATTCGGGTAAATGACCTTGTCACCGATCTTAAATCCCACGTGCCCCTCGTTTCGATCTGGTGGTAATGGCGGGAGTGAAGTGCGCTATCAGGTCCACCCAGTATAGCCCAGGACCTGGTCAAAATCAACGAAAATGGCCGAAAAACAGGCATTTTCGTGAATTTCGGCCAGTTGCCACCGGCAAACGGTAACCCCTGATTTCGCGCACGGTTAGACGGGATTCGATATGCTCAACGCGATGCGTCGATGGCTTGCAGCTTTGTCACTTTTTGCAACTTTGGCCCTCTGTTTCGCTCCAACATCTCAGGCATCCGGTGACCGTCAGGCGCCGGCGGCGACGCCGATACAGAAGAGGCCTGATGCGCC
Source organism: uncultured Acidobacterium sp. (assembly GCA_964495855.1). Taxonomy (GTDB): domain Bacteria; phylum Acidobacteriota; class Vicinamibacteria; order Vicinamibacterales; family UBA2999; genus 12-FULL-67-14b. The sequence continues at coordinate 3,615 of CAZBYY010000184.1, read as the reverse complement.
CCAGTTAGCGCCGTATGTCCCGACGCCGCAGGATGTCGTCGACCGGATGCTGGCCTTTGCGGGCGTGAAGAACACCGATTTTGTCATCGACCTCGGGTGCGGCGATGGCCGAATCCCGATCACGGCCGCAAAGAAATACGGCGCGCGTGGACTGGGCGTCGACATCGACCCGCAGCGCATTGCCGAAGCCAACGCCAACGCGAAGGCCGCCGGGGTCACGCAATTGGTGGAATTCAAGCTCCAGGACGCCATGAAGACCGACGTCTCGAAGGCGACAGTGGTGACCACATTCCTGTTGTCGGCGTCGAACCTGAAGCTCCGACCGCTGCTCACGGCGCAAATGAAGCCCGGGGCGCGTCTCGTCGCGCATAACTTCAGCTTTGGCGACTGGACCCCTGCCAAGACGGACACGTTTCGCGATGCTGACGGACGCACCCGGACGCTGTACCTGTATCTTGCGGACGGAAAGGTGCGGCAGTGAAAGACTTCGAGAAACTCGGGCTCTTCTACCTGGGTCGCGCACACGAGGAACCGGTTCTTTACGACGCGTCTGACCTCGTCACCCACGCGGTGATTGCCGGCATGACCGGCAGCGGCAAGACCGGCCTCGGCATTGGCCTGATCGAAGAAGCGGCGATCGATGGCATTCCCGTGATCGCGATCGATCCCAAGGGTGACCTCGGCAACCTGCTGCTCACGTTTCCCAAGCTGGCGCCCGCGGATTTTGCCCCGTGGGTCGATCCTGATGAAGCGCGGCGGACCGGCCAGACAGTTGAGGCGTTTGCCGCGGCCGAAGCCGCCAAGTGGACGAAGGGTCTCGCCGACTGGGGCGAAGATGGCGCGCGCATCGAGCGCTTGAAGGCGGCGGCCGATTTCGCGCTGTACACACCCGGGAGCGCATCGGGACGGCCGCTCTCGATCGTCAAGTCGTTTGCCGCACCGGAGCCGGGCATCATGAACGATCCCGATCTCCTGCAGGATCGCGTCTCGACTGCGGCAACCAGCGTGCTCACGCTCGCGGGCGTCGACGCCGAGCCGGTGCGAAGCCGTGAGCACGTGCTGATCTCGACGCTGTTCAGCGAATCCTGGCGAGCAGGCCGCGACCTGGATCTCGCAACCCTCATCACGCAGATCCAGAAGCCGCCAATCGCGAAGATCGGGGTCGTCGACCTCGAATCGTTCTATCCGTCGAAGGAACGGTTCGGCCTGGCCATGCAGCTGAACCAATTGCTCGCCGCGCCGGGATTCAGCGCGTGGCTCGAGGGCGAGCCGCTCGACGTGGACCGGCTGCTGTTCTCCGAAAGCGGCCATCCGCGCGTCAGCGTGATTTCGATCGCGCATCTCGACGATCAGGAGCGGATGTTTTTCGTGTCGTTGCTGCTCAACGAGATCGTCGGGTGGATGCGCAGCCAGCGCGGCACCTCGAGCCTGCGCGCGATGGTCTACTTCGACGAGATCTTCGGCTTCCTGCCACCGGTGGCGAATCCGCCGTCCAAGCCGCCGCTGCTCACGCTGATGAAGCAGGCGCGCGCCTTCGGCCTCGGGCTGGTCGTCGCGACGCAGAATCCCGTCGACCTTGATTACAAAGCATTATCGAACACCGGCACGTGGATGCTCGGTCGCCTGCAAACCGAGCGCGACAAGGCGCGCGTGCTCGACGGCCTCGAAGGCGCTGCGAACACGAGCGGTGCGGGCTTCGATCGCGCACAACTGGATCACCTGTTGTCCGGTCTCGCAAAACGGCAGTTCCTCCTCCACAACGTGCACGAGAAAGAGCCGGTGCTCTTCGAAACACGCTGGACGCTCTCCTATCTGCGCGGTCCTCTTGGAAGGGACGAGGTCAGGAAACTCTCTTCGGTGAATTCGACAACCGCGGTGCCTAGTGTGCCTACTGTGCCTAAAGTGCCAAAAGGCGTTGGTGCCACACCGGGCACCGTAGGCACGTCAGGCACCATAGGCACCCTGCCACCAACGCTCGATCCCGCAATCAGTCAGTTTTTCGTCGCGGGCGCAGTCAGTTATGTCCCGATGCTATTGGGCGTCGGCAAGATCGCGTACTCGGATGCGAAGCTCGGTCTCGATGAATCGAAGCGCGTGGTCGTCGTCACGCCAATCTCTGACGGTGCGGTGGCGGTCGATTGGGATCATGCCGAGCCTGCCGGTTTCACGGTCGAATCGCTCCTGAAGGCGCCGCCGACAGGGGCGACGTTTGCGGACGTGCCGCCCGCAGCAGCCAAGGTGAAGAACTACGCGACGTGGGAAAAAGAGTTTGCGCAGTGGTTGGCACAGTCGCAATCGATCGAGCTGCTCAAGAGCGGACGCGCCAAGGTCGTGTCGCGTCCGGACGAATCCGAGCGCGACTTCCGCATCCGGCTGCAGACGGACGCGCGTGAGGCGCGCGACGCGGCAATCGCGAAGGTCCGCGACAAGTACGCCTCGAAACTGGCCACGCTGCAGGATCGTGTCCGCCGCGCCGAACACGCCGCGCAGGTGCAGAGCGAACAGGCCACCGGCGCCAAACTGGGCGCCGCGGTATCAGTGGGCGCCGCCATTTTCGGCGCGCTGATGGGTCGCAAGACAATCAGCGCCGCCAATCTCGGCCGCGCCACCAGCGCCGCGCGCGGCGTGTCACGCATCAGCAAGGAATCGGACGATGTGGCGAGGGCCAATGAGAATGTCGAGGCCGTCAAGCAACAGCTGAGCGACCTCGAGGCCGCGATGCAGGCCGACGTGCAGGCGGTCACAGCCGAATGGGACCTGACGAACGAACCTTTCGAACATGTCCTGGTGAAGCCCAAGCGCGGCGGCGTTAGCGTCCAGCTCGTCGGCCTGGTCTGGGTCCCCTCCCGATGAAAAGGAACCTGCTTCATTTTTACGGTTTGCGTAAATGACACCGGGCCACTGCACGGTTGAAGTGCACCGCAATGGGCTTGTCGAGTCGACCCACCGGGTCCACGTCGCGGTCGTTCACGCGGAAAAGGGGCTGATCGCCAGCGCGGGCAATCCGGCCCACGCGAGCTTCGTCCGCTCTTCGATCAAGATGTTCCAGGCGCTACCGTTGGTCGAAGCCGGCGGTGTCGATCGCTTCCAGCTGACCACCGAAGAGCTGGCACTCTGCATCGCCTCGCACGGCGGCGAACCGTTCCACGTGGCGGCGGCGCGATCGATCCTGACCAAGGCCAAGCTCACCGACGGCGCGCTCGCCTGCGGACCGCACCTGCCGATGCACGAGCCCACGGCGCACGCGATGATCCGTGCCGGAGAGCAGTCTGGTCGCCTCCACAACAACTGCTCGGGCAAGCACGCCGGCATGCTCGCCCATTGCGTGCAGCAGCAATGGGTCACCAACGGTTACCATCGGCCCAACCACCCGATGCAACAGCGCGTCATCTCGACGCTGACGCGCTGGATGCGCATCAACCCCGGCGACATCACCCACGCGGTCGACGGCTGCGCGCTGCCGACGTTTGCGATCGCCCTCGATGCGGTGGCCGAAGGCTGCGCGCGATTCGCGGCCGCTGTCGCCGATGGCGAAGCCGCGCCGGCATCGATCTTCAACGCGATGGTGACTCGACCGGAATATGTCGCCGGCACCGATCGCCTCGACACCGACCT
>CAZBYY010000183.1:0-7446 GCA_964495855.1 uncultured Acidobacterium sp. | reverse complement strand
CTTCGTAGAGCGGATACTGCGCCTGCGCGACCGCCATGCCGTATCCCGGCACGATGATCACGCTCTTCGAATCGCGCAGCAACTCGGCGGTGTCGTCCGCGCTGATCGACTTCACTTCACCGGCCGGCTGCGCGGACGCGCCGCCCGCCGGCGCCGCGCCTTCTTCCGCGCCGAAGCCGCCGAGGATCACGCTGATGAACGAGCGGTTCATCGCGTGGCACATGATGTAGCTCAGGATCGCGCCGCTCGAGCCGACCAGCGCGCCGGTGATGATCAGCAGGTCGTTTTCGAGCATGAAGCCCGCCGCCGCCGCCGCCCAGCCCGAATAGGAATTGAGCATCGAGACGACGACCGGCATGTCGGCGCCGCCGATCGCCATCACCAGGTGAATGCCGACCAGGCACGCGATGAAGGCGCAGACCAGCAGCGGCCACATCGGCGCGCCGCCGGTGAGGAACACGTAGCCCAGATACACGCACGCCAGGATCGCGATGACGTTGAGCGCGTGACGGCCGGGCAGCAGCAACGGCTTGCTGCGAATCACGCCCTGCAGCTTGCCGTAAGCGATCACTGATCCGGTAAACGTCAGCGCGCCGATGAACACGCCCACGAAGATCTCGACCTCGTGGATGCGCATCTCCACGCCGGTCAGCGAATGATCCGGATTGAGCGCGGTCGCTAGTCCGACGAGCACCGCCGCTGCGCCAACGAAGCTGTGCAGGATCGCGACCAGCTGCGGCATCGACGTCATCTCGACGCGTGCCGCCAGCGTGGCGCCGATCGCGCCGCCAACCACCAGCGCCGCCGACAGCACCGAGTAGCTGTCGACGCGTGGACCGAAGGCCGTGACCAGCACCGCGATCAGCATGCCGATCATGCCGAACACGTTGCCGCGGCGCGCCGATTCCTGCGCCGAGAGCCCGCCAAGGCTGAAGATGAACAGGATGCCGGCGGCGAGATACGCGATCGTGACCAGAGTCTCAGGCATTAGCGGCGGAACATCCGCAGCATGCGCTGCGTGACAAGGAAGCCTCCGGCGATGTTGATCGTCGCCAGCAGGATCGCGGCCGCGCCAAGCATGACGACCGGAGAAGAAAGCGGTCCGCTCACTTGCAGCATGCCGCCGATGACGATGATGCCGCTGATCGCGTTGGTGACGCTCATCAGCGGCGTGTGCAGCGCCGGCGTCACGTTCCACACGACCTGCCAGCCGACGATGCACGCGAGCGCGAAAACGGTGAGGTGCGACAGGAACGCAGGCGGCGCGACCATGCCGAGCGCGATGAACGCGATCGCGGCGACGATCGCAAACGCCGGGCCGGCGATGTTCGACTTCGGTTCGGCCGCCTTCGGCGCGACGGGCGCTTTCGGCGCCGGCGCTGCCGCAGGTGCCGGCGGTGCCGGTTTCGCCGGCGGTGGCCAGATCACGGTGCCTTCGTGAACGACCAGCGATCCGCGCACGACTTCGTCCTCGAGATCGAGGTGGTAGTTCGCCGCGCTGCCGAGGTCGCTCAGCAGGTGCGCGAGGTTGTTCCCGTACAACAGGCTCGCCGTCGGCGCGAGGCGGCTCGGCAGATCCGTGTAGCCGAGGATGTGAACGCCGTAGCGGTCGACCGCCTGGCCCGGCACCGTCAGCTCGCAGTTGCCGCCGTTCTCGGCGGCGAGGTCGACGATCACCGAACCCTTCTTCATGGTCTTCACCATGTCTTCGGTGATCAGCTTCGGCGCCGGCTTGTTCGGGATCAGCGCGGTGGTCACGATGATGTCGACGTCCTTCGCCTGCGCGGCGAACATCTCCATCTCCGCCTTGATGAAGGCAGGGCTCATTTCCTTGGCGTAGCCACCCGTGCCTTCGCCGTCTTCATGGACGTTGAGCTCGATGAACTCGGCGCCCATGCTCTTGACTTGATCCTTGACCGCCGGCCGTGTGTCGAACGCGCGCACGATCGCGCCCATGCCACGAGCCGCGCCGATTGCGGCGAGGCCGGCCACGCCGGCGCCAATCACGAGGATCTTTGCCGGCGGCACTTTGCCGGCGGCCGTCATCTGGCCCGTGAAGAATCGTCCGTACGCGCTCGACGCCTCGACGATCGCGCGGTAGCCGGCGATGTTTGCCATCGACGACAGCACGTCCATCTTCTGCGCGCGCGTGATGCGCGGGATCTGATCCATCGCGATCGCGTTGGCCTTGCGGGACGCGAGCAGGTCGACGATGTCCTTGTTCCGGCCGGGATAGAGCAGCGAGATGATCGTGCCGCCCTCGCGGAGCAGCGCCACTTCATGCGGCTCCGGCGGCTGTACCTTCATGACGATGTCACCCGCTTGCCAGAGGGCGCGGGTCTCGGCGATCACCTCGGCACCGGCGGCGGCGTAATCGTCATCGCCAAACGACGCGGCGGCGCCGGCGCCCGCTTCGACGGCGACGGCAAATCCCATCTTGATCAACCGGACGACGTTCTCGGGGGTGACCGCGACCCGGCGTTCTCCGGGGCGGCATTCTTTCGGGACGGCGAGCTTCACTCGCTGGTGATTATACCTATGCGAAGCACAAGTGGACGGGCAATCGCAGTTCGCAATCGTTTGTCACGTCCAAGTGTGAAAATGTAGCAGGTTCAATTGTTCCGAGACCTCAGGAGCGTGATCGGCTGGCTGCCGGGCCGGGAGCGGTGGCGATGGCTGCTGCTCGTGCCGATTGCCGCCCTGGCCGCGGCGGTCGAGGCCGCGGGCGCGCTCGCCGTGTTCGGCTTGCTGCGCCTGGTGGTCGATCCGGATCTCGTGCGCACCGTGCCGGCTGTGTCCCGGGTGTGGAGCCTGCGCCCGGAGGATGACCCGCGGCAAGTCGTGGCGCTGCTGGCACTGCTCGTCGCCGGCTTCTATGTGCTGCGGGCGGCGTTCCTGTCTTGGGTCGAATGGGTGCGGTACGGCACCACCTACCGCGCCTCGGCGATTGCCGCCGAGCGGCTGCTGACCCGGTATTTGGCCGCCGACTACCTGTTTCACGTCCGGCGCCGCTCGGCATCGCTGATCGAGCCGGTCTCGCGGGCGGCCGACATTGCCTACGAACTGTGCGGGGCTGCCGCGGTCAACATCCTGGCGGAGGTGGTGATCATCGTCGCATTGACGATCGTGCTCATCGTCTCGGCGCCGCCGGTGACGATCGTCACCGTCCTCATCGTCCTCGCCGTCGTCCTGGTCCCCATCGTGCTGCTGCGCCGCCGCTGGACGCAGTTTGGCGAGACCGAGCGCGATTTGCAGCAGCGTCAGCTGCACCTGCTGCAGCAAAGCCTCGGCGCGGTGAAGGACGTGATCGTGACGGGACGGCAGCCGTACTTTGAAGCGCAGTTTCGCCACATCAAGCGTGACCTCACGTCGGTCAAACAGCAGCGCGCGTGGAGCGCCGCGTTTGCGCGGCTTGGCGTCGAAGCGACCCTGATCCTCGGGATGCTGCTCGTCGTGTTCCTCGTCATGAGGGAACGAAGTCCCGGCAGCGACGTGGTGTCGGTGCTGGCCTTGTTTGCCTACACCGGCTTCAGGGTCGTGCCGTCCGCCAATCGCATCATGCTCAACGTTGGCTACATGCGCGAGGCGCACCCGTGGGTGCGCAGCATCGACGAGGACATGCGGCACTTGCGCGAGCGGCCTGCGCGCAGTTTCGAACCGGTCCGGGCGATGCTCGAGCACACCCTCGTGTGTGAAGGAGTGTCGTATCGCTACGACGAGGCCGGTCCGCTGGCGATCGACAATGTGTCGTTCGCCATCCGTCATGGCCAGTCGATCGGTATCGTCGGACCGACGGGCGCCGGCAAGAGCACGCTCGTTGACCTGCTACTTGGGCTGCTGCCGCCGACAAGCGGCCGCATCCTCATTGATGACGAGCCGCTCGACGGCCACGAACGCGAATGGCAGCGGCAGATCGGCTACGTCTCTCAGGATGTCTACTTGCTGGACGACTCCCTTCGTCACAACATTGCCTTCGGCATTGCCACGGCGGCCATCGATGAGGCGCGGCTGGCTGCGGCGGTGCAGCAGGCGAGGTTGGGCGAGGTCATCGCGGCCTTGCCAGAGGGACTCGAGACGATCGTCGGCGAGAACGGCGTGCGATTGTCGGGCGGTCAGCGGCAGCGCGTGGCGATTGCGCGCGCGTTGTATCACGATCCGCCGGTCCTGTTCTTCGATGAGGCGACCGCGGCGCTCGACAGCCAGACGGAACGCGATGTGACCGAGGCGATTGCAAGCGTGCGCGGGACGCGGACGGTCATTGCCATCGCGCACCGGTTGTCGACCGTGAAGAACTGCGATCAGCTGATCTACCTGCGCGACGGCAAACTCGCCGGCGTCGGGACGTATCAGGACCTGATGAACGACGAAGGGTTTCGCCGTCTCGCTTAGGCCGGGAAGCGGTCGACGACCGCCCGGATCTCGCGCATGAAGGTGTCCGCGGAGAATCGTTCACCTGACCTTGCCAGCAAAGAGCGCAAGCGCTGTTGTTCGGACTCACTGTCCAACGTGCGCGCGATCTTGTCCCGTGCGTCCTCGTCGGATCGATACGTCAGGGCCGGCTCCCCGCCAACGATCTCGACTTGTCCGCCGCCATCCGGCACCCACACGATCATCCCGGCGCGCGCCATTTCCGCCGGCGCCATGCCGAAATGTTCTTCTCGCATGCCATGAATGCCGTAGCGGCAGGAGGCCATGAGTTCGGCAAGCTCATCGCGGGTGACGTTGTCTTGAAAGTCGATCCACGGCCCTAATGATTCCGCCAACGCCTTCAACGACGCGAGATAGCGCCGTGCATGGCGGTCATGCGTGCCGACAACGGTGAGTGTGATGTCGTGCCGGGTGCGTACGCGCGCGAGGATCCGCATCACGCGCTCGTATTCCTTCTCGGGCGAGATTCTCCCGACGGCAAGAAACGCGTTCCTGCGCTCGGGCCACGGCCGGCCCGGTCGTGGATTGACGACCGGTGGATAGACCGTGCGGGCCGATACTCCCAGAAAACGCTCCAGATGCGTGCCGGTCCAGTCAGAGTTGACGAGCGTCACGTTGGACTTCAGCCGATCGAGCGAAAATCCCGCAATGCGATCGGCGAGTGCGTAGTACGAGTGGAGCAGCGTGCTCGAACGGTGATACCAGCGCAGGTCCACACTTGGACGCGGTCGCAGGTAGGTCGGGTAGTGCACGTACTGGATGGCACGCCGGCCGAAGTCGTTCTCGTTGAACAACCCAAACACCACGTCGTAGCTGCTGCTGTGCGCCCGCATGTGACGCATCAGCAGCGCGTTCTTCACCAGTGTCACAGGCACCGGCAGCCGATCCAGCACGACGCGCCAGCTGCCCGGGACGGTGAGGCTGTCGAAATCACCGGCACGGAGGTTGGTCCCGTAGAACGAATTGATTGCGCTCAGCTCAATCGGCCGCCACGTAAGTACGGTGACGCGGTGGTGTGGCACCAGCGCCTGCAGCGCCCACGCGGCGACGCCGTTGCCGCCGCCGGGCGGCTGCAATGACGGTTGCACGACCAGCACGCGCTTCATCGCTGCGCGACGTCCGCGGTCGCCAGGGCGAGCAGCGACAGGATGGCCGTGATGCCGTAGAGGACGAACACGGTGCGGCGCACGGACCAGCCGAGCGCCAGCAGGCGATGGTGGATGTGCTCGCGATCAGGTTCGGCGATCTGCCGCAGCGTGGTGCGCAGCGAGCGGCCTTTGGCGGGCTCGGCGCTCACCCGACGCACCAGCGTGAGCGCGCTGTCGGCGATCGGCAGCGCGAAGATCAGCAACGGTACGCCGGTCGCGAGCGCGGTCGCGCCTTTCTGCCACCCGGTGATCGCCGTCGACGCCAGCAGAAAGCCGGCCAGCAGGCTGCCGCTGTCGCCGAGGAAGATCGACGCCGGCGAGAAGTTGTAGGCCAGGAAGCCCAGCGCCGCGCCGACGATCGCGCTGAGCAACATCGCCTCTGGTGCATGCCCGCGCGCGATCAGGATCGCCGCGCACGCCGAGCCGGCGAGGACAGTCACTCCGGCGGCCAGCCCGTCGACGCCGTCGATCAGGTTGAAGGCATTCGTGAGGCCGACGAGCCACGTGCCCGTCACCAGCCACCCGAGCCAGCCCAGCGTCCAGGTGTGGCCGAGGATCGTGATGCGCTCGATCAACAGGCCGTTGGCCATCACGATGGCGGCCGCGGCGCATTCGAGCAACAATTTCGTGACCGGTCCAAGCCCTCGCACGTCGTCGATCAGACCGGTGACGAAGATCAACGCGGCGGACACGAGGAACGGCAGCATCGCGTCGCCGGCACGCAGCGGGACATCGATGCCAGGAAGGACTTGAACAAGCCCGAGCGCCATGGCGGCGGCGATCACCACCGCGACGCCGCCAAGCCGCGGCACCGGCTGCGCGTGAACTTTCCGGCCGCCGGGGACATCCACGAGTCCAAGCCGGCTCGCGCCGCGGCCAACGAGTGGGGTTAGCATCAGCGCGAGCGCCGCGCTCGTGACGACAAGAGCCAGGTACACGATCACAATGCGAACCGCCGTTATCGTACTCGGAGATCTGGGCCGCAGCCCGAGAATGCAATATCACGCCGTGTCGCTGGCGGCCGAGGGCGCTGATGTCGACCTGATCGGGCTCGAAGGTGCGCCGGTCATCGACGCGGTCGCGACCGAGCCGCGCATTCACGTGCATCGCCTTGCGGACCGCCGCTTCGCGACGCGCGACAGCGGCCTCGGACGATTCGTGTTCGGCTCGGCAGTGCGGGCGCTCTCGCAGGCGGCCGGTCTGTTTCGCGTGTTGATGCGCGTGCCGGCTCCGCAGGTGATCCTGGTGCAGACACCACCGGCCGTGCCGACGCTGTTCATCGGATGGCTCGTCTCGCGGCTGCGGGGCGCGCGGCTGGTGATCGATTGGCACAACCTTTCACACACGATCGCCGCGGTGAAGGTCGGCGCGAATCATCGCGCCGTCAAAGCGATCGCGCGCAGCGAGCGCCGATGGGCGCGGCGCGGCGATGCGCATCTCACCGTGTCGAACGCACTGGCTGAATGGCTCGAGCGTGAGTACGCCATCAAGGCCGTTGTCGTCTACGACCGGCCGGCAGCTGCGTTCGTGCCTCCTGAACGCACGCGGGCCGACGCGTTGTGGGCGACGATTGTCGCGGACGCCAAACTGCCGGCCACACGAATCCCGATCGCGGTCTGTCCCACGAGCTGGACGCCGGATGAAGACTTCGATCTGTTGCTGGACGCACTCGATCGCGTCGAACGCCAACTCGAAGCTTCCGTCGCGCCGCGCCTCGCGGTGATCCTGACCGGCCGCGGTGAGCTGCGCGCCGCATTCGACGCGCGTGTAGCGCGCCGGCAGTTTCGTTCCGTCGCCGTGCGCACCATGTGGCTCGAACCCGCCGATTACCCGGTACTCGTCGGCATGGCCGATCTCGGCATCTGCCTGC
>CAZBYY010000182.1:0-7469 GCA_964495855.1 uncultured Acidobacterium sp. | reverse complement strand
AGGAGAGATGAGGAAGAGAACCGCAGCAATCACCGTCCTGGCCCTGACGGCCGCCCTGGTCCCCGCCGGTGTGGCCGGCGCCGTTGGGCCCGACACCTACCAGGACTTCGAGGCCCAGCCGTTCGCCGGATCCAAGCCGGGCAAGACGCCCGAGGCGGTCGAGTCGGCCGTGAAGCAATCCGGCACGACGGTGATCGTCGTCAATTCGGTGTGCGGGTGCGCGGCTGGAAAAGCGCGGCCGGGAATTGCGATGGCGCTGGCCAAGGGGAAGCGGCCGGATCACCTGGCGACGGTGTTTGCCGGCGCCGACGTCGAGGCGACGGAAGTCGCGCGCGGGTATTTCGCGCCGTATCAGCCGTCATCGCCGTCGATTGCGCTGATGAAGGACGGCAAGCTGGTCTACATGATGGAGCGCCGCGACATCGAAGGGCGGTCTGCCGACCTGATTGCAGCGGAACTGCAGAAGGCCTTCGACACGCACTGCTGACCTGCGCGCTTAGCCGCCCCTGGTGTGCATCTCCAGGTGCGGATCCTTCTTGAGGGCGCGCAGCGGGATGAGCGGCGAGCGTTCACGCACATCGAGGCGTTGCTCGGCGCCGCGATCCGTGCGGGCATGCCACGCGCTCGTCATCAGGTCACGTAGCGCCTCGTCGCTCACGCCGCCGCGAAGCGGTCCTCGCAGGTCGATGCCGCGCGCCGCGTAGAGGCACAGATACCACACGCCATCCGCCGTGAGCCGGCTGCGATCGCATGACCGGCAAAACGGCGCGGTGGTCGACGCGATGATCCCGAAGACCGTTCCATCCGGCAATCGATAGCGATCCGCGGGAGCGCTGCCGCCCTCGATTAGCGGCTCGACCGGGCCGTAGTGTGCGGCGATCGTCTGCAGCATGTCGTCGCGCGACACCACCTGTGACATCGACCAGTTCGTGGCGCCGCCTACGTCCATGTACTCGATGAAGCGGATTTCGGCGCCGCGGACCCTGGCAAACTCCAACAGCGGCAGCAGCTCGTCGTCGTTGACGCCGCGGATCATCACCGAGTCGATCTTGAATCCGGGAAACACGTCCACGGCCGCGTCGATGCCGGCGAGGACGCGCGGCAGCTCGTCGAATCGCGCGAGCTTCACGAAACGATCGCGCTGCAAGGTATCCAGGCTGATGGTGAGACGGTGCAGGCCGGATTTCCTGATGTCCTCGACCAGCGGAGCAAGCAGCACGGCGTTGGTCGTCATCGCCAGGTCGCGGATCGCGGGCTTGCGCGCGAGCCGTTCGATCAGCGACGGAAGGTCGCGCCGCAGCAGCGGTTCGCCGCCGGTCAGCCGCACCTTGTCGACGCCGAGGAACAGGAACTGGTCGACCAGCCGCTCGATCTCCTCGAAGTGCAGGATGTCTTCACGCGGCAGACAGACGTACTCCTACTCCGGCATGCAGTAATGGCAGCGGAGGTTGCAGCGGTCGGTGACCGACAGGCGCAGGTTTGCGAGCGGCCGGTGGTGGGCGTCGAGGACGGGCACGACCCCCTGATCATACTGTGAGATAGATGCGTTTCCGGTGCAGGACCGCCAGCAGCGCAAAGAGCAGCAGCAGGTTGGCCAACGCGTAGAGCAGGGAGGCGTTGTACGGCGACGCAACAGGGGTAAACAGCGAGGCGTAAATCCAGTTGCCCAGAGACGTGGACCCGTCCGGCGACTTGGCGTAGATCAGCGTCTTGGCGAGCAACCCCGAGAGGACGAACAGCAGGATCGCGTTGCGGCCGAGTGCGACGAACGGCTCTGTCAGGCGGGCCATCAGTGGAGAGTCCCGAACGTCGCAGAGCCAATAGCAGGCCGCGAGTGTCGCAGCGGCGATGCCGCCCGTGAACAGCACGTACGAACTGGTCCACAGGTTCTTGTTGATCGGCATCCAGACGCTCGCCGCGAGGCCCAGCAGGATGCCGGCGAGCCCCCACGCCAGCAACTGCTGAACGGTATGCCGGGGTGAGGAACCTTCAGCCACGAACCACCCGGCGATCACGCCGATCAGTGTCGTGGCCAGAGCCGGAACGCTGCTGAGCAAGCCCTCAGGATCCCAATTGCCCTGCCGCCACAGGTGCCGCCCAAACACGTGTCGATCGATCCATGCGCCAAGATTGCCTTCAGCGGACAGGTCGGTCCCGGATCGCAACGCGATCCAATACCCAACCAGCAGCACAGTGCAGATCGCAGTGATGACCAGCCGCCGTCGCGGCTGCGTGGCCGCCGCGCGCGCAATCAGCGCCGCGGGTACGTAGCACCACGCGATGCGCGCGAGCACCCCGGTGATGCGGACCGTTCCGAGGCGAAAGAACGGATACGCGGCCAGAAACAGCCCAAGCCCCCAGATGATCGCCCCACGCCGCAGGATCGTTGCCGTCGTCGCTCGCCGCGTGCCAAGGCCAATCGCCGTGCCGACGATGAACAAGAAGAACGGGAAGATCAGGTCGGTCGGCGTCCAGCCGTTCCACTCGGCATGGAGGAGCGGCCAATACACCGTGTTCCAGTCGCCAGGATTGTTGACGATGACCATGCCCGCAACGGTGAGTCCGCGAAAGACATCGAGCGAGCGGAGCCGCGTCATCTTTTCTGTTTGAGGCGCTCTAGGAGTTCGCCGAGCCGCTTGATCTCGTCGCCGTACTTCGCCCAGTCACCGGCGCGTTGTGCGTCGATGGCGCGTTGATAGGCCGCTTGCGCATCGGCAGCCAGCTGCTCCCATGCCGGTGACGAGGTCGGTGGCGGCGCGGCGGGGGTGCGCGTCGCGTCGGCTTTGGCGGCGGGCGCTGCCGGGGCGCGTTCGCCTTCGCCAAACAGTCGCGCCAGCCCCTGCTCGAGCGTCGGTTCCATCACGATGCGATTCTGGTAGGCGACAATCACGCGCGTGAGCTCGGGAATGCGTCCGGCCTGCGCGCGCAAGTACAGCGGCCGCACGTAAATCAACGACTGCTCGATCGGGATCACCATCAGGGTTCCCTGGATCACCTGCGAGCCTTGTTGGTTCCACAACGTAATCTGCGGCGAGATCACCTGGTCCTGGTTGATGCGCGCGACGACCTGCTGCGGTCCAAAGACGAGCGTCTGCTTGGGAAAGGCGAAGACTTCGAGGCGGCCGTAGTGCTCCCCGTCGCTGCGCGCCACCATCCACGAGGCGAGGTTGTCGCGGCGCCGCGGCGTGAACGGCAGCATCTGGATGAACTCCGCCGAGGTTTCGTTCGGCAGCTTCATCATCGTGTAGTACGGCGCCATGCGATGGCTTTCACCGCCGTCATCCACCATCGGTGCTTCCCACTGGTCTTCCTTGTTGTAGAACACCGCGGGGTTGGTCATGTGGTACGTCGCGTAGACCGTGGCTTGCAGCTGGAAGATGCCTTCGGGATAGCGCACGTGGCTGCGCAGGTCAGCCGGCATCTGGTCGAGCGGCTTCAGCAGACCCGGAAAGATTTTGGTGAGCGTCTGCGCGATCGGATCGGACGGCTCTGCCGCGTAGAAGTCGACGCGCCCCTGGTACGCGTCGATCACCACCTTGACTGAGTTGCGGATGTAATTCACGCCGCCGGCCGCCGTCGCGTACGGGTAGCGGTCGGTGGTGGTGTAGGCGTCCTGGATCCAGAAGATGCGGCCCTCGCTCACGACCGGGTACGGATCGTCATCCAGCGTGAGGAACGGGGCGATCTTCGACACGCGCCGTCGGATCTGGCGGTCGAACATCAACCGGCTCTCGCTCGTGATGTCGTCGCTCAGCAGGATCTGGTAGCTGCGGAAGTGCGCGGCGAAGAGCAGCTTGCGCCACAGCGATCCGATCGGGACGCCGCCGCTGCCGGCGTACTGCGTGTAGACGTTGTCGTCGCCCTTCGGGTAGTGGAACTCCGGCGCGCGCGTCCGCACGATGACGTAGTCGTTGGCGAGCTCGCCGAAATAGATGCTGGGTTCGGTGATCTGCAGGTCGACGGTGGTGACCGGCGGCAGGTCGCGCACGAACAGCACGGGCAAGCCTTCGCTCGTCACCTGGTTCACCGGGCCCAGCGTCAGCCCATGCCCGTGCGTGAACACCAGCCGCTCGTTGACCCACGTGCGGTTGGGCAGCGCGGCGGGATTGAGCTCGCGCGCTGACAGCATCACTTGCCGCGCCTGGCCGTTGATGCGATACCGGTCGTTGTCCACCGAGACGAAGTCGTAGTAGGTGCGGATCTCCTGGATCTGCCCGAACGTTTCGAGCAGCGGCTGGTGATCCCACAAGCGCACGTTGTTGACCGTCGCGCGGTTGGCTTCGATGTCCGCGCGCGTCAGCGTGGCATCGCCGGGCAGTTCGCGCTCTTCGACGCGTTCGAGTGCGAACGCGGCGCGCGTGGCGGCAATGTTGTATTCCATGAACGGCGTCTCGCGGGCCTGTTCGTTGGGCGAGACCACGAATCGCTGGAGCATCCCCGCGTACAACTCGCCGCCGAAGATCGCGACGGCGTACACCACGACGCCGATGATCAGTCGCTGATACGAACCGGTGAACGCACTGGCCACGGCCAGCCCCGCCGCCACCAGCGCCGCAGCCGTCACGGCAAGCGCAGCGGGCATCCGTCCGTAGACGTCGGCGTAGTTCGGGCCGTGGATGATGCCGGATGGCTCGATCAACTCCTCGACGCGGCCGAGCCACGCCCCCAACGCGAGCACGAGGAACAGGGCCGCGACCAACCAGCAGAGGTGACGCCGCGCGTGATCGTCGATGCGCAGGCCGAACGGCGTGAGCGTGACCTGCCCGGTCACGAAGTACAGCGCCGCCACACCCGCGGCCGCCAGAAGGACGAGCGCCAACAACAGCCCGCGTAACAGTTCGAGGGCCGGCAACGAGAAGACGTAAAACGCCGCGTTGTAACCCAGCACCGGATCGGTGGCCGCAAACGGCACCTGGTTCAGCCACGCGAGCAGCGTCATCCATTCGTTCGACGCGAACGAGGCCACCAGGAATGCGGCAATCGCGGCGACCGCACCGACCAGCGGCCGCACCTGGTCACGTGTCGGCAATGCAACGGTGAAACCCTCGCGCGTGGTGAAGGTGACCGGCGCGATCGCCATTGACTGCAGCGCGAAGCGGATGTTGACGGTAAACCAGGCCAGCGCGATGGCGAATGTGATCGCACCGGTGATGCTCTTCGCGGTAATCGCGGTGGAGTAGACCTGTCGATACCCAACCTCGCCGAACCAGAGCCAGTCGACGGCGAAGTCGAGCAATGCGGGCACGAAGAACAACGCCGCAACGAGTCCGACGAGAAGGATCAGGCGAAGCCGCACTCAGGCAGTTTACTACCGCTTACTCGCCGCGCTTCAGCCGGCGTAACGTGCGGCGCTGGTCACGATCGGGACGTTTGGGTGGCGTCATGGTGGCCCTGAAGAGCCGCTCCATGCGGCGCATCTCGATCTCTTCGGCCGTCGGCGGAGGCGTTCGGTCCTCATACAAGGCCCGCGCGTCAGCTTTGGCGATGTGCTTGTCCGCGATCCCGCGCACCGTGATCAGCTGCTTGCGGCCCATGGGCCGCTGGATTTCAAGCTCGTCGCCGACCTTCACCTCGCGATGCGGCTTCGCCTCGGCGCCGTTGACGCTGACTTTCCCGAGCTTGCACGCCTTCTGCGCCTCCGAGCGGGTCTTGAACAAGCACGCGACGTCGAGCCACGTGTCGAGTCGAACATCACTCACAGGTTCCCATGGTTCCACAGGTTCCAGATGTTCCAAAAGCATCGTTCTACTGAGGTTCCACG
Organism: uncultured Acidobacterium sp.; assembly: GCA_964495855.1. Lineage (GTDB taxonomy): Bacteria > Acidobacteriota > Vicinamibacteria > Vicinamibacterales > UBA2999 > 12-FULL-67-14b. Next base: position 1,708 of record CAZBYY010000182.1, on the reverse strand, counting down.
TGCGTGTTCAAGCTGGAACGCCGGCAGAACGATGCCTGTGGAACTGATGGAACCGCTGGTACCCCTGGAACCTTGGATAGAATGCGTGGCGTGAATAAACGTCCGCATTCCTCTCTGGTTCTCGATGGTCCCGAGCGCGCGCCTGGCCGCGCGATGCTGCACGCCGTTGGCTTTACGCGCGACGACTTCCAGAAATCGCAAGTCGGCGTGTGCTCGACGTGGAGCCAGGTGACGCCCTGCAACATGCACATCGATGACCTGGCGCGGCATGCCGCCGAGGGGGTGACCAGGGCCGGCGGCAAGCCGGTGATCTTCAATACCATCACCGTCTCCGACGGCATTTCGATGGGCACTGAAGGGATGAAGTACTCGCTGGTGTCGCGCGAGGTGATTGCCGATTCCATCGAAACGGTCACCGGCGCCGAAGGCTTCGACGGCCTCGTCACGATCGGCGGCTGCGACAAGAACATGCCGGCGTGCGTCATGGCGATGGCGCGGCTCAATCGTCCGTCGGTGTTCGTGTACGGCGGCACGATCCTGCCCGGAACCTTTCACGGCAAGCCCGTCGACATCGTCTCGGTGTTCGAAGCCGTCGGACAGCATGCGGCAGGGAAGCTGTCGGATCAGGGATTGGCGGAGCTCGAACAGCACGCGTGTCCGGGCGCAGGTTCGTGCGGCGGGATGTACACGGCCAACACAATGGCGTCGGCGATCGAAGCGCTGGGCCTGAGCCTGCCGAACAGTTCTGCGCAGGCCGCAGTGTCGCGCGACAAGCGCGACGACTGCGCGCGCGCCGGCGCGGCGGTGGTGCACCTGATCGAGCGCAACATCCGCCCGCGCGACCTGCTGACGCGCAAGGCGTTTGAAAACGCGATCGTCACGATCAGCGCGCTCGGCGGATCGACGAACGCGGTGCTGCACCTGCTGGCCATCGCCCATGCCGCCGGCGTCAAGCTGTCGCTCGATGATTTCACGCGCATCGGCAAGCGCGCGCCGGTCGTGGCGGATCTCAAGCCGAGCGGCGCCTACGTGATGGCCGAACTGGTGAAGATCGGCGGCCTCGCCCCACTGATGAAGCGCCTGCTCGCCGCAGGGCTGCTGCACGGCGATGCGATGACTGTGACCGGCCGCTCGCTCGAGGACAATCTGCGCGACGTGCAGGACTATCCGGCAGATCAACAGATCATCAGATCACTCGATCACCCGATCAAGAAAGAGTCCCACCTCGTGATCCTTCGCGGCAACCTCGCGCCCGAAGGCGCCGTGGCGAAGATCAGCGGCAAGGAAGGCGAGGCGTTCTCCGGTCGCGCCCGTGTGTTCGATCGCGAAGAGGCCGCGCTGGCTGCGATCCTCGCCGGCCGGATCAAGAAAGGTGACGTCGTCGTGATTCGCTACGAGGGGCCGCGCGGCGGCCCTGGGATGCGCGAGATGTTGTCGCCGACGAGCGCGATCATGGGCCGAGGCCTTGGCAGCGACGTCGCGCTCATCACCGATGGCCGATTCAGCGGTGGCACGCACGGGTTCGTCGTCGGTCACATCACACCGGAAGCGTTCGCTGGGGGCCCCATCGCGCTGGTCAAAAACGGCGATCGCATCACGATCGATGCGCGGCGCCGGGTCGTCTCGCTTGAAATTACGGCAAAGGAGCTTGCCGCCCGGCGGCGAGCGTGGAAGCCACGCAAGCCACGCTACGTGCGTGGGGTCCTCG
>CAZBYY010000181.1:0-7469 GCA_964495855.1 uncultured Acidobacterium sp. | reverse complement strand
AGTCCAATGAACCCGAGGCCGAGCACGAGCAGCCCGATCGTCAGCGCCACCTCGCCGGCGACACGCCGTTCGGGGATCGCAGCGCTGAAGACTTCGGTTACACGACCGTCACGCGTCTGGTGCGCGTCAACAACAACAGCAGCGAGACCGACCTGACGAAGGACGTGCGCTTCATCTCCCCGGACGATCAGAACGCCGACGACCGCACGCTGGCCGCCGCCGATCTCGCCGATCCGGTGCCGCCGGGCGACACGCTGGTGCTCCGGGTCGAATGGACAGGCAAGTTCCCGAAAAATTTTGACCGCACCGGGCAGATCGGCAACTACTTCTTCGTCTCTCAATGGTTCCCGAAACTCGGCGTGTTCGAGGGACTGGGATGGACCGCGCACCAGTTCTTCGCCAACTCGGAGTTCTACGCCGACTTCGGCGATTACGACGTGCGCATGACGGTGCCTCAAGGATGGCTGGTCGGCGCCACGGGGGTCGAGCAGTCGAAGACCGACGCGGGTCAGTCGCAAACCACGCATCGATACGCGCAGGAGAACGTGCACGACTTCGCGTGGACGACGAGCCCGGATTTCATCGAACGACGACAGGCCTTCGAGACACCCGGGCGTCCGCAGGTGCAGATGCGCGCGTTGCTGCAACCGGAGCACGCCCACCTTGCTCAGCGGCACTTTGACGGCGCGGCGGCCGCGCTGAAGTATTACGGCGACTGGTACGGCGCGTATCCGTATCCGACGCTGACGATCGTCGACCCGCCGTTTCAAAGCACGTCCGGCGGGATGGAATATCCCACGCTCTTCACGGCCGGCACGTCCTGGTGGTCACCGCCGCACAGCGGCGAACCGGAATACGTCGTGCTGCACGAAGCGGGCCACCAGTTCTGGTACGGACTGGTCGCCAACGACGAAGTGAATTACGGATGGCTCGACGAGGGCCTCAACGAATACAGCGATGCGCACGTGCAGGATCTCGCCTTCCAGCCGCGGTACTTCACGCAACGGTTCTTCGGCGGATTCGTCCCGTGGCTCTACCGCGACATCACCTTGAAGCGCGCGACCGATCTCAACTGGATGAACACCTATCGCCGCGCGGCCGATCGCGATGCGATCGCCACGCCGACGGCGGCGTTGTGGCCCGGCACCAACCAGGCGCAGACGTACCACAAGACCGCGCTGATGCTGCACACGCTTGAGCGCATGCATACGTGGGAAGTGATGCAGCGCGTGTTCTCGGTGTACTTCGCGCGGTGGAAGTTCCAGCACCCGCGGCCGGAGGATTTCTTTGCGGTGCTGAACGAGGTCACCGGCAAGGATCACGCGTGGTTCATCGACCAGGTGTATCGCAGCTCGAACACGTTCGACTACGCGATCGAGAGATTCGTCAGCGAGCCGATCACGGCGCGCGGGCTCATGGAATCGGATAGCGGCCTCACCTTCCAGGAGCCGAAGAGCGAGGGCCAGTATCGGACCACCGTCGTGGTGCGCCGCCTCGGCGCGGGGCAATTCCCCGTCGACGTGCTCGTCACGTTTGACGACGGTGGACAGGCGCGCGAGCGATGGGACGGCGCCGCCCGCTGGACGGTCTTCACATTCGACCGGCCTCACAAGGCGGTATCCGCACAGGTCGATCCGGAGCGCGTGCTCCTGCTCGACACGAACTACACCAACAACAGCAAGACCCTCGAGCCCAAAGCCGATGTCGCGGCCACGAAATGGTCGCTCCGCTGGATGGTGTGGCTGCAGGATCTCTTCATGACGTGGGCGTTCGTCGTATGAGCCGCGCTCCCGAGGGTTTCGGCGCGATCGGGGCTGCGGCCGCGTTTGCCGATGGACTCGCGCGTGTGCGCCGCGCGCCGTGGCTGGTTGTCGGCGTGTGGTTCTCCACCATCCTGCTCGCGCTGCCGCTCACGCTCGCCTTGCGCGACCAGATTGCCGCGCACCTCGGCGCGAGCCTGATGGCCGAGAGCGCCGCCCGCGGCGTCAACTACGACTGGTGGAACGAGTTCCTCGCGCAAACATCGGGTGCAGGGCTCACGTTCGTGCCCGCCATCCTGGGCTTCGCGAGCGTGATGAAGAACATCAGCTCGATCGCCGACCAGACCCCGATACCATCGAGCATCGCCGTTGCGTTGACGATGTACATGCTGCTGTCGCTGTTCCTTGCCGGCGGCATCGTCGATCGACTGGCGCGCGATCGCACGGTTGGCCCCGCCGCGTTCTTCTCCGCATGCGGCGTCTACTTCTTCCGCTTCCTGCGGCTCGGCGTGATCGCGACCGTCGCCTATTGGGCACTGTTCGGGCCGTATCATCGCTGGCTCTTCGAGGATGTCTACAGCGAGCTCACGCGCGACATGACGATCGAGCGCACTGCATTCGCGATCAGGATCGCGCTCTATGCGGCGTTTGCGGTGCCGTTGTTCGTCGTCAACATGCTGTTCGACTATGCCAAGATCCGCGCCGTCGTGGAGGATCGCCGGAGCATGATCGGCGCGCTGGCGGGCGCGTGGCGATTCATCCGGCGACAGCCGATCGCCGTGTGGTCCGTATACGCGCTCGACACGATGCTGTTCCTGCTCGTCATCGGCGTGTACTACCTGGCCGCCCCGTCAGCGACGGCGCCGAACCTTGTCGCCGTGATGATCGGACAAGGCTACATCCTGTTGCGAGTCGCGGTGCGGTTGCAGTTTGTGGCGTCGCAGGTCTCGCTGTTCCAGGGCCGCCTGGCCCACGCCGGCTACGTGGCGCGCCCCGTGCCGAAGTGGCCGGATTCGCCGGCCGCCGCCGCGATCGGTCCCCAGTAACGCGTCCGCTTACAGGGCGTCGGCACCCGCCGCCGCCGCTGCGGCGTGCCGGAGTTTTTCGCGCGCGTCGAGCGCGGTGGCGCGCAGCAGCGCGTCGGGATCCGTCGACCACTCGTCCAGCTTTTCGGCAAAGCGAACCAGCCGCATCTCGCCCATCGCATACGCCGCGCACGAGCGCAGCCACGGATCGTCGCTGAGCGCCATGATTTCGATCGCCTCTTCGCGATCGCCAAGGGTCGCGCCGAGCAGGCGATTGGCAGCGGCGATGCGCGAGGCGACCGACACTTCACGGTCGAACAGCGGGAGCACGAGCGCGCGCACTTCAGGCGGCAACACCGTATCCATGAACTCAACCGCGTTGTCGTGGACGACGGGGTCGAGGGAACGCAAGCCGACGTAGGCGCTGTGCAGGTCGTACTGGGGATAGAGCAGCTTCAGCAGGCGGAAGATGCGCTCCCCTTCCTTCTCCATCGACTCGCGCAATCCCGACGCGATCGGATTGCCCTCGTCCACGGCTTCACCGAGCGTGCCCAGCACCTGGTACGAGCGATAGTGGCCCATCACCTCCGCGCCGAGCAGCGACTCGAACAGCTTGCGATCCGTTGACCGCTCCGGATGCACCTGGCCGAGGCGGTTCAGCGCAGCGATTGCGTGATACCGCAGCACCACGTCGCGATCGAGCACCGTCTCCACCAGGGCCGACTGCGCCGCGACGGTGCCGATCTCCTGGAGCACGCGCGGGACCTGCCTCCGCACGTCGGCCGGCAGCTCGTGATCGACCAGGTAATCGCGCAGCGTGCCGACGATGCGATCGCCGAATGTGGCGAGCGCCGAGATGGCGGTTTCGGTGAGGGCGGGCTCGGCGAGACGCGCCAGGAGTTCCTCGACGAGGGCGCGCTTCTTCAGCGTTCCGACCGCGGTCAGCGCCGTCCTCGCCACCTCCACATCTTCATCGTCCATCAGCACCCGGAGTTCGCGCTCGAAGTGATCCGAAAGCACGGCGATCAGCCGTGCCGCTTCGAGACGGGACCGGCGCCCGGTCTCGCCGCCCTGTTCGGTCATCTTCGCGAGGAGGAGTCGCGCCGCATCGATGTTTTGCGTCCGGCCCGGCCGCGCGAGGAACGCGACGAGCGACGCCTGGATGGAGAAGTCCTCGAATTCGCCGAGTTCCTCGATGCGATCCAGCGGATCGGACTGATCGAAGGTGGTGAGGTACAGCAGCGCCTCCGTCCGCACTCCGAGCGCCGGATCGCGGACGAGTTGCTCGACGTCTGCCTTCGCGCTCGCGTCACCGGCGCGCGCCAGCAGTCGAATGGCCTGCTCCCGGATCTCCGGCGCATCGTGGCGCAGCAGCCCGCGCACCGCTGGATGCACCGTGCGATCGCGTGACGACTCGAACAGGCTGAGCGCGTACGCGATCTCGCTCGTCGAACCTTTCAGCCGCGATGTGATCAGCGCGTGGGCATCGCGATCGAGCACCGGCATCGATGCGCGTTCGGTGTCGAGGCGATGCTGGTGGATGCTGTCGCGCAGGTTCTCGACGTACTGCCGCCGCGCGACGAACGCGGCCAGCATCCATCCGGCAACGAGCACGATGCCGACGATCGACACGCGGACCGGCGACCAGCCGAGGGCTGCGGCAAACAGGAGCACGATCACGCCGCCGCCGGCATCGCCGACGCGGTAGATCACCGTATCGATGAACGACTTGACGCGGAACGTCTGGGCTGCGGACACCGGCAGGTAGAGCAGCTCGACGGTGGCCTTGTCGATCGAATACCGCAGCACCTGGTCGCCGGCCTTCAACGCCGCCGCGGCCATCAGCGTCCCGAACAGCAGGACGCCGCTCGATCCAAGCAGCATCGCGCTCGGGACGATGAACAGCGCGGTGCCCACGCCAACGCTACGGAGCAGGCGGGCCGTCAGCAGCAGTTGCAGGACGAGGGAAATCACGCCGGCAACCATGTTGAACGTGCCGAAGAAGATCGCGAGTTGATCCGTATCCGGCACGGCCGCCTTCGCAATCGCCTTGAACTGCCACCCCGCCACGGTGGTGGTCACGGCCGCGATGAAGATCAGCGCGGCGATCGACTTCAAGTACGCCGACTCGCGAATCAGCTTCACGCTGCTCCAGAGCGGCACCTCGTGGCGGTCGGTGCCCGACGCGGGCACGTCGTTGCCGACATACGACGGACGCTCGCGCCAGATCGCGACGACGATCGCCGCGCAGATGAACAGGGAGACGGCGACGAACAGGAGCATGCTCTCGGTGCCGAACCGCGAGACGCCGGCGCGGGTGGCGAAACCGCCGACGATCCAGCCGAGGATGGCGCCGCTGCCGATGAAGCCGAAGGACCGCTTGGCCTCGCGGGTCGTCATCACGTAATTGGCCAGCGTCCACACCTGCGAGGGCGCCAGCACTGAAAAGACGCCGACCCACACATAGATCACGATGAAGAGCAGGCCGGATTCGTAGGAGGCCAGCGCCGACCACGTCCAGAAGAACAGCGCGTTGACGGCGAAGAAGACCAGGCTGCCGACCTGCAGGTTCCGGAGGTTGGTCTTGTGGCCGAGCCAGATGTAGAAGCCGGCGGCGAGCCCGACGAGGGCGGCGATGGCGATGTCGACGTAGGGCAGGTCGATGGCGCGGTAGCGGTCGAGAAACAGCGCGTCCCGAGCGGCCTTGCTGGCGACGCTCGACGCCGTCGCCAGGAACAGATACGCAAAGATTGGAAACGCCCGCCGCAGTTCCTTTGCTGTCAGCCCCAGGAGCCGTTCGGCAACCGATAACACGGGATAAGATTCTCACACTCCGAGATGTCCGAGCGCCCCTCTCTTGCCGCGCGCGCGCTAGGCCCGGTCGTCCAGCTTCGTGACGGCGAGGCGACCACCGCGTGGCTGATGTTCATGTACTCGTTCCTGGCGATGACGAGTTACAACATCATCAAGCCGATCACCCGATCGGAATTCATCGCGAGTCTCGGCGCCGACAACCTCCCGTACGTGCAGTTCATCGCGGGCGTGCTGATCGGCGTGATCATGCAGGGCTATACGCGGGTGATGCGCAGCGTGCCCCGCCGGCACATCATCCCCGTCACGCAAGGCGCCATGGCGCTGCTGCTCGTCGGCTTCTGGTTCCTGTTCACGACGATCGGCCAGGACTGGATCGCGGTCGCGTTTTACGTGCTGGGCCTGATCCTCGCGGTACTGCTGATCAGCCAGTTCTGGACGCTGGCCAACGACATCTACGATCCACGGCAGGCCAAGCGGCTGTTCGGCTTCATCGGCGGCGGATCGAGCCTGGGCGGCGCGACCGGCGCGGCCATCACCGCCTACCTGGTGCAGGCGATCGGCGCGAAGAACATGCTGCTCGTGAGCGCCGCGATCATGGGCGTCTGCGTGGTCATCGTGACGGTCGTGCTCAAGCGCGAGCATCGCGCCGGCACGAGCGATGCCGCGCGGACGGGCGAGGAAGAAGGCACCGGCGGGCGTGAAGCGATCTCGCTCCTGACCTCCTCGCGCCACCTGCAGATCATCGCGCTGGTGATCGGCTTTGCGGCGATCGGGGCGGCGATCATCGAACAGCAGCTGAACATGGCTGCGGCCGAGGCGAAGGGCGCCACCAACTCGGATGCGATTGCGGCATTCCTGGCGCAAGTCACCGTCTACCTGTCGCTGATCGGTTTTGTGATCCAGGTGGGGCTGACCAGCCGGATTCATCGCCTGCTCGGCATCGGGTTCGCGTTGCTGGTGCTGCCGATCAGCCTCGGATCGACGGCGATCATCATGCTGATGAACCGCGCGCTGTGGGCCCCAGGGCTCGCACGGGTCCTCGACACGTCGCTGCGCTACACCGTCGACAAGACGTCGCGCGAGGTGCTCTTCCTGCCGCTGCCGGCCGACCTGAAGTACCGCGCGAAGCCGTTCATTGACGTGACGGTCGATCGGTTTGCCAAGGGACTCGGCGCGCTGCTGATCCTCGTCTTGATCAAGGACTGGGGCCTCGGCCTCGACTGGCAGAAGCTCAGCTGGGCGAGCCTGACGATGGTCGGGCTGTGGATGGCGACGGCGGTTGCGGCGCGCCGCGAGTACCTGCGATCGTTCCGCAAGAGCATCGAGCAGCAGGACGTTGAGCCCGCGGACCTGCGCTTCAACGATCCCGATCCCTCAACGGTCGAGACGCTGGTGAGCGAGCTGGCCCATCCGGATCCGCGGCACGTGCTTTACGCAATCGACCTGCTCGACGCGATGGACAAGCGGCGCCTGGTCACGCCGCTGCTACTCGCCCACGAATCGCCCGAGGTGCGCGTCCGCGCGCTTCGCATCGCCGAAGCGGCGGGGCCGTCGCTCGCGGATCGCTGGCTGCCCGGCATCGAGAAGGTCCTGACCGACAACGACAGCCGCGTACGCCTCGCGGCCGTGTCCGCCTTGGCCTCACTTCGGGGCGCGGCGGCGGCCGACGTGATGCGGCCGTTCATCACCTCCGCTGACACCTCTCTCGCGATCGTCGCCGCATCGGCGCTCGCGGGCAGCGCGAACGCCGACGATGTGCGCATGGCTGAGGAGACGTTCCGGCGCCACGCCGACGATCCTCGCGAGTCGAGCGCCGACTCGCGGCTGCTCGTCGCGCGGGCCCTGGGCGACGTGCGCAACCCCGCCTTCC
>CAZBYY010000180.1:0-7476 GCA_964495855.1 uncultured Acidobacterium sp. | reverse complement strand
GCGGCGATCCCCGATGAGCTGTCGTTCGACGCAAAGGGCCGGGTGATCGAGAACGACAAGTACGCCCTGGCCAGCAAGATCTTCGCAAACGAGAAGGAGGCGGCCGCCGGCGGAGGCGTACGCATTTACGTGCCGGGGTACGGCGACATGATGCCGAGCACGTCCAACGCGTTCGTGCTCGCCGCGGCGATGAAGAAACACAAGATCCGTCCGGTCTACGACATCTGGATCTGCGGCACCGCCGGCGAGGAAGGCAAAGGCAACCTCGCGGGCATGAAACAGCTGTACGGATTCGACCAGAAAGCCGGCACCGGATCGAACCCGCTCAACTTCGTCGCCAACTTCGGCCTCGAAGGCGGCGGCGTGGTGAATTTCCTCGGCAGCTACCGCTTCGAGATGAAGTTCAAGGCGCCCTCGCCACGCGCCGACGGCCCGAGCGCGCCGGCGGCCATGGCCGCGGCAATCGCCATGATCGCCGATGTGAAAACGCCATCGGAGTTACGACCGGGTGCGCCGCGCACCACCTACACGGTCGGCCGCGCGAGCTGCGAGCCGCCGCCGGCACCCAACCAGGCCGTGCCGAGCTGCTCGCTCGAAGTCGACATGCGTTCCCCGCGCAAGGACACGCTCGATGAGATCCGCAAGACGATCGAGCCGATGTTCCAGGCCGGCGTGACCGCTGAAAACGTCCGGCATGGACGCAAGGACGGCAGCAACGAAGCCATCAGCCTCGAGTTGGTGTGGTACGGTCTGCGGCCGGCGTTCGTTGCGGACAACATCGACAACGTGGCGGTGCATGCGGGCTTGCAGTCGGGTATTCAGCTCGGCGCCGTCAACTCACCGGTGGTTGGGACGGGATCGGGCAGCTTGAATGACAACGTCCCGGCGAACACCGGCATCCCGACGTATCAGTTCACCCTCGCTTCGTCGGCGGCCGGCGCGGGCGGACACGCGTTCTGGGAATGGGGCACGCGCGGCACACCCGCCAATGAAGTGGCGCGCATGCATCGCGTGCTCACGGCGGCGTTGATCGTGTCCGGGTTCCACGCTGCGGACGGCACCGTCGTGCCGCCGGCCGTCGGACCGATCGGCGTACGCACGCGCGAAGTCGTACGATAACGGGAGCATCGATCATGACGCGCCTCACTACGAAACGCTGCATCTATTCGCTCGCACTCGCCTTCACCATCGTCGCGGCCGCCACGCCGGCGTTCGCGCAGCAATCGGGAAACCTGCGCGTCGAGTTCCAGGGGCCCGGCGGCCACAGCTCCGGCGCGTATGGTCGCGTCAGCGCTCTGCACGCGGCGGCTCGCGCGGTGATCCTGATGCAGAAGGCCTTGCCGGCCGGCAGCTACCAGATCCTCAACCTCACCGGCGGCAACTCGGTCAATTCGATCGCGTCGAACGGCCTCATCGAACTGAAGCTGACCGCGGCAAACGCGGCCGCCTACAAGGAACTCGTGGCGGCGGTCACAAAGGCCGCCGCTGAAGGCGCCGCTGCCGAGAATGCGTTTCGCGGCGTGAAGGCCGGCGACCTGACGAGCGGCGCGCCGGCCACTGTCAGGTCGAGCGTAAAACCTTACTGAGATTGTGATTCCCGGAGGCGACTGATCTCCGTCAGGGCGTGAGCGACTGCCCTTTCGCCACGCTCGAAATCACGTAGCCGTCCGCCGTCTGGCGGAACACGATCTGATCGGCATCGACCCGCACGCGGAACTCCGAGCCGCGATCCTCCTGCGACACTTGCGGATACGTCGCCACGCCGCGCGTGCGCGGGATGATCGCGGTGGCGAGCAGCAGGCTGCGCATCGGCTGCGGGCTCGCTAATCGCAGCAGGTTCACGGAACGAATCCATCCCGACGGCGATTCGATCGTGCCGTTCAGCAGCGACGCATCAGCCGGCACGACGTCGAGCGCCGAATCGGATTGCGTCACCGTCCAGCCGCCGCGTTGCGGCCGCGGCGCGATCGTGCCGTAGCTGTGGAAGCGCAACTCGATCGACTGCGCCGTCGCCGGCGTCACCTCGTCGAGCAGCACGTAATAGCGGCGATCGACGAACACGACGGTGCGACGCGCGCGCGGAGTCGAGACCTGGTAGCTGCCGTCTGCCACGCCCGTAAACGCGACGTAGTTCGATCCCTCGAACGGCCCGCGCAGCGCGCCATCCTTGTTGAACACCTGCCCCTTGTTGCCGACGAGCACCGAGTTGTGGCCCGCCGTCGAGATCTCGTAGTAATTCGCGCGCGCCGCCGAGAAATAATCGGCCGGATACGATCGGCTGCCCAGATCGATGAGCAGCATGTTGTCGCCCATGCCGACGGTGACGTGATTGAGGTCGAGATGCGAGTGGTTCGCGCCGGTCGATCCGTTCTTGAACGCGAGGAAGAGCGACGGATCCGGCTGCTCGTTTGCGAGCATCGCCCAGCCGATCGACCCAAACGACGTCGAGGCGGGGATCAGCGGACGGAACGACGGACGCGATTCCGGCACCCACGGCGTGTCGACGTCTCGCCACACCAGCGCGAGCGCTTCATCAGGCCATCCCTCGCTCGTCACCGAACGCAGCGCCACGCGATCCTGGAACCACGCGAAGTCCGGATTCTGGTACTCGCGCGCGAGAAAGTAAAACAGCGGATCAGCGGCGCGGCTTGAGCTGTCAGAGAAGCTCGCCGAGAGCTTAGTGCCCGGATTGAACACGAGCGGGAAATAGCCGGTGTAGCGCGCGCCTTCGCGCGCGAGGTAGCGCGCGCCCTCATCCCATCCGGCGCGACGCAAGGCATCCGCGGCCATGAACGCATAGCGGTGGCCGTAGGTCCAATATCCGGTCCCCTCTTCCCACCCGCCATCAGCGCCAAGGTTGTTCCAGTACGGCACCATGCCGGGGACCGAGAGGCGCAGGACCTGGTCGGAGAGCGCGCTGTCACCTCGCAGTGACAAGGCAAGCACCGTTGCGCCGCCGTTGGTCACGGTGTTCCAGTTGTGGTCGGCCGAATACCACCACATCGGCTTGGGACCGCTGGTCGCTTCGAGGTACGGACGCATCGCGCGGCGTTCAACGCCTTCGCGCAATCGTGTCCGTTCCGCATCGGTCAGCGACGCATAGAGCCAGTCGTACGCAAGGCCGAACGTCAGGCTCATTTCACCGGCCATCAAGTCGTAGGGTGGATCGTGCGCCGTGTCGACCCAGATCGGCCAGCTGGTGATCGCGAAATCGAGTTGCGCCACCGCGGCATCGCGATAGCGACGATCGCCGTTCAACAAGAACGCCATCGCGAGCGTCGCGACGCGCCCCTGCAGCCGGCGTGCCGCTTCGAGGCCCTTCAGTGTGCCCGGGGGATCAGCCTCACCGCGTCCGGTCGTGGACACGAGGAGTGGGGACGCGGTCAGCAGCGCGTTGGCGCGCGCGATGAGGCGGTCGCGAACCGGCGTCAGCTTCGCGCTCGTCGATCGCTCCTGGATCGCGGCCAGCCCCTCGGCGTCAAAGAAGAGGCGCGGGTGTGCCGGCAGGCCTTGAGACGCCGGCCTGGCGCCGGACACGGCGGCAAGCAGCAGCGCGACGATGATGGACCGGCGCAGTGGCACGATCATCAGAATATCCCAGGCGCCATTCTCACTATTTCTCGGCCGCTCAGGTAAACTCCTCCACGTTTGCTGGTTGGCTACTTGGGAGAATTCACATGTCACGTCATCTGACGATCGTGCTCTGTTCGTTCGTGCTCGCTGCTGGATGCTCGCCGGCGCCTGAACGGACCGCCGCCTCGCCGACCTCGCCGTCGACGGCCGCGGCCCCGCCCGAGTCGCTCGTCGGGCCGACCTCGGTGGCGCCCGGCGGGATCAACGGAAAGTTCGACGTGTCCTTCCCGCCACGCAATGATTCGTTCGACTTCCGCAACCAGCTCGAGACCAAGTACCAGACCGGCCTCGGCCGCGCGGCGGCGCCGACGTTCGTTGATCGCGAAGGTGAGGTCGTCTGGACGCAGGAGTACATGCGCTACCGCGCGAACGGCTGCGACCATGCCACCGCCGTGCAGCGCGTGCTCACGCAGGTCGGCGGTGAAGCCGCCGGCTCGGTCTGCGGCACGGCATCCGATGGCGCCGTGACGTTTCCACCACGCACCGACTCCTTCGACTTCCGCCGGCAACTCGAATCCAGGTACCAGCAGTTCGGCCGCGGCGCCTCGTCGTCTGCGGTTGATGCAGAGGGCGGCGTCATCTGGACGCAGGAGTACCTTCGCTATCGCGTGAACGCGTGCGATCACGCGACCGCCGTCTCGAAAGTGTTCTCGCAGATCGACGGCGGCGGCGTAGCCGCGACGTGCTATGTGCCGCCGTGCGTCTTCACCGTGTCGCCGACCTCGCAATCCGCGACGGCCAACGGCGGCACGTTCACGGCGACGGTGACGCGAACCTCGGGGACCGATTGCTCGTACGTCGCGGAGAGCCTGGATTCGTGGATCACGATCACCGGTGGTCAGACCGGAAACCGTGAAGCGAATACGCTGACCTACACCGTCGGACGAAACTTCATCGGCGCGCGAACCGGAAACATCCGCATCCGCTGGACCAACAACTCCGTGCTGTTGCCGATCAACCAGGAGGCGGGCACGACGGCCGGGTTTACCCTCACTGATCCGAACGTGTCGTCCAGCTCGACCACAACGACCTGCCTGATCAAGACGACCTCAACGCCGTGCCAGCTGGATGTGACCGGCAGCTTCTCGTCTGACGCGGTTTACACCTGGGCCGTGAATTACCAGTACGGCGGCCGCATCTCGCACGACTTCACGAGCACCAACAAGCGATTCACGTTCACGCAGACCTGCGGCGGGCCGGGTGCCACGTCAAGCGGCACGTCGGCCGAACTGAACGTGACCCTGGTCGTAACCGACGGCAACAGCACCACGACCGTGATCTCGGGGCAAGGCAGTCAGCCGGCACTGACGATCAAGTTCTTCGGCTGCTAGCGGCCAGATCGGCGCGACGCCGACGGCGGCGCTTTTCGCATGGGGAGTGACGATGATGACGCGACGAACCGTTTCCGTGATCGGAATCCTCTTCCTGTTCTGTGCCGCCGCCCGTACGGCGGCAGCGCAGGAGACGGCCAAGCCGCTCTGGTCGGGCCGCTTCGACGTCGAGCCGAACAAGGCACTGCTCGCATGGGGGGCGTCGTTCGGCTTCGATCGCCGGCTGTTCGAGGATGACGTCACCGGCAGCATGGCGTGGGCCGAGGCGCTCGAACGCGCCGGCGTCCTGACGGCTACGGATGCGGCCGCAATCCGCCGCGGGCTGAGCGGGATCCTCGAGCGCGGCAAGGCCGATCCCGCCTTTCTGTCCGGTCCAGACGAGGACGTGCATTCGTTCGTCGAGCGCGTGCTGACCGAACGGATCGGCGAAGCGGGCGGACGGCTTCACACAGGACGATCGCGCAACGACCAGGTCGCCGTGGACATGCGGCTCTACGTGCGCCGGCGCATTCCGGATATCCAGAAGTCGCTGCTCGCGGTGATCGACGCGCTCGTCGGGCAAGCTGTGGCTGCGGGGGATGCGGTGATGCCGTCCTACACGCACGTGCGCCGCGCGCAACCGATCCTCGCCGCGCATTACCTGCTCGCACACGCGGCGGCGCTCCGTCGTGACGTCGAGCGCTTCGACCAGGTGCGCGCCGAAGCCGATGCGCTGCCGCTCGGATCGGGCGCCATCGCCGGCACCAACTACAACGTCGACACGAAATTCCTCGCGCAGCGCCTGGGCTTCTCGAAAGTCGTGAGCAACTCCATCGACGCGACTTCAGACCGCGATTACGTGATGAGCTTCCTGTACGCGTCGACGCTCGCGATGGTGCACTTGAGCCGCCTCGCCGAAGACGTGGTCTTTTTCACCGGCGAGGAATTCGGGTTCTTCGTGCTCTCCGACGCCGTCGCCACCGGCAGCAGTCTGATGCCGCAGAAGAAGAATCCCGATCCGATGGAACTGGTCCGCGGCAAGGCCGGCCGCACCATCGGCAACCTCACGGGGTTTCTCTCGACGATGAAGAGCCTGCCGAGCGGCTACAACAAGGATCTGCAGGAGGACAAGGAAGCGCTGTTCGACACCGAAGATTCGCTGATGGGATCGGCCGGCGCCGCCGCCACCGTGGTGCGCACGCTCACGCTCGACCGCACGCGCACCGCGAAAGGCGCATCAGGGTTCCTGCTCTCGACCGACATTGCCGACTATCTCGTCGGCAAGGGCGTGCCGTTTCGCACCGCGCATGAAGTGGTGGGCGGCATGGTCCGCCAGCTCCTCGCGCAGGGACGCGAGTTCGAATCGCTGACGCCGGCCGAATGGAAGCAGTTCCACCCCGCGTTCGGAGACGACGTGATGAAAGCCGTCTCGGCTCAGGTATCGGTACGCGCCAAGCTGACGCCGCAGTCCACGAATCCTGCCGCGGTGAAGGCGCAGTTGAGCGAAATGCAGCAGTGGCTCGCCGCAGCGAAGGCCAAGTAACTTACGCTGCGCCGGGGCCGGTGCGATCGTAATCGGACAACACCGCCGGCGCCGCTGACGCGCGCAACGCATTGAGCACGGCGAGCACGTCGATCACTTCCTGTGTCACCGCGCCGGCGACCGGCGGCAGGTACCCGAACGCCGCCGCCACCATGCCGGCCACGCTGAGCGCCATGCCGCCGACCGCGCTCTGCAACGCGATCGTGCGCATGCGCCTGCCGATGTGCAGCAGGTGATCGACGCGCTCGAGCGAGCTTTCAAAGATCACCGCACCGGCCGCTTCGGCCGTGACGTCACTCGATTGACCGAAGGCAATGCCGACCGTCGCCGCCGCCAGCGCCGGGGCGTCGTTGATGCCGTCGCCCATGAAGACGGTGTCGGCACGCGCCGTCTCGTCGCGGACGATGGCCAGCTTTTGTTCGGGGCTCTGGCTGGCGTGGATCTCCTTGATGCCGACCTTGTCGGCCAGGTAGCGGACCTCGCTCTCGCGATCGCCCGACAGCAGCATCACGCGATCGAAGCCGTGGCGCGGTCCGAGGTGATTGATGAAGGAGTGGCCTTCCTGCCGCGGCTCGTCGCGGAAGCGCAACAACCCCGCATAACGCTCGTCGATCACCACCGCGCACTCAAGCCCGTCACCCACCTCGGGAATCTGGTGCTGCGGATCCCATGCGTTGAGGTCGACGTGCTTGCGGCTCGTGACGAGGATCGCGAGCCCGTCGATCAGGCCGCGCAGGCCCTGCCCTGGACGCTCGCTCACCTCGGCGGCTTCGACGAGCGACAGCCCCTGCTGCTCCGCGGCCTTGACGATCGCAGCGGCCAGCGGATGGCGTGAGTAGCGCTCGAGCGCCGCGACGTGGCGGAGCAGATCGGCCGCGGCGATGCCGCGCGCCGGCAGCACCTCGACGAGTTGCGGCTCGCCGTAGGTGAGCGTGCCCGTCTTGTCGAAGATCGCCGTGCGGCAGCGATCGATCCGTTCGAGCAGCGCCG
>CAZBYY010000179.1:0-7479 GCA_964495855.1 uncultured Acidobacterium sp. | reverse complement strand
GATGATGTGCAGGCCGCCGATGTTGACGACCTCCTTGTGCTCTTCGTCGCACTGGTTCTTGAAGTGCGTGTAGATGCGATCCCAGTCGGCGCGCGGCACGCGATAGAACGAATCGACGTGGAAGAAATTCACCCACTCGTCGTCGTCGACGTACTTCTCTTCGCCCTTGGCGACCTTCTCGGCGACGCCCTCGTTCAGGCTCTGCTGGCGCGACATGTACTCGGCGTTGCCGCCGAGCAGGATGTCGGTGCCGCGGCCCGCCATGTTCGTGGCGATCGTGACGGCGCCCTTGCGCCCGGCCTGCGCGACGATCTCGGCTTCCTGCGCGTGGTACTTCGCGTTCAGCACGATGTGCTTCAAGCCCTTGCGCTTGAGCATGTTCGACACGCGCTCGGACTTCTCGATCGAGACGGTGCCGACGAGCGCGGGACGGCCCGACTCGTGCGTCTTGATGATGTCGTCGACGATCGCATTCCACTTTTCGCCCTCGGTGCGATACACGAGGTCGGGCTGCTCGATGCGCGTCAGCGCCCTGTTGGTCGGAATGACGATGACGTCGAGGTTGTAGATCTTGGCGAATTCCGGCGCTTCGGTTTCCGCCGTGCCGGTCATGCCGGAGAGCTTCTTGTACTTGCGGAAGTAGTTCTGGAAGGTGATGGTCGCGAGCGTCTGGTTCTCGCGCTCGATCTTGACCCCTTCCTTGGCTTCCACCGCCTGGTGAAGGCCATCGCTCCAGCGGCGTCCGGGCATCAAGCGGCCGGTGAACTCGTCGACGATGACGACCTGGCCGTCCTTGATCATGTACTGCACGTCGAGCTGATAGTGGACGTGCGCGCGGAGCGCCTGCTGCACGTGGTGGAGCAGCGGCATGTTGGCCGGATCGTAGAGACCGCCCGGCTGCAGGCGGTGGGCGAGCATCTGCTCGGCCTTCGCCATGCCGGACTCGGTCAGCGTCGCGGTCTTGTTCTTCTCGTCAACGACGTAGTCACCCGAGGCCTCGAGGCGGTCACGGTCTTCGCCCTTCACCTGGCCCTGGTGGACTTCGCCGCGCTTCAACTTCGGGATGATGCGATCGACTTCGTAGTACAGGTCGGTCGATTCTTCCGCTGGACCCGAAATGATCAACGGCGTGCGCGCTTCGTCGATCAGGATGCTGTCGACCTCGTCGACGATCGCGAAGTGATGGCCGCGCTGGACCATCGACGTGATGTCGAACTTCATGTTGTCGCGCAGGTAGTCGAACCCGAACTCGTTGTTCGTGCCGTAGGTGATGTCGCAGGCGTAGGCGACCTGCCGCTGCTGGTCGTTGAGGTCGTGCTGGATGACGCCGACGCTCATGCCGAGGAAGCGATAGACGCGGCCCATCCATTCCGAGTCGCGGCGGGCGAGGTAGTCGTTCACCGTGACGACGTGCACGCCCTTGCCTTCGAGCGCGTTCAAGTAGGCGGGCAGCGTGGCGACGAGCGTCTTGCCTTCGCCCGTCTTCATTTCGGCGAGCGCGCCGCTGTGCAGCACCATGCCGCCGATCAACTGGACGTCGTAATGCCGCATCTGCAGCACGCGGCGTCCGGCTTCGCGGACGACGGCGAAGGCCTCAGGCAGCAGGTCGTCGAGGGCTTCGTTGTTGGCCAGCCGTGCCCGGAACTCCGCCGTCTTGCCACGGAGTTGCTCGTCGGACAGCGCCTTGATGGCGGGCTCGAATGCGTTTACTTCGGCCACGCGCGGGCGCAACCGCTTCAGTTCGCGGTCGTTCTGCGTGCCGACGATTTTGGTGAGGAGTTGGCCAAGCATCAGATAAGGAAGAGGCCAGCACGAGGCTGGCTATCTCTCCATTATACAGACTTGCGCTGGCCGGACTTAGTTCCCGGTTCCGCGGCGAGGATTGAGCAGGAGCTGCAGCGGGTTGAGGATGCGGCCGTTGGCGCGCACCTCGTAGTGCAGGTGGGCGCCGGTGGCACGCCCGGTCGAGCCGACGAGGCCAATCAGGTCCCCGCGCTTCACCGTCTGGCCCTGCTTGACCTTGAACGCCGAGAGGTGGCCGTAGCGGGTTTCGAGCCCGTAGCCGTGTTCGATCACCACCAGGTTGCCGTAATTACCCGATGCCGCCGCGTTGGTGACCTTGCCGTCAGCGGTTGCATAGACGGGATCGCCCTTGTCGGCGGAGATGTCGAGACCGGGGTGGAAGTCGTTTTCACCCGTGAACGGGTCGGTGCGGTTGCCGGCGCTCGACGAGAGCCACCCGTGAGTCGGCCAGATCGACGGCGTCGCCGCCGCGAGCTGATTGCGCTTGTCCACGTTGGTGCGCACGCTCTGCAGCCGATCTTCGAGGCCGGTGAGCAAATCCTTCAGCAAGCCGAAGGTGTTTTCGGGAGAGCTGAGGCCGGGCGTCACCAGCGCGATGGCCGTGTCGGCCGTCGGGCCACCCATCGCGCGGCTCTTGACGATCGCCGGCAGCTTCTCCATGGAGTTCTGAATGGACGGGTCGAGCGCAGCCTTCGCGCCGAGATCCGACATCGCGGTCTGCAGCGCCATGATCTGGCCGGCCAGCTGCTCGGTCGCCGCACGATAACTGGCGTTTTCGAGTTCCAATGTCGCGCTCGAGGCATAAAGCTGCGCGACGTCGTACTTGGCCTTCAAGGCGGCGCCAGTGCCGATCAAGATCGGCAGCGTGATCACCGTGACGATCACGGCGAGCACCGGTTTCACGCTGATGGTGAAATGGCGCACGACGCCGGTCGTGCGATCGGCCAGAACGAGGGTGTATCGCTTGGAAAGCATCAACTACCTGATCTACTTGGACTTTGCACCTCAGGGCGCGAGCTCTAAAGGCTAGCACGGGCGGCCGCGGATCCTCAAAGCGAAAAGTGCCAAACCAGGCAAATTTTCGCCTTCTATTCGCTTTGATGACGGAAGAATTACACAAAACCGCAGGACGCGTGGGTCACCACACGGTCTTTACATGCGGATAGTCGCGGAGCCGGGCGTCCCTGGTCACGAGGGTCGCGGATAAGGATCTAGTGGTCGCCACGATGAGTTGGTCCGCCGGGTCGCCGTGGAACGGCTGTGGCAACCGGCAACTGTCCACGACGATCGCCCTGGTCAACTCGGCCAGTTGCAGGCCTTCGACCTGGAGGGCGGCGTCGAGCCACTCGTCGAGCGGGCGATCCAGGGCGAGTTGTCCTTTTTCGACCTTCCTGGCCATCTCCCACACCGAGAAGATCGACAGGTACAAGTGGCCGCGATCGGCGGCGCGATCGATCGCCGCGCGGGCGCGACGGGAGAGCCGGCGGTCCTTGGTGACCCACCAGACCCACGCGTGCGTATCAAGGACGATCGGCATCCCACACCTCGCCCGTGCTGAACGGATCGCCCGTCTCCGACACGATGCTGCCGGCCAGGGACTTGCCCTTGGCCGGTGCCGTGATCGGCACCAGCCTGGCGACCGGTTGCCCCCGCTTGGTGATGACCACCGGGCGCCGCGTCTCCGCCACTTCGTCCAGCGTCTGCAGGCAGATGTCCTTGAACTTACCGGCGGCCAATGTCTTCATTCCGCCATTATAGCCATGACCATCTGGCCATAGCAAGAATTGCGTCGCAACGTAGCGCGTGAGCTCCGAGATTCTTGCGGCAGCATGGCCTTGCCCGGCCTCCGGCCGGGCGCTTGGGTCGCGCTCGTGTCACGCTGTTCTCTCCACGAATCGATACTGCAAGGCTTCCCCGAGGTGTGTCGTCGTGATCGCCTCGTCAACGGCGAGGTCGGCAATGGTCCTGGCGACGCGAATCACGCGATGAAAGGCGCGCGCCGACAGGTGCAGGCGCTCCGCGGACCGCTCCAGCAGGCGGCGGCCGTCCTGGTCGAGCGGGGCGACGCGCTTCAGTTCCGGCCCGGTCAACGTGGCGTTCACGCGCGAGCGGATCGGACGCCCAGCCTGTCGTGTGCGCGCCCGGAGCACGCGATCCCGCACCGTCGCCGATGACTCTCCGGCGGCGGCGTTGGTCATCTCGGTGATCGGCACCGCCTCGACTTCGACGACCAGATCCAGGCGGTCGCGGAGTGGTCCCGACAACCGGTTGTGATACCGCGCGATCTGCGGCGGCGTGCATCGGCAGGCACGCTTCGGGTCGCCGTGATAGCCGCACGGGCAGGGGTTCATCGCGGCCACAAGCACGAAGCGCGCGGGAAAGACCACCGAACGGAGCGCGCGCGACACGGTGATGCGGCCTTCCTCGATTGGTTGGCGCAAGGATTCGAGCACGCGTCGATCGAATTCCGGCATCTCGTCGAGGAACAACACGCCATGATGCGCAAGGCTGACTTCGCCTGGCCGCGGCGTGCTGCCGCCGCCAACCAGCGCGACGTCCGAGATGGTGTGGTGCGGCGCGCGAAAGGGTCGCTCGCGCAACAGGCCGATGCCCGGTCGCAGTTGGCCGGCGACCGAGTGGATCGTCGTCGCTTCAATCGCCTCGTCAAACGACAGCGGCGGCAGGATCCCCGCGAGCCGCCGGGCCAGCATCGTCTTGCCCGCGCCGGGCGGACCGATCATCAGCAGGTTATGTCCGCCGGCGGCGGCTACTTCGATCGCGCGACGGGCGAATGCCTGGCCGTGCACGTCGGAAAGATCGGGTGCCAAGGGTGCCTGAAGTGCCTCGGGTGCCAAGGGTGCGTGCGGTACCAGGTGTTCGGCGAGGGGCCACTCATCGTCTCGTTGATTCAACCGGGTCACCGCTTCGGTCAGCGTTCGCACCGGCAGCAGGCGGAGGCCTTCGACGACGCTGGCTTCGGCGAGGTTGTCGAAGGGGAGCAACAGGGCACTGGAGCCATTGCGGCGCGCCTCCGACGCGATCGGTAGCACGCCGCGCGCCGGTTGAATCGTGCCGTCGAGCGACAATTCGCCGATGTGCACGATGCCCGCAAAATCAGTTCGCGTGATGACTTCGGTGGCGACCAGCATCCCGACGGCGATCGGCAGATCGAAGGCCGGTCCAGCCTTGCGCACGTCCGCCGGCGCGAGGTTGATGGTGATGCGCCGGACCGGGAACTCGAACCCGCAATTGAGCATCGCCGCCCGTACGCGGTCGCGGCTCTCCTTGATGCTTGCGTCCGGCAGTCCGACGAGCTGGAAGTGGGGGAAGCCGCGGCTGACGTCGATCTCCACGCGGACGCGACAGGCGTCCACGCCGACGACCGTCGCACTTTCAATGGTGGCGAGCATGCCGGCTCGAGCTGCAAGCGGATGGCCCGGCACCGGCAGTACGACTTCAGGCGGAAACCGGCGACTGTCGGGAAATGTAAGGGTGCAACGCCGCAGAAACCGACACGTGACGAAACCGTAAGCGCAGCAATTTCTGCGACTTCGGCGGATGCGAACAGCTGGGCCGTTGCTGCACCATGCCAGACGCACTCTTCGGCAGTCAAGGCAATAAGAAGCAGTAGGTTGACGAGCTCCAGGCGCTGATCGCGCAGGCGCGCGAAGAACGCGCCGCGCTGAGCGCCATGCTCACGCAAATGGCGAGCGGCACCTCCAAGCTCGCGCAAACCAGCAAGTCGCTCGAGCAGGTCGGCACCAAGGCCGACGCGGCGCTGAAGAAGCTGGACGACCTCGGGCAGAAGGTGACCGGCTACGAGGATCGCGCCAAGGGTCTCGAGCAGATCGAAAAGCGCATCGCGGCGATGGTCGAGCAAGTCAACGAGGCGCAGCGCATCTCGGAGAAGATCACCGCGCCGGACGGCGAGCTGCAGAAGCATCGATTGGCTGTGAACCAGCTGGCCTCACAGGCGCTCGAAAATCAGGCGACGATCGAGACGCTGCGCAAGGAACGGAGTTCGTTCGAAGACCTGCGCGCGCTCCTGAAGGTGTCGACGTCCGAGGTGACCAAGTCGGTTGAGAGCGTGACCGCCCTCAAGGGCGAGCTTGATGCCATCCGTTCCGTCGGCGCGCAGCTCACATCGGAATCCAGCCGCATCCGTGAAGCCTCGCGCGAAGCGAAAGACGACTCCGCAACAGCGATGGAGAACGTCAAGGAGATCGAGAAGAAGCTCGGGCCGCTGGTGCAGCTCCAGGAGTTGAGCAAGAGCACCGAAGAGCGCCTCACCTCATTGAACGCGCTGGCCGAACACGTCTCGCAGAAGGCGAAGGCGCTCGAAGCCCAGAAACACGCTGTCGAACGCGCCGTCGTCGAGGCCAACCGCCTGAACGAAATGGCGTGGGCGATGGACGTACAGATCGCCAAGTTGAACGAAGGCAGCAAGCAGGTCGGACTCGCCGCCGACACCGTCTCGCGCATGGAGAAACTGGCACAAGAAACGACAGCGCAGCTGTCCGCCGCCACGACGATGCGCGAAGAATTCGGGCGCGACTTCGCGCGGCTCGACAAGGAAAGCCGCAGACTCGTTGATTATCTGAAGAGCACGGTCGAGCGGCTGTCAGTCGACAAGAAGGAATTCGACCAGTGCGATCACCGGCTGCGTGCGCTGTCTGGTGCGGTGAGCGAGTCCGAGGCCCGCATGGACGGGGTGCTGGCGAAGGACAAGCAGCTGGCGGCGATGAACCAGCGGGCCGACGAGCTCAGCAAGTCGTTCCAGACGCTGATGGCGCAGGCCGACGAGATGACACGCAAGCAGGGCGCCCTCGAAGCGCTCGGCGAGCGGCTCGCGCAAGTCGACGAGATGGGCAAGCGGACGCAGGCGCAGCACGACGCGTTGAAGCAGTCGCGGCAGGACCTGGAGCAACTGCGGTCGGAGATTGCCGACTTCCATCGCGCGCACGCCGACGCCGTGCAGTTGCGCGACAAGCTGTCGCAGGATCGCGCGTCGCTCGAAGCGTTCGGCGAACGCGCCACGGCGCTGTTGAGCCGCACGCCCGAACTCGAATCGAAGATGGACGCGGTGCTCGCGAAGATGGCGACCGTGGACGAAGGCACCAAGGCCGCGACGCGCCTCGGGGAGCTGGCGGCCGAACTGGATGCGCAGTTGACGCGCGTCGGCGCGCGGCTGCAGTTCATCGAGAAGCTGGAGAGCCGGGTCAACAACCTGCACGTGCTGACGTCGGATGTGGACCGCAAGCTGACCGAGCAACTGGCGCGCCGCAACGAAGTGGAAAACCTCAAGAGCCTGTGCGACACGCTCGGCACGCAGGTCGTCGACGTGCAGCAGAAGCTCGACGGCGTGGCGGCGATGCAGACGCGGCTCGTGCCGATCACCGCACAGGTCACCGCCCTGCAGCAGTCACTCGAGCGGTCCCAGCAGCTCGCCGAGTCGGTGAAAAAAGACGATGCGGTCGTGCACGAGCAGGGCGCGCGGCTCACCGAACTGGTCGAGCAGGGCAAGAACCTCGCGGCGGAAACGGCGGAGCGTCTCAAGCAGGTGCAGGCGGTCAGCGACGAACTCGGCCGCGCCGCGGCCATCAAGGAAGAGCTGTTGAGCGAACTCGGCCGCGTCCAGGCACGCCAGCGCGACGCGGTGACGCAGACCGACGCCGC
>CAZBYY010000178.1:0-7574 GCA_964495855.1 uncultured Acidobacterium sp. | reverse complement strand
ACCGGCGCCCTCGACATCACGACCGGGATCGTCGTGCTCGAAGCGCTCGAGCGGGTCAACCGGGAGCTGGGCACCGCGACCGTCGTGATCACGCACAACGCCGCCATCGCGGCAATGGCCGACCGTGTCGTCCGCCTGGCGGATGGCTGCGTCGCCGGGATCGAGCGCAATCAACAGCGCGCGTCTGCGAGGGACTTGCGATGGTGACCTTCCCGGCGGCCATCCGCACCCTCGACCGGAAACTGCTGCGGGACCTGTGGGCGATGAAGGGCCAGGGCCTCGCGATTGCGACGGTGATCGCCGCCGGCGTCGCGATGTTCATCGCCTACTTCTCGAATTTCGATTCTCTGCAACGGGCGCGCGCGGAGTACTACGACAGCGCGCGCCTGGCCGACGTGTTCGCGTCGGTGACACGCGCGCCGCTGTCGTTGACGCCCCGCATCGCCGCGATTGCCGGCGTGCAGCGCGTCGCCACGCGTGTCGTCGCGGATGTCACGCTCGACGTCGCCGACCTCGATGATCCGGCGACGGCGCGCCTGATCTCGCTGCCGGCGCACGGCCGTCCGCCGCTCAACGATCTCGTGCTGCGGCGAGGCCGCTGGATCGACTCGACCATCGACAACGAAGTGATTGCGAGCGAGCGCTTCATGAACGCGCATGGCTTCGCGCCTGGTGATTCCGTGATCGCGTTGATCAACGGCCGGCGGCGCACGCTCACCATCGTCGGCGTGGCGATGTCGCCGGAATACATCTACGCCATCCGCCCCGGCGAGATCGTGCCCGATGCGAAGCGCTTCGGGGTGTTCTGGATGGACGGTCGGAGCCTGGCGGCGGCGCTCGACATGGACGGGGCGTTCAACGACGTGACGGTCGATGTCGGGACCGGCCGGTCCGAGGCCGACGTGATCGCGGACCTCGACCGGCTGCTGGCGCAATATGGCGGCCGTGGCGCCATCCCGCGATCCCTGCAGCTGTCGGCGTGGTCGGTCGACAACGAGCTGTCGCAGCTGCAAACCTTCGGCATGATCGTGCCGCTGATCTTCATGTCGGTGGCCGCCTTCATCCTGCACGTGGCGATGACGCGTGCGCTGGCACTGCAACGGGGACAGATCGCCGCGCTCAAAGCGCTCGGCTATTCGAATCGCGCTCTCGCGTGGCATTACACCAAATGGGCGATGGTGATTGGCGCGGCCGGGTCGTTGACGGGAATCGCTGCCGGCGCCTGGCTCGGCGCCAAGTTCACGGGCCTCTACAACTTCTACTTCAACTTCCCCGCGCTCACCTATTACCTTTCCCCCACGCTGGTGGTGCAGGCGCTTGGCGGCAGCCTGCTGATTGCGGCGCTGGGCGCGCAGTCGGCGGTGCGACACGCCGTCGCCGTGCCGCCCGCGGTGGCCATGCGCCCGGAAGGCCCCGCCCGCTACGCGCGCAGCATCCTGGAGCTTCGGTGGCATCCGCTGCGGCTGACGTTCACGGGACGCATGGTCGCGCGCAACATGCAACGGCAGCCGATGCGAACGGCGGTATCGGTGCTCGGCATCGCGCTCGGCGTGGCGGTGCTGTTCGTCGGCTTGTCGTTTCTCGACGTCATGGATCGCCTGATCGACGCACAGTTCACCGATGCGATGCGGCAGGACGCCACGATCGCGCTGAACCAGCCGCGGACGATGCGCGCGGTGGAAGCGATTGCGCACCTGCCTGGCGTGATCGACGTCGAACCGATGCGCGCCATCCCGGTACGACTGCGATCGAAGACGCAGTCACGCACGCTGGCAATCATCGGCTTGCCCGCATCGCCGCAGCTGGAACGCGTGGTGGACCAGGTCCGAGGGCCGGTGGCGCTGCCAGCCGAAGGCCTGGTCCTCTCCCGCTCGCTCGGGCGCATCCTCGGTGTCAACGCCGGCGACAGCCTCAAAGCGGAATTACTCGAAGGCCGGCGCGGCAGCGAGACCATTCCGATCGCCGGCTTTGTCGACGACCAACTCGGACTGCGCGCCTACATGCGCATCGACCGCGCGCAGCGCCTGCTGCACGAAACCGGCACGATCACCGGCGCTGCCGTGACGCTCGATTCTTCACAGCGACAGCAGTTCTACAACGCCATCAAAAGCATGCCGGCGGTGGCCAGTGTGTCGCTGCGCGACGCGATGCTCGCCAATTTTGAGACCTTGGTCGCCGAGAACATGAACCTGCAGGTGTTCATCAACGTGATGTTCGCAGGAATCATCGCCTTCGGCGTGATCTACAACGCGGCCCGGGTGTCACTGTCGGAACGGAGCCGCGAGCTGGCCAGCCTGCGCGTGCTGGGCTTCACGCGCGCAGAGATCTCGCTGCTGCTGCTCGGCGAACTGGCCGCGCTCACGGTGATCGCCCTGCCGGTCGGCGCCGCCATTGGCTACGCCATGGGCGAGGCGATCATGCAATCGATGAGCAACGAGATGTACCGCATGTCCTTCGTCGTAACGCCCGCGACCATCGCGTGGTCGTGGCTGACGACGATCGTGGCAGCGGCACTGTCGGCGTTGCTGGTGCGGCAACGGCTCGATCACCTCGACCTGATCGCCGTGCTCAAGACTTCGGAGTGACGACCATGCGAAAACTCCTCACGGATCGACGACTGCTGATCACTGCCGCAGGGATCGGCACGCTGCTTGCGGTGGCGCTCTGGCCTCAGACGCTCCTGGTCGACGCCGTGACGACGACCCGTGGCACGCTGACCGTAGACGTCACCGAAGAGGGACGCACGCGCGTCCGCGATCGCTTCGTCGTCTCGTCGCCCGCGGCAGGACGCGTCTTGCGGGTCGAGCTCGAACCCGGCGACCGCGTGCACCGCGGCGATGTCGTCGCCCGCGTGCAGCCGGCGATGCCGCCCCTGATCGATGCGCGCGCGCATGCCGAAGCCCGGGCGATCGTCAACGGCGCCCGCGCGGCCCTGGGACGAGCCGAGGCCGAGCAGCGGCGGACCGAAAGCGTGCGCGCCTACACGCAGCGTGAGTCCGAGCGTGCGCGCCGGCTCGCTGCGGAAGGCGTGATGGCGCCCCAGGAACTCGATCTGCGTGAGGCCGATGCGCGATCGGCCGCCGAGGCGGCACAGGCCGCGGCCTTTGCCGCACAGGCCGCAGCGGCAGAACTGCAACAAGCCATGGCGCGCCTGAACGATCCGTCCTCGCCTCTCGACGCTCGGGTCGTCAACGTGGTCTCGCCCGCCGACGGCGTGATCCTGCGCCGCCTGCGCGAAAGCGAAGCCGTCGTCCCCGCCGGCGAGGCCCTCGTCGAAATCGGCGATGCGACCGACCTTGAAGTGGTCGTTGACCTGCTGTCGAGCGATGCGGCCCGCATTCGACCTGGCGCGCGCGCCCTGATTACCGCGTCGCGCGACGATGCGCCGTATGCCGGCCACGTGCGACGCATCGAACCGTCGGGCTTCACCAAGATCTCGGCACTCGGCGTCGAAGAGCAGCGCGTCAACGTGATTGTCGACGTCGACACCCGCGGCGGCGAGGAGGATGGCGTGCTGGGCGACGGGTATCGCGTCGACGTCGCCATTGTCGTCCGCGACATCGCCAATGCGCTGCTGGTGCCCACGAGCGCGCTCTTCCGCGACGGCGACCGATGGGCGGCGTTTGCGATCGTCGATGGGCGCGCCCGCCTGTCGCTGCTCGACGTCGGTGAACAAACACCGCGCCTGGCCCAAGTAATGAAGGGGCTCGATGCAGGTGCGCTGGTGATCGCCCACCCCGGCGAGCGGGTCGTCGACGGCGTGCGGGTGCGTGCGCGGCCCTAGCGGACGACCGCCCCTCGAGGCTTCACGCCGTTCGGCGATGCGCGCCGTCGTCGGCGAGAAAACCCCTCAACTCCCTCACCACGAGTTCGGGCGCTTCGTCAGCGACGAAGTGTCCGACGTTTGGCAGTTCGACGACACGGGCGGCCGGTAGCAGATCGGTCCATCTTCGCAGCGTTGCCGGCGTGATCACGCGATCGCCCATTCCCCACAGCAACAGCGTGCGTCTCGGCGCGTGCGACGCGAGACTGGATGCCATCGCCCATGCAGGTTCGTGCGGATCCAGCAACGTTTTCAGAAACGCGACGGTGCCGTTCCTTTCCTGCGCCGTCTTGAACGCGCTCATGTAGCGTCGGTGGTGTTCGCGCGTCAGTGGTCGGTGCGAGCCCCAGGCGGCCTTGACCAGCACGCGTGCCGAGAAGTTGAGGCGTCGATACAGAAACGCCATCAGTGCGGACCTGAGCAGCGGCGCGTGCTTGTTCAGGGCGGGCTCCGTCTCGGCGAGCGGCCACAGCCACGTGTTCATGAGCGTCAGGCTGATCACGCGCTCCGGATGGTCGATGACCATGGGCAGCGCGATCGCACCGCCGAAGTCATGGACGACGAGATGGAACTCGCGCACTGCCAGGTGTTCCAAAAGCGCGGCGAGGCGACGATAATGCGCGGTCATCGAGTAATCGCCGTGCTCGGGCTTGGCGGACTCGCCGAATCCCAGGTGATCGATCGCGACGCATCGGAACTGACCACTTAACGCCGCGATGACCTCCGCGAACTCCGCCGACGAACTCGGCGTGCCGTGCACGAACACAACCGCCGGGCCCGTGCCCTCGTCACGGTAGGCGATCGCATCGCCGTCCAACAGCACGCGCTTCATGACCGCGCCCTCCTTTCACGGTGATCGTGGAACAGCGCGCGTAACGCGCGCTTGAGCTCGTGGACGCGGCGCGTGCCGACGATGCGCTGGTAGCGGTGCTCGATGCGCCGAATCGCGTCGATGGCGGTGCCGATCAGCGATTCGCCTGACCGGGTGAAGGCGATCACCTTGGCGCGCGAATCCGCGGCGTCGGCGCGGCGACGCACGTAGCCGCGCGACTCGAGATCGCTGACCGCCTTGGCGACACCCTGTTTCGTAATCCCAGCCAGCCGGGCGACATCCTGCGCGCGGCTGCCGCCGGGCTTGATAAATCGCAGGATGTCGAGGTCTGCGGCCGTCAGGTCGTGGTAGCCGGCTTCGTGCAGGGCGTCGAGCACTTCGAGCTCGAACTCACGGAAGACCAGGATCAGGTGGCGTCCGAGCGGCTGGGCCTCGTCCAGCTCGTCGACCCGCACGCGGGACACAGGTTCGCCAGGAGCCATCGATACGGCAGTCTACCTGGTTGACCATCTTTAGTCAACCAGGTTGTCTACTACGTCCACCTAGCGAACCGCGTATTCGTCGACCAGCGCGGCGATCACACCGGCCTGGCCGCTGAAAGCCTCCCACACGGCTTCACACCATTGGTCGATGGCGCGCTCGCGCTCGGCACCCGCAGGCGCGCGCATCACATCGATGGCCGTGACGAGGCCTCGCGCCTCCGGCAGGGCAATCTTCGGCCACTCGCGCTTGCGCCTGGCCATCTGCATGTGCGCGAGCTGGACTTCTCGGCCGGTCTTACCGACTTCAAGATGCAAGTGCAGCCCCACGAGCGCAAATACCAGGCGAATCGGCTTGGTAGCCGCTGTCGCGGTTTGTGCGGCATACGCATCGACGACATGCTGATGGATGAAGCGCGCATCCGCGTTCTGCAGCGTATAGGCGCAGAGCTCGTGATAGGCGGCCTCCTGCTCATTCATCATGCGTTGCGCTACATGATATCGTCCGGCCATGGCCACGGCCCGCATCGCCCTTGCCAACCTGCCCTACCCCGACAGTCCGGACGACTCAGTGGCGCGCGCGGAACGCGCGATCCACGAGGCCGCAGCAGCCGGCGCCGAGATCATCTGTTTTCCGGAAGCGTACGTGCCCGGGTATCGCGGGCTCGGGCATGAGCCACCACCACCAGATGCGGCGTTCCTCGAACGCGCGTGGGGGCGGATCGCGAAGGCGGCCGCTGCGTCGAACATCGCGGTGGTGCTCGGCACGGAGCGAGTCGTGGACGGCACGCCGATGATCAGCGCGCTCGTCATCAATCGCGACGGCAGCGTCGCGGGTTTCCAGGACAAGGGCCAGCTCGATCCGTCAGAAGACGCGATCTATCGCGCCGGCGACGGGCAACGCCGCATCTTCACCGCCGGCGCGGTGACGTTCGGCGTCAGCATCTGCCACGAGGGATGGCGGTATCCCGAAACGGTGCGGTGGCCGGCGACGCACGGGGCGCAGATCGTCTTCCATCCGCACCTGCACGAAGCCGAGCCCGGCAGCTATCGCCCCACCGCCTTCGCCGATCCGCGCAACACGTTCCACGAGAAGGCGGCGCTCTGCCGCGCCGCGGAGAACACCATCTTCTTTGCCATGGTCAATTGCGCGAGCGAAGGATCGGGAACCACGTCCGCGATTGCCAGGCCGGATGGCAGCGTGCTGGCGTTCCAGCCGTACGGCATACCGGGTCTCCTCGTGGCCGACATCAACCTCGATGAGGCGACGCGGTTGCTCGCGACGCGCTGCAAGGAATACTGACGGGGGTGTTACGGTCGTTCGACGGGATGGCGCTGGTACCACCCCGGAGACAGCATGATCGCGAAGCCTTCTTTCACGAGGGCGCGATTGCCGAGGCCCGCCTCGCGGCGCGACAGGCCGGTGACACGCGCGAGCTCGCCTGGAATCGTCAGGCCGGCGTTGCTCAGGAAGCAGCGCGCAATCTCTTTTACCGCCACCTCTCGCCTGACCATCTTGCGGAGCGCGTCCGGAAACCGCGACACGCCGAGCGTCCAGATGTAGGTGAACTTCGGCTCATAGTAGACGCTTTCGGGAATGACGAGCATCGCCGCCTGCAGTTCATCGAGGGCGAGCGTGAACGCGCGGCGATCGGTGACATCGGAATCCGCCTTCAGGTCCGACGTCGCCATCTCCCACTCCTTGCGCAGCACCTTGAGGATCTTCTGCGCGTCCTTGCCGAGGCGCTTCGGTTCATCGGCCTTGCGCACGCCCCAGATCGCGTTGAAGAACGGCACCATGTGGGGCGCGATGAACATCGCCTTGCCGCGCGCGAGCTTGCCGTAGTACACGTTGCCGCGGCGGATCAGCTCGTCTTTGAGCAGCCACGTCGCCGACGCTTCCTCGTCTTTCTGCACGTTGCGCGGCATCACGGCGTCGCGACGCCCGCAGACGGCGACATACAGCGACGGCCCCGGCCGGCGTGAGTCCGTCAGGCAGAACGCGAAGCCGACCTGGTCGATGAATCGCTCAGCCTCCTGCGCGGTCGTCACTTGCCTGGCGCCTTCGCGGCGCCAGCGGTGGTCGCGGTACTCCTGGAACTCTTCGGGGATCTCGTGACGTGGACTCACCGGACCAATCGTAGCGTGTAAGATAGCGTCGCTTGCCTCAGCCTCGCCACGATCCCGGGGTCTCCAGCCGCTGGCTGATTCCCGTCGGTGCGGTCGCCGTGCACATCTGCATCGGCTCCGTGTATGCCTGGAGCACGTTCAACCGCCCGATCCAGGCGCTGTTCCCGAACGAGCCCTGGTGGTTCAGCCCGCCCTACACGACGTTCACGACCGCGCTCGTGCTGCTCGGCCTCAGCGCGGCGTTTGGCGGGCCGTGGGTCGAGCGGCGCGGACCGCGAGTGGCGGCGACCGCCGCCGCGTTGTTCTTCGG
>CAZBYY010000177.1:0-7628 GCA_964495855.1 uncultured Acidobacterium sp. | reverse complement strand
GGCTGAAAGCGGTCGGTCCCGCGCCGCAACCGCAGTCCCGGATCCTTGGGTGCGAATACGTCGAGCTGAAACCCGCGGCCTCGAGCCGATGGAACCTGACGCGTTTTGCGTCGCTGAAGTGGTCTCTGGAATCGGTGTCCCTCCTGGGCCGCATTCCCGACGCGTGGGTTGACACGGCCGTCGGTCCCTTCCAGCCGGACATCGTCGTGACGGTGATGGAGCGGCTCGATTACGTCGATGCGGCGCACCGGTTCTGCGTCCGGCGGGGCATTCCCCTCGCCTTGATCAGCCACGACGAGATCGAGTCGTTCGAGCGCGTCTACCCGATATTTGCGCCGGCGCAACGCCGTCGGATCGCCTCGATCTACCGCGACGCCGCCGTTCGTTTTTGCGTGAGCCCCGAGATGGCGCGCCGATTTGACACGATCTACGGCGCGCCTGGCACGGTGTTGTACCCGAGCCGTTCCGATGAGTTGACGGGCCGGCCTGCGTCGGCGAGCGAAACTCTGGCTGCTGCCGGGAGGTTGAGTGTCGGGTACACCGGTGCCGAGTCGTACGGCTACGGCCAGGCCGTTAGGACTCTGATGCCTGCCCTCGCCGACTTGCTGACGCTTCGAATCTATTCACGAGATGCATGGAACCCGCTGCCTCCGCATACGACACATGCCGGCGCCTTCATGGCGAACCATGAACTGTGGGATCGGGTAAAGGCCGAATGCGACGTGGTGTGGTTGCCGTATTCGTACAGCCCTGAAATGCGGTCGCTCTACGAGACGCATTTTCCCAGCAAACTCACTGAATACGTGGCGCTGGGCATGCCGGTTCTGATCACCGGCCCATCCTACGCGACTGGCGTCAAGTGGGGCCTGCGCAACAGCGATGCTGTTGTTACCGTGGCGGACGGATCAGTGGACGAGGTGCGCGCCGCGGTCCAGCGGCTCACCGCTGACGCGTCGCTGCGAGCGCGCCTGTCACAACAGGTCGTTGCCGCGGGCAACCGCGATTTCGAGCCGGCCACTATCCGGAAAGTCTTCTACGATTCGCTCGAGCGAGCGGTACATCGCGAGATCGGCTGATGCGAATCTTCATTGCCGTCCGTCATGCGAACGATCCGGCCGCGTTCTACGGCGGTCTCTGGAGCGGCAATTTCTATCCGGCGCTCACCGCGCTCGGCCACGAACTGATCGAGTCGCAAACCGATCTGGCCCCGACGAGCCGGTTCATGGACGTCGCCGATGGATTTACGCGACAGGAACTGGCGGTGCGCGCGGAGACGACCGCGCGCATCATCGAGGAGCTCGAGCGCGCGCACGCGCGGCAGCCAATCGACCTGTTTCTCAGCTACTTCTACAACGCGCATTTCGATCCCGCGGGATTCGACCGCGTGCATGCGCTTGGCATTCGTTCGATCAACTACTACTGCAACAGCATTCACCAGTTCGCCAACGTTGCAGCGATTGCCGCGAAGGTTGACGTGTCGTGGCATGCCGAGCGGGATGCCCGCGACAGCTACCTCCGGGCCGGCGCGCGTCCGGTCTGGGTGCAGATGGCTGCCGACCCACGCGTGTACCATCCGGTCGACGTCGACCGAATCCCGCGAGCCTGTTTCGTTGGTCAGAACTACGCGGATCGCGGTGACTGGATGGCGGCGCTGATCGAGGCGGGCGTGCCCGTGGAGATCTACGGTCCGGGATGGGGTTTTGCGGACCCTGCGTCGCCCGTCGCCGCCTCGTCGGCGCCGGCCGAATATCTGGGCCGGCCGCAGCCGGTGCCCGGATCGTGGCCGGGGTATCGTAAAGCAGCGCGCGACATCATTGCCGCCGAGGGGCTGGTCGGCGGCGTTTCACGCATCGGCAAGCGGCTGGTGCAGCGCCGCTCACAACAGCGGCAGATCGATCTGTTCGCCCCGCACGCGAGGGGCCCGGTACGATTCGATCGCCAACTCGATGTGTTTGGCCGGCACGAGGTCTGTTTGAACTTCAGTAACGTGTGGGTGGACGGGCCGCGGGGCCGGCGCCTGGTCCCACACGTGCGGCTGCGGGATTTCGAGGCGCCGATGTGCCGCACCTGCTACCTGACCGGGCACACGGACGAGATCACTGCGTTCTACGAGATCGGCCGCGAGATCGACACGTATCAAACGCCCGAAGAGTTGGTCGACAAGACGCGCTTCTACCTAGCGCATCCCGATGCGGCCGAGCGGCTTCGAGAGGCCGGCTACCGGCGGGCGCTCGCGAGCCACACTTGGGTGCACCGCTTCACGGAGTTGTTCTCGAAAACCGGACTGGGTCCTCACTGACGTGCCGCTGTTCTCGGTCATCATTCCGACGTTCAATCGCGCGTCGCTCCTCGCCGAGGCGCTGGCCTCGGTGTTCGCCCAACGATTTGCCGACTACGAAGTCATCGTCGCCGATGACGGATCGACGGACGCCACCGACGCGGTGCTGGCGCAGTACGCCGGGCGGATCGAGACGGTCCGACAATCCAACCAGGGACCGGGCGCGGCGCGAAACCTGGCAGCGGCTCGGGCCACCGGCGAGTACCTGGCGTTCCTTGACAGCGACGACCGTTGGTTTCCGTGGACGCTTGGCGTCTATGCCTCGATCATCGTCGGCAGCCACCCGGCATTCATCGCCGGCAAGCCGGCGATCTTTCAGGAGGCTGCGCAATTGTCCGGCATCACCGAGGGACCGCTGGAGTGGTCGGCGTTCGATGACTATTTTGCGTCTTCGGATGAGTGGCGATGGTACAGCGCGTCGTCGTTCGTGATCCGCACCAGCGCGTTTCGCGACGTCGGCGGATTTGCGCCGGTGTGGATCAACGGCGAAGACGCGGATCTGGCCATGCGGATCGGGACCGCGGGACAATTCGTCCAGGTCACCTCGCCGGCGACGTTCGGCTATCGCGACCACGCCTCGAGCCTGGTGAGCCAGTCGACACGTACGCTTGACGGCGTGCGGCATGCCCTGCAGATGGAGCAACTGGGGCTCTACCCCGGTGGGCCGGCGCGGGCGCGCGAGCGGAGAATCATCCTGTCACGCCAATTCCGTCCGGTGATGGTGACCTGCCTCCAGCAGCGGCAGTTCGCGGAGGCGTGGCGGCTGTACTGGTCGACCTGGTCCTGGCACGTGCGGCTACGCCGCTTCAAGTTCCTCGCAGGGTTCCCGGTGCAAGCGATGGTGGCGGCGATGCGACACGCGAGGGGGAAGGCCGCCTGATGTCAGCAATCCTCGGCTTCTCGGCCTTTTACCATGACTCAGCCGCCGTCTTGCTGCGTGACGGACACATTGTTGCCGCGGCGCAGGAAGAGCGGTTCACGCGCAGGAAGCACGATCACCACTTCCCGCGGCACGCCGTTGCGTATTGCCTGGAGGCCGGCGGGCTGACGCCTGCGGACCTGGATCACGTGGCGTTCTACGACCGGCCGCGCACCAAGTTCTCGCGTCTCGTGGAGACGTTCAGCGCGATCGCGCCGTCCGGCTTTGCGGCGTATCAACGAGCGCTGCCGCTCTGGCTCAAGTCGAAGCTGCACCTGCCGAGGGAATTCGATCGCGCGCTCGGCGGCGGCTATCGTGGCCGCTTTGTGTTCACCGACCATCACGAGGCGCACGCCGCGAGCGCCTTCTTCCCGTCGCCGTTCGAAGAAGCGGCGATCCTGACGCTCGATGGCGCCGGTGAGTGGTCGACGACGACGATCGGGAACGGCCGTGGCAATCGCATCACACTGACCCACGAATTGCGCTTTCCGCATTCCCTCGGGCTGCTCTACAGCGCCTTCACCTACTACACGGGCTTTCGCGTGAACTCGGGCGAGTACAAGGTGATGGGTCTCGCGCCGTACGGCGAACCGCGGTTCGCGGACCTGATCAAGTCGCACCTGATTCATATTCGCGACGACGGCTCTTTCTGGATGGATCAGACCTACTTCAACTATTGCGGCGGCGTCACGATGACGAGCGGGAAGTTTCATGACCTGTTCGGCTCACCGCCCCGCGACCCGGAGTCGCGGCTGACACAGCGCGACATGGATCTTGCGGCATCGGTCCAGGCGGTGTGTGAAGACGTGATGCTGAAGTGCGCGCGCCAGGCGCATGCGCTCACCGGGTCCCGCAACCTTGTCCTTGCCGGCGGCGTCGCCCTCAACTGCGTCGGCAATGGGCGGATCCTGCGTGACGGGCCGTTTGATCGCATCTGGATCCAGCCCGCCGCCGGTGACGCGGGTGGCGCGCTCGGCGCCGCGCAGGTCACCTGGCACCACCTGTTGAGGCAGCCGCGCACGCCGCAACCGGACGCGCTCCATGGCTCCTACCTCGGCCCGTCATTCTCGGACACCTCCATCCGCGAGGTGCTGACGCAACATCAGGCCGTCTTTCATCCGATCGACGATGAAGACGCGTTGCTGGAGCGTGTGGCCGGACTGCTGGCGGCGGAGAAGGTGGTGGGGTGGTTCCACGGCCGGATGGAATTCGGCCCGCGCGCTCTCGGGGCGCGATCGATCCTCGGCGATCCGCGTTCGCCGCGTACTCAGCAGGTGATGAACCTGAAGATCAAGTTCCGCGAGAGCTTCCGGCCGTTCGCTCCCTCAGTGTTGCGCGAGCACTGCGGCGAGTACTTCGACCTGCCGCGCGACGCCGACAGTCCGTACATGCTGATCGTGGCGC
Source organism: uncultured Acidobacterium sp. (assembly GCA_964495855.1). Lineage (GTDB taxonomy): Bacteria > Acidobacteriota > Vicinamibacteria > Vicinamibacterales > UBA2999 > 12-FULL-67-14b. Next base: position 2,967 of record CAZBYY010000177.1, on the reverse strand, counting down.
CGGTGCGCGGTGAGCGCAGACTCGCCGACGCCGCCGATCGAATGCACGGGCTGGCCGGCATCGACAAGCTGAATGTCCCGCGGTCCGTGGTGCCATCGGTCACGCACGTGGACTACTCCGCGCGCATCCAGACCGTCACGCCGGAGACCAACGGGCGCTACTATAGGTTGATCAAGCGCTTTCACGCGCGTACCGGCTGCCCGATGGTGGTCAATACCAGCTTCAATATCCGCGGGGAACCCATCGTCTGCACGCCGGAGGATGCGTTGCGCTGTTTCCTCGGTACCGGCATCGACGCGCTGGTGCTCGAGAACACGCTGCTGCTCAAGGACGAGCAGACGAGCGCATCTGCGGCTGACGTCGCCGCCTATCAGAAATCATTTGCGCTGGACTGACCGATGCCCAGGCTGCTGACGGCGCTCGTCTATCCGCTGTTGGTCCTCCAGCGACTGCGGAACATCGTTCGCGGCCGGGATCCCTTGCGCCGCACAGAACCTCGGGCCGCATCGCTCTGGATCGAACGACAGCCGGCTGCGAGCGATGTGACGTATTTCTCTGAATCGTCTCCGGCGGAAGCGGACCTTCCGTCGCTGGCGGAACGCGTGCTCGCCGCGCTCGCGCGGCGGTTTGCGCCCCCGCGCTTGCAGCCGAAAGAGAAGTTCTCCGCGGCCGCCGATCGTGAACAGGGCATCCCGGACGAAATGTACACGCTGTGGTAACGACCGTTCTCGATACCAAGCCGTATGTCGAGCCGGACGCCGTGATCGGCTACCGCTACATCCCGAACACGCGGCTGACGTTGCCGCGTCCGGGCGGCGGCCACTATACGATCGGCGTCAACAGCCAGGGGATTCGCAGCGACCGCGACTACCCGTACGCGAAGTCCCCGCAGACGACGCGCATCGTCGTGCTCGGCGATTCCATGGCGGCAGGACAGTTCGTGAGCAACCAGCAACGGTTCAGCGAGCTGATCGAGCGGCGGCATCCCGGCGTCGAGGTCGTCAACCTGGCGCTCGAAGGGTCGGGCACCGACCAGCAGGTGTTGCTCTACGAGCACGTCGGTTTGCGATACGAGCACGACATCGTGCTGATCCTGCCGTTCCTGCAGAATATCCGCCGCAACCTCGCATCGGTTCGAGAAGCGATCGATCCGGCGACGGGCCGAACGGTGCATCGCCCAAAGCCACGATTCGAGCTGGTTCGCGGTGAGTTGGTGTTGCATCCTCCCGATCCGCACGCAACCTCGGCGATCGTCGACGAACCACGGTCGCTCGTGTTCCGCGGCAAGGCCGCGATCAGCCGTCTGCCGGGCGCCGGGCTGTTGAAGGCGGTCGGCTATGCGATCAGGCCATGGGAGCCGTTCCCGGAATACGCGAGCGCCGACAGCCCTGGATGGCTGCTCATGTCGGCGTTGATCGCGCGGCTGAAGACGCTCGCCGGCCGGCGCCCGCTCGTTGTTGCACCCGTGGTCTACTCGAACTACGTACGCTACCGGATGGCGAAGAACTATTGGGATCGGTTCGCATCGCTCGCGGCCATACCCGGCGTGTTCCCGATCGACCTGCTGCCGTCGTTCGCGCGACTTGGACCGGACGCCGTGCGTTGCTTCCAGGACCCCCACGACATGCACTTTTCGATCGATGGCCACATCGTGCTGGCCGAGTCGATCGAGGACGCGCTGACCCGGCACGGGTGGCTGCCGCGGCCATGACCGCCACCGTGGTTGTTACCTCGCGCAACCGCAGAGACGAATTGCGACAGTGCCTGCAGAGCGTGGCTGCGCAGAGCGCCCGGCCTGAAGTCCTGGTGGTGGATGACGCATCGGAAGACGGAACGGCAGACATGATCGCCCGAGAGTTTGCAGGCGTGCGGGTGGTCCGGCACGACCGGCCGCGAGGGTACATCGTCGGCCGGAATGAAGCGGCGAACCTGGCTTCCGGAGACGTCATCGTGTCGCTTGATGACGACGCGGTCTTCTCGTCGCCCGACATCGTGCGCGACGTTCTCCTGGCGTTCGATGATCCGCGCATTGCCGCGGTGGCCATTCCCTACATCGACGTCAACCGCGATTCGATCGTGCGGCAGTCTGCTCCGGATCGCGAACACGTCTACGTGACGGCTGCCTTCATCGGCACGGCCCACGCAGTCCGGCGTGACGTATTCCTGAATCAAGGCGGGTATCGCGAGGCCTTGTTTCACCAAGGTGAAGAAAGCGATCTCTGCATCCGGCTGCTGGATGCCGGTTATATGGTGCGCCTCGGCGTCAGCGAGGCCATCCACCATTTCGAGTCGCCGCGTCGCGACTTCCGCCGCATGGACCACTTCGGCCCGCGGAATGCGATTCTATTCGAGTGGCAGAACGCGCCGGCAGCCGAGCTGGTGACGCAACTGCCAAAGACGATCGCCGGCCTGGTCGCGCACACACGGCGGCCTGCGCGACTTGGCGTCCGCCTCGCCGGCATTGTCGATGGCTTGCGGTCGTGCGCGCGGATCGAACGACGCCCGGTCTCGACCGCTACGTATCGGCTGTGGCGGCGCATGCGTCGATCGGCCACGCCCTTCAGACTGTCGGATGTGGCCGCCGGAGTGCCGGCTCGCCCGTGAAGACGCCTGCGATCAACCTGCGATCGCTCGACATGCTTCGCGGCATCCTGGCCACCTACGTGATGCTCGGGCACTGCCGGTGGCTACTGTGGGCCGGGCACTCCGCATGGCTGGCAGCCCCGCACGCCCGCATTGTCGAGCCGATTGTGTATGCCTCGGCGGCGTTTCGGTATGGCCGCCAGGCGGTGATGGTGTTCTTCGTACTAAGCGGATTCTTCATCCACTTACGTGCCGCGCAATCCGCGTTCGGTGAACAGTCATTTCGCGCCGGCGCATTTTACGCCCGGCGGCTGCACCGCCTTGGAGCACCGTACGCGTTCGCGCTGGTGATCACCGTGCTCCTGGATCTCGTGGGCCGCTCGC
>CAZBYY010000176.1:0-7674 GCA_964495855.1 uncultured Acidobacterium sp. | reverse complement strand
GCCGTGACAAGCGCGTCATGTGTGCCTCCTGCGGCTTCTGGATTCTAGACGTTTTTGATGCCCTCGACCACCGTGCGGATGGGCGCTGGAATCTCCACCGGCCGCCGCGTCGCCCGATCAACGTAGACGTGAACGAACCGGCCCACCGCGCACGGCGTCTCGTCATCGTTCCTGAACAGCGCGATCGCATACACGATGCTCCTGGTGCCGAGCTTCTCGATCGCCACCCCTGCGTGGATCGTGTCGGGAAAGCTGATCGCGGACAGGTACCGGCAGCTCGACTCGGCGACGATGCCGATCGCCGGCAGCTCGCGGATGTCGAGGCCCGTGGCCTCCAGCAGGAATCCGTTCACCGCCGTGTCGAAGAACGAGTAATAGGCGACGTTGTTGACGTGGCCGTAATGATCGTTGTCCATCCACCGCGTGGGGATTTCGCGAAGCGCCGTGAAATCCGCACGGCGGGGCAGTGCCGCCTCAGGCATGAGTCACGCTACCATGGAGGGATACATCCATGTCGAAGAAGAAGACAACGACTCCCGTGTTCCAGTTCCGTCCGCATCCGTGGCATGGCCTCGATGTCGGTCCCGAGCCGCCCGTGCACCTCAACGCCTTCATCGAGATCACGCCGTTCGACCTCATGAAGTACGAGGTGGACAAGGTCTCGGGCTACCTGCACGTCGACCGGCCGCAGCGATTCTCGAGCCAGCATCCCGCCCTCTACGGCTTCATCCCGCGCACCTACTGCGCGGATCGCGTCCGGAAGCTCGCGCCCGGATCGAAGCGCGGCGATGGCGATCCGCTCGACATCTGCGTGCTCAGCGAGCGGCCGATCACCCGCAACGAAATCATCGCCCGCTGCATCGTCATCGGCGGGCTGCAGATGATCGATCGCGGCGAGGCCGACGACAAGATCATCGCCGTGCTCGAGAACGACAACATGTGGGGCACCGCCCGCGATGTGAGCGATGTGCCGCCGGTGTTGATCGAGCGCTTGCAGCACTACTTCCTCACCTACAAGCTGGTGCCGGGCCAGCGCCCGGTCGCGAAGATCCGCAAGGTCTACGGACGCGATCATGCGTTGAAGGTGGTCGAAGCGGCGATGGCCGATTACGCGTCGGCGTTTCTGGGCGAATAGCCGCTATAATCGGCGCGCCATCGCCTGATGACTGCCCCTCCGAAACGCGTCGGCCCGTACGAGATCCTTGGATTCCTGGGCGAAGGCGGCATGGGCACGGTCTATCGTGCCCGCGATCCGCGGCTCGATCGTGTCGTCGCCCTCAAGGTGTTGCGCGCCGACGCCGCCGGCGATGCCGATCGACAGGCGCGATTCATTCTCGAAGCGAAGTCGGTCTCCAGCCTCAATCACCCGAACATTGTCACCGTGCACGACGTCGGGTCTGATGGCGGCGTTACCTACATGGTGATGGAGTTCGTCGAAGGGCAGCCGCTCGATCAGCTGATCACCGCGCAGGGCATGCGCGTCAGCGACGTGTTGCGCGTGGCGTCGCAGATCGCCGATGCGTTCGCCGACGCGCACGCGCGCAAGATCGTCCATCGCGACCTCAAGCCCGCCAACGTGATGGTGCAGCCGAACGGCCGCGTGAAAGTGCTCGACTTCGGGCTGGCCAAGTTGATTGAAGACGCCGCGCCGGCGCAGAGCATGGTGACGCAGACCGCGGCCAGCATCATTGTCGGGACGGCCGCGTACATGTCGCCGGAGCAGGCCGAAGGCAAGCCGCTCGATGCGCGGTCCGACATTTTCTCGTTCGGCGCGTTGCTCTACGAAATGTGCACCGGCAAGCGCGCGTTCCAGGGAGATTCGAACGCGTCGGTGCTGGCCGACGTGTTGCGCGAGGAGCCGAAGCCGCTGCGTGACGTGCGCGCGGACGTGCCTGCGGAACTGAACCGGTTGATCACCCGTTGCCTTCGCAAGGATCCCGCGCGTCGCGTGCAGTCGATGGCCGATCTCAAGGTCGCATTCGACGAACTGCGCGAGGAGATCGATTCGGGTAAGTCGACGGCCACCGCAGCAGCGCCGAGCGCGACGGTTGGCCGCTCGCGATGGTCGTGGTCGTCAGCGTTGGCTGGCGGCGCCGTCTCCGCTGCGATTGTCGCCGCCGTCTTCCTGCTCGCACCGGGCCGCTCAACATCACCGCGTCCTGATGACGTGCCGTCAACGCCGCTGCCGCTCACGACATACCCCGGCCGCGAAATCTTCCCCGTGCTGTCCGTGGACGGCAACTCCGTTGCCTTCGCCTGGAATGGCGAGCGGCAGGACAACTACGACATCTATCAGCAACTGGTCGGCGCCGGGTCTCCCCTGCGGCTGACGACCGATCCGGCGGACGACATGAACCCTGCGTGGTCGCCGGACGCGCGCTTCATCGCCTTCATCCGGCGTATCGATCGGACGCGCATCGCGGTGCTGACGGTACCGGCGCTGGGGGGCGCGGCTCGTCGACTCGCGGAATTGAACGTCCGCCTGGCGTTCAACAACCCGATCACGGACCTGGTCTGGACTCCGGCTGGCAAGTATCTGCTGGTCTCCGGCGGCGTGCGACCCGAGGATGCCGGCGATCTCCAGCGTATCAATGTGGCGAGCGGAGACATCACGACCATTCAGAAAGCACCTCCAGGGAAGGAGGGCTGGTCACCCCTCGCGTTGTCGCCGGATGGCCGCCGTCTGGCCGCGTTCCTCTTTCCGCTCAGTGTCGGCGGCTCCGCGCAAGTGTTCCGGCTCACGCCGGACTTTCAGATTGATGGTGAGCCGGCGCTCGCACCCATCCCGACGGATGTCACCACGGCAGCGTGGACGCCGGATGGACACGAATTGGTCTACCGCATTTCGCTCAACGTGCCGATGCCGCTCTATCGCGTGCCGGTGGCGGGCGGCACGCCCACGCCGATGCCGTGGGTGGGGGCGGATGCCAGCTGGCCGACGTTTTCGGCGGCGAAGCGTCGCATGGTCTTCGCCCGGAACGTGCGGGACACAAATATCTGGCGGCTGTCGCTCGACAGCGTCGACGGCGGCAAGCCCGCCGTCGATCAAGTGGCGGGCTCGTCGTTTCGCGAAGTCTTTCCGCAGTTCTCGCCCGACGGCAAGCGGCTCGTGTTCTACTCGAATCGCGGTGGGTCGGTGCAGATCTGGACGGCGAATGCCGACGGCAGCGAGGCGGCGCAGCTGACGTCAATGCTCCCGACAGCAACGACCGGGTCACCGCGCTGGTCGCCCGATGGCCGGCGCGTCGTGTTCGATTCCGACGCCGGCGGCCACAACGCCATTTACGAGACCTCCGCCGATGGCGGGCAGCCGCGCCTGCTCACGGTCGATCCGTCCAACACATTTGCGGCGTCGTATGCGCCCGATGGCAGCACGATCTACTTCAGCTCGAATCGATCCGGGCGCATCGAGGTGTGGCGCCAGCCGCTGTCCGGTGGCGACGCCCAACAGGTCACCAGGAACGGCGGCAATTCGCCGGTGCTGTCGCCGGATGGCCAGTGGGTGTACTTCGCGAAAGACGACGGACGGCAGGGCTTGTGGCGCATCCCGTCCGCCGGTGGCGACGAGCAGCGGGTGACGCCGGACGCAATGTTTCGCTACAACTACGTGGTGACTCCGTCGGCGGTGTACTACACGACCAATCCGCCGCCGGGTGAGGCAGCCGTCATCAAGCGCATCGACATGCTCACCCGGAAGGTGAGGGACCTCTTCACGATGGACAAGCCGCCGGACCTCGGGCTGGCGTTGTCGCCCGATGGCCGCTACTTGCTCTTCACCCAGCTCGATTATTCAGGCTCCGACCTGATGCTGGTCGAAAACTTCCGCTGAAAAGGAACCTGCTACATTTTCTCGATGCCGCGGCTGGCCGGCCGCCTCGAAAAAATGTAGCAGGTTCCTTTTTGACGGGTATAGTCCCGCCATGCGCTGGCTCATTCTCGCCACCTCCCTCGTGTCCACGACGCTTGTCGCAAGCGAGTCGTACCCGCCGCCCCGATTCACCGACCCCGCGCGCGTGCAGAAGCTGGAGTCGGCGTTTCCGGAGATCGACCAGGTCTTTGAGCGCTACGCAGCAACCGAGAAGATCCCGGGCATGGTGTGGGGCATCGTGATCGACGGACGACTCGCGCATGTCCGATCGACCGGTGTGCGCGATCGAGCGACCAACGATCCGATCACTCCGGCCACGGCATTTCGCATCGCATCGATGACCAAGAGCTTCACCGCGCTCGCCATCCTGAAGCTGCGCGATCAAGGCAAGCTGTCGCTCGATGATGCCGTGTCGAAGTGGATCCCCGAGTTCGCGCGCATGGAGTTGCCGACGCGCGATACGCCGCCGCTGCGCGTTCGACACTTGATGAGTCACAGCGCCGGGTTCCCGGAAGACAATCCATGGGGCGATCAACAACTCGGTGAAACCGACGCGACGCTCGATGCGTGGCTCCGCGCGGGTATTCCGTTCTCGACGCCGCCGGGTACGGGCTACGAGTATTCGAACTACGCCTTCGGGCTGCTCGGACGGATCGTCAGCAAGGCATCAGGCCTGCCGTACGAACGCTACATGCGCGAGCAGATCCTCACGCCGCTCGGCATGACGGCAACGACTTTCGAATTCGCGCAAGTGCCCTCGGCCAATCGAGCCATCGGCTATCGCCTCAAGCCGGATGGCACCTACGCGGAAGAACCGCCGCTGCCGCACGGCGTGTTCGGATCGATGGGCGGCTTGCTCACGACGGCGACCGATCTCGGTCGCTACGTCGCTTTCCACCTCTCGGCGTGGCCGCCGCGAGACGATGCGGAGAGCGGCCCGGTGAACCGTGCCTCCGTGCGCGAGATGGCGCACTTGTGGACGCCGGCGAACCTGAATGCGCGCAGCGTCAATGGCAGCGTGCGGGCATCCGAAAGCGGCTACGGCTTCGGCCTGCGTGTCGCGTCTGATTGCCGGTTCGAGCACATCGTGTCACACGGCGGCGGCTTGCCGGGATTTGGTTCGTACATGCAATGGCTCCCGGAATACGGCGTCGGGATGTTTGCAATGGCGACGCTGACGTACTCAGGACCGTCGGCGCCGATCAGCGCTGCATGGGATGAGATGGTGAAGACCGGTGGCCTGCGCAAGCGCGAGCTGCCGCCCACGCCGCGTCAGACCGAAGTGCGTGATCACATCGCCAGCCTGTGGAAGCGATGGGACGACGCCGAAGCGAAACAGATTGCCGCGGTCAATTTCTTCCGCGACAAGCCCTCGGCGCAGCGTCAGGATGAGATTGCGACGCTCAAGGCGGCGGTTGGTGAGTGCGGATCGCCCGGGCCGCTTCGTCCCGAGAACTGGCTGCGTGGGCAATTCAACATGCAGTGCAGCAACGGCATCGTCGGCGCCTTCTTCACGCTCGCGCCCACGCAGCCGCCGCTGATGCAGCATCTCGAATTCAGGAAGCTGTCTTCGTCAGCTGAGATCATGGGCGCGCCGACCGGCGCTCCGGCCGGCGTGAGTTGCACGCCCTGATTGGGCGCTACTGTTCGCGATGGCCGGCGTGCGGGTCGGCCTTCGCGTCGTCAGCGTGATGCGACGGGTCCGGCACGGGCGGATCGCCGCCATTGAGGAAGTCGTCGATCTTCTTCTGCTCGTCGAGCTGCGCCGGTGAGACGGGATTCAGTTTTTCCATCTCGGCAAGTTCATCCGCGGTCAACGTGGTGATGTGGCGAATGAAGTGCACCAGTTGCCAGGTCGACTTTTCGCCTTCGGGCGTGCCGGTACTCCACGCCGGCATGCCGGTCAGGCGCACGCCGTTCTCGATGATGTAGAACAGCTCGCCGTCGCTCAGGTCCTGCGTCCGCGCCAGGCGCATGTCCGGCGCTTTCGGATACAGGTTCCTTCCCATTTCGGTGTTGCCGCTGCCGTCGTTGGCGTGGCAACTCGCGCAATGGTCCGCGAAGTGTTCGCGACCCGCACGGATGTTCTCCTCCGTTGCGGCAACCGGATTCTTCAGTCCCTTGTAGGTGGGTGGCGTGAGCCAGCTGCGCATGAGCAACGCGGCGCGCTTTTCAATCGCGCCCGGCTCGGGGCGCGCGCTGACGCCGCGGCCCTGCAGAAACAGCAGCACGCCGACGACGGCGACGATCGCCAAAAAAGCGAGCCAGCCGACGAGGCGAAGGAAGGCCTTCAATTCCGGCAGCTGCCGGCGCCACGCGGATCGCCGCACATGCCGCAGGGCGCGGGCGCGGCGTGCGAGGACGGACCGGCGGGCGCGCTCACGGCAAACACCGACAACTGCTTGTCGAGCGCCGTGCTCGCGCACTTGGGGCATTCGAGCTTCGTCGACGCGCGCACCAGCAGCTCGAAACGATGATCGCAGTCGCGGCAGGCGTATTCGAAGAGCGGCATATCTTCCATGATAAGGCGTTTGCTAGACTGGATACAGATGAGACTTGCCGACCGTCTGGTCGACCAGGGCCGACGCCTGTTCACGCTGCGTTCCCTCATCCCGGTGGCCCTGCTCCCCGTCGTGATCCTCGCGCTCCCGGCGTCTGCGACCGCAGAGCAGTGGCTGGGCGTTCGCGGCAACCTGGCGTGGCAGTGGGTCTCGATCGTGATCGGCCTGTCCGGCCTTGCGATTCGCTGCGCCACGGTGGGATTCGCCCCTGACGGCACGTCCGCACGCGACACGCGCGCGATGCGGGCCGCCTCGCTCAACACCACCGGCATCTACTCGATCGTGCGGCACCCGCTGTATCTCGGCAACGGCCTGCTGTGGCTCGGGCCGGTGCTGTCGACCCGCGTGTGGTGGGCGGCCGCGATCGTGGTGCTCGCCTACTGGATCTACATCGAGCGCGTGATGATCGGCGAGGAAGCATTCCTGTCGCAGACGTTCGGCGACGCCTTCGCGAAGTGGGCCGCGGTGACGCCGGCGATCATTCCCAACGTCTCGTTGTGGCGCCCGGCCGCCGGCGCGCGCATGCAGTGGAAGCGCATGTCGAGCGAGCACAACGCGTTGCTGGCCCTGGCGGCCAGCGTCGCGCTCTTCGAATTCCTCGCCGACTGGCGTGCCGGTGACGCGTCGATCGGCGCGTTTTACGCCAATCACCCTGACCTGGCGTGGTTTCTCGGGATCGCGGCCCTCATCTCCGTCATCGCCATCGTCGCACGGCGGTTACCCGCTGACTGATATGATGGGAAGATGTCCTTACCCGGTAAGTCCGCTCCAGTAGCCAATCCGCTTCGCCGCAACGTCGCCATCATTGCCCACGTCGATCACGGCAAGACCACGCTGGTCGATGCCATGTTCCGGCAAGGCGGCGTGCTGCGCGCCAACGAACGCATGGAAGAGCGGGCGATGGACAGCAACGAGCTCGAACGCGAGCGCGGCATCACGATCCTCGCCAAGAACACCGCGGTGCATTACGGCGAAACGCTGATCAACATCATGGACACGCCGGGCCACGCCGACTTCGGCGGGGAGGTCGAACGCGTGCTGTCGATGGCCGATGGCGTGGTGCTGCTCGTCGATGCGGCCGAAGGCCCGCTGCCGCAGACGCGCTTCGTGCTGCGCAAGGCCTTCGAGCGCCGGCTGCCGCCGATTGTCGTCATCAACAAGATCGACCGCGCCGACGCGCGCGCCAAAGAGGTTCTGAATGAGGTCTACGACCTGTTCATCGACCTCGACGCAACGGAAGAGCAG
>CAZBYY010000175.1:0-7731 GCA_964495855.1 uncultured Acidobacterium sp. | reverse complement strand
AGGCGAAGCAGGCGCCCGTGATGACTCTCGATGGCGACGCCGCCGTCATCACTATCTTGATCAAGCCCGACAAGACGGCTGATTTCGACAGCGTCATCGCCAAGTACAAAGAGGCGTTCGGCAAGAGCGACAACGCCGTCCGCAAGCAGCAGCTGGCCGGCATGCACTTCTTCAAGGGCGCGGCCGTGGCCCAGGGCGTGCCCTACATCATCGTCGTCGACCCGGTCGTGAAGGGCGAGGAATACGACATTACCCGCGTCATCACCGAGGTCTTCCCGACCGAGGTGCAGGCGGTGTACGAAAAGTACAAGGGCGCGTTTGCCGGCCGCGGCATCAGCGCCCTCCAGAAGATGCAGTAACAAACACGTTGTGCCGTCCCGGGGCCTCGCGCCCCGGGGCGTGTGCCCTGTGACTTTTTTCACCGCCCTGATCCTGCTGCTGGCGCAAGCCGCAGCCCCGTCGTCACCCGCACAAACTGCCCCCTCGCAGAACGCCAGTCCCGCGAAGCCCGTGGTGCAGCCGTCGCCAGACCCGGCCTCGGCGCATTTCACGGCGGATGTCGGCATCATCCTGGTCGCCGTGAAGGCGACGAATATTGCGGACTATGAACTGGTGATTCGAACCCTGAACGAGCTGCTCGCGAAAGACGACGACCCGATCCGGCAGTCTGCGGCGAAGGGGTGGCATGTGTACAAGTCGGATTTCAACGATGCCAAAGGCAACCCGTTGTACATCCACATCATGAGCCCCGCCGTGCCGGGCTTTGACTACCGTCCGTCGCTGCTGCTCGACGAGCTGGTCAAAGACCTCGCGCCGGAGTTGCTGTCGAAATACCAGGAATCGTTCGCCGCGCCGCCGACGCGCTTGAGCCTGAGCGAGTTTGCGAACATGAGCGTGGCGCCGGTTGCGCCGCCGGAAAAAAAGCCCGGCGGCCGCTGACGCGCACGCGTCAGAACTTGATGTTCCCGCCGACGTAAAAACGCTGATACACGTCGTGAATCGGCGACCCCTGCAGCTTGAAGATGCGGTAGTCCGCGCGCACGCGCAACGGCCCAACGAGCTTGAACTTGACGCCGCCGCCCACGTTCGTGCCGACGTGCGTCTCCTGCGCGGTGCCGAGGTTCTCCCTGTAGGCCTCGACGCCTGTCGTCGCATAGAGCTGCGTCGACGTCGGCGTCTGCACGATGAAGTTGCCTGAGTAGGTCTTGAGGCCCGGCAGGCGAGCGAGCGTGTCTTCACCGATGTGCGAGAACTCGAATTCCCAGCCCACGATGATCAGGCCTGCGCCGACCGCGAAGCCCTTGGCCGCGTGCCGTTCTGGCGTCGGCGTCAATCCGAGGAACGCCGTAACGTCCGCGCGCGCAGGAAGCGCCGACACTGCCAAACAGACAACGGTGAGTGTAAGAACTCTACGCATTCGGCCTCCGATGCTATGATCTCACGGCAATACTGCAAGGACTACGCCACCGCCTCAGGCACAGATTTCGCAGCCGAGCGCATCGAGTCCGGACGCAGTGTCCGGAGGAGGCTACAGAAGATGGTTCCCCGACGCTGGATCGCCCCATTAGCGCTGATGCTGGCTTTGCCGGCCGGCCTGCACGCCGACACACTGTATCTTCGCGACGGCTCGCGCATTCAAGGTGAGTTTGTCGCCTATCGCAACGGCACGGTCGAATTCGAGGAGCGGCGCGGCTTTGGCGGCGGTCGCACGCTGCGTTTCGATCGCGACGAAGTCGATCGAATCGAGTTCGAGAACCGGCGCTTCAGCAACAACGACAACAATTCGTTCGGGGGCCGGCCGTCCGGCATGCGCGAGCGCCAGACGATCGTCGCCGCCGATACCGCGTGGACCGATACCGGCATCGATGTGCGCGCGGGGCAAACGGTGTACTTCGAGGCGCAGGGCCAGGTGCGCTGGGGGCAGGGCCGCCGTGACGGCCCGGGGGGTGAACGGAATTCTCCGTCGAATCCGAACCGCCCGATGGGTAACCGCAATGCCGCGGCACTGATCGGCAAGATCGGCGACGACATGTTCTTCATCGGCGACGAGACCGGCCCGGTGCGGCTGCGCTCGAGCGGCCGGTTGTATCTCGGCATCAACGACGATGTGCTGACGGACAACTCGGGCAGCTTCAGGGTCGTCGTTTACTACTGACCCAGGTAGTGAACTGATCCTGGTCGGGCGGTAATCCTCGTCGGGAGCGCAAAGGGCGTCGGAATATAATTGGACCGATGGACTTCGCGCTTACCGACGAGCAGATTCTTCTCCGCCGCAGTGTTCGGGAATTCGCGGAGACCGAAATTCGTCCTCACGTCATGGCGTGGGACGAGTCGCAGCATTTTCCGCAAGAACTCCTTCCAAAATTGGCGGAGCTCGGACTGATGGGGATTCAGTTCCCCGAGTCGCTGGGCGGCGCCGGCATGAGTGCGGTCGATTACTGCATCTGCATCGAAGAGCTTGCCCGCGTCGATCCCAGCGTCTCGCTGTCGGTCGCGGCGCACAACGGGCTCGGCGCCGCGCACATCGCGATGTTCGGCAACGACGCGCAGAAGCAGACGTATCTTGTCCCGCTGGCGCGCGGCGAGAAGCTGGCCGCCTGGGGATTGACCGAGCCGGGCTCAGGCAGTGACGCCGCAGCGATGCGTACGACCGCGGTCCGAGATGGTGACGGTTGGGTGTTGAACGGCTCCAAGATGTTCATCACGCACGGCACCTCCGCCGACACGCTCGTCGTGATGGCGGTGACCGATCGTGCCAAGGGCCCCAAGGGGATCTCGGCGTTCATTCTCGAGCGCGGCACGCCCGGTCTCGTGGCCGGCAAGAAAGAGCACAAGCTCGGCATGCGTGCGAGCGAGACCACGGAAGTCATCCTGCAGAACTGCCGCGTCCCCCAAAGCCAGCTGCTCGGCGAAGCAGGGCAGGGCTTCATCCAGACACTGCAGGTGCTCGACGCCGGGCGCATTGGCATCGCCGCGTTGTCGGTCGGGCTTGCGCAGGGCGCCTACGAGGCGGCCGCAAAATACACGGCCGAGCGCAAGCAATTCGGCAGGGCCATCGGCTCCTTCCCCTCGATCAAGGAGCGGCTCGATCAACATGCGTCCGAAGTGGAAGCGGCGCGTCTGCTGACCTATCGATCCGCCTGGATGAAGGATCAGGGACGCCGCACGACCCTCGAGTCGTCGATGGCAAAGTTGTACTCAAGCGAAGTCGCCGTGCGCGCCGCCGAGGACTGCGTGCAGATGCACGGCGGCTACGGCTTCGTGAAGGACTACCCGGCGGAGAAGTACTTCCGCGACGTGAAGCTGTTGACGATCGGCGAAGGCACGAGCGAAGTGCAGCGCCTGGTGATCGCCCGCCAGTTGCTTGCCGCGTAACAGGCGTCCCCGATCCTCAACCGTTGATGGCTGCGAATCTTTCTGAGCGGGTGCGTGCCGGCGACGTGCGCGCGATGGCTCGCGCGATCTCGCTCATCGAAGACGAGGACGCGTCGGCCGCGGCGCTGGTGCGCGACATTTTCCCGCACACCGGGCACAGCTATCTCATCGGCGTCACGGGGCCGCCGGGAGCGGGAAAGAGCACGCTCGTTGATCGACTCACCGCCGAAACTCGACACGCGGGCGAGACGCTGGGCGTGCTGGCCGTTGATCCGACGAGCCCGTTCACCGGCGGCGCCATTCTCGGCGACCGTCTCCGCATGCAGGCGCACGCCCAGGACGACCAGGTTTTCATCCGCAGCATGGCGACCCGCGGTCACATGGGCGGGCTGGCCCGCACCACCGGTGACGCGGCGCTCGTGCTCGATGCGGCCGGCAAGTCGCTCGTGATCATCGAAACCGTCGGTGTTGGCCAGGACGAAGTCGACATCGTCCGCACCGCAGACGTCTCGATCGTCGTCCTCGTGCCCGGCACCGGAGACGATGTGCAGGCGCTCAAGGCGGGGATCATGGAGATTGCCGACATCTATGTCGTCAACAAGTGCGACCGCGAAGGTGCCGAGCGGATGGTGACGTCGATCGAATCCAATCTTGCGCTGCAGCATTTCGGCGAAGGCGAGTGGCGACCGCCGATCGTGAAGACCGAAGCCACCAACGGCAAGGGCATCGCGGAGTTGTGGGCGACGATCAAGGCGTTCCGCGCCCACTCCGAAGGCGCCCGCGCCAAGCGCCTCAAGGCGCGCAATGAGTTCCGCTTGCGTGATTTGCTGACGCATCGCTTCCTCGAGCACGTCGAGGGGGAATTGCTCGGGCGAGAGCAGTTCGAAGCCCTGGTCGAGCGCATTGCCCGGCGAGAGGTCGATCCCTACACCGCGTCTTCGGATATTCTCTCAGCAGCGCTCAAGGGTGGCACGCCGCACCCGGCATCTGGCACGAAATGAAGGCAATCTTAGACCACGTCGGGATCGCGGTCAGCGATCTGCAGGCCTCGCTTGCGTTCTTCAAGGACGTGCTGGGCCTGCACGTGGAGTCCGCGGAAGAGATCGCGTCACAGCGGGTGCAGGCGACGTTCCTCGAAACGGGGCAGTCGACGCTGGAAATGCTCGAGTCGACCGCGCCAGATTCCGCGATCGCCAGGTTCATCGAGAAGCGCGGCGCAGGCCTCCACCACATCGCCCTTCGCGTGGACGATATCGACGCCGCGCTCGCGCATCTGCGGGCTCGCGGCGTACGGCTGATCGACGACAAGCCCCGTCCCGGCGCCGAGAAGGCGCTGGTCGCCTTCATCCATCCCTCTGCCGCGCACGGCGTTCTCGTCGAGTTGAAACAGCCGGCGCCGAAGGTCGAGATGTTCAAGACGCCGACCAAGTTCACGCTCGGCGATCTCGAACTCATCACGCTCTCAGACGGATTCATCGGCCTCGACGGCGGTGCGATGTTCGGCGTTGTGCCCAGGTCGCTCTGGGAAAGGCGCTTGCCGCCGGATGACGCCAACCGCATCCCGCTCAGCATGCGGCCGCTGATCGTGAAGAACGGCAAGGACGTCGTCATTATTGACGCCGGCGCCGGCGACAAGATGGACGCCAAGAGCGCGCAGATCTACAAGCTCGATCGGCGCTATCACCTCGATCATTCGCTTGCCGAAGCGGGACTTGGTCCGGAAGACGTCACGATTGCGCTCGCGAGCCATCTGCATTTCGATCACGTTGGTGGTTTCACCGCGATCGACGCGTCAGGCAAGCTGGTGCCGCGCTTTCCAAATGCGAAGTACATCGCGCATCGCGCGGAGTGGGAAGACGCCACGCATCCGCACGAACGGAATCGCGCCAGCTACCTCCAGGAGAACTTCGTTCCGCTCAAGGACGCCGGCGTGCTGACGCTGGTGGACGACGACGCCGAGATCATCCCAGGGGTGCGCTATCGCCGCTCCGGGGGGCATACGCCGAATCACCAGGTCGTGATGATCACGTCTGGCGGGCAGACGGCGGTGTTCACGGCCGATATGTATCCCACGTCGGTGCACATCCCCGATCCGTGGGTCATGGGCTACGACCTGTATCCGATGGATACGCTCGCGTTCAAGCGCGCATTTGCCAAAGAGGCCATCGAGAGCAACTACCTGCTGTTCTTCGAGCATGACGCGACGATGGCCGCCGGTTATCTGCGCGAACGCGACGGCAAGCGCTTCGTTGAAAGGGTGATTTGATGTCGGTACGGATTGGAATCATCGGCGGCAGTGGCCTCTACGACATGGCCGAGCTGACCGACCGTGAAGAGCGCGTGCTGACGACGCCATTTGGCGATCCGTCAGGGCCGTATGTTGTCGCGACGCTGCGCGGCAAGCGCGTGGCATTTCTCGCTCGCCACGGCAAGGGCCATCGGCTGAACCCGAGCGAATTGAACTACCGCGCGAACATTTTCGGCATGAAGATGCTCGGCGTCGACTGGATCCTGTCGGCCAGCGCCGTCGGCAGCCTGCAGGAACGCTACGCGCCGATGGATCTGCTGTTCCCGGATCAGTTCATCGATCGCACGCGCGGCCGCATCAGCACCTTCTTCAGCAACGGCATCGTCGCCCACGTCGGCTTTTCGCATCCGCTGTCGCACCACCTGGCGGAGCTGGCGGCTGACTGCGCGACCGCGGCTGGCGCGAGGGCGCATCGCGGCGGCACCTACGTCTGCATGGAGGGGCCGCAATTTTCGACGCTGGCCGAGTCGAATCTCTACCGGTCGTGGGGCGGGGATGTGATCGGCATGACGAACCTCCAGGAGGCCAAGCTGGCGCGCGAAGCGGAAATCGCCTACGCCACGATGGCGCTCGTGACGGATTACGATTGCTGGCATCCAAGCCACGATTCCGTCACGATCGACATGATCATCGGCTACCTCACCGCGAACGTGAAGATGGCGCAGGAGGTGATCGCGCGCGTCGTCGAGCAGTTGAACGTCGATGATCGCGACCCGGCGCACAGTGCGCTGAAGTCCGCGATCCTCACGCATGCCGACGCGATCCCGGAACAGGTGAAGCGCGATCTCGCGCCGATTATCGGAAAGTACGTCAAATGAAGCTGATTGTGACCGGATCGATCGCGTTCGACTACCTGATGTCGTTTCCCGGGAAGTTCACCGAGCACTTCCTGCCCGAGCACATGCATCGCGTGTCGCTCAGCTTCCTGGTTGATTCGATGGACAAGCGCCGCGGCGGCTGCGGCCCCAACATCGCCTACACGATCGCGCTGCTCGGCGAGCGTCCCTATCTGATGGCGACGGCCGGGCAGGACTTCAGTGATTACAAGGCGTGGATGGACGCCGTGAACATCGACACCTCGCTCGTCAAGGTGATCGACGGCAAGTTCTGCGCGTCGTTTTTCTGCAGCACCGACCAGCACAGCAACCAGATCGCTTCGTTCTATACCGGCGCGATGGCGAATGCGCCGGAACTGTCGATGCGCACGGTCGCGGGCATCAAGGATTCGCTCGTGATCATCTCGCCGAACGACCCTGACGCGATGGTGCAGTATGCGGAAGAATGCGCGGCGATGGGCGTGAAGTACATCTGGGACCCGGGCCAGCAGTGCGCGCGCATGGACGGCGACCAGCTCACCGACGGCATCGACGGCGCCTTCATGGTGATCTGCAACGATTACGAATTCGAGTTGATCCGCCAGAAGACGGGACTCGATGAAGAGAAGATCGTCGCGCAGGTGCCGATCCTCGTCATCACCAAGGGCGAGAATGGCTGCACGATCATCACGAAGACCGGTCGTGAGGACGTCAAGGCCGTGCCGCCGTATCGCATTGAAGATCCCACCGGCGTTGGTGATGCCTTCCGCGGCGGCTTCATGAAGGGGCTGTCGATGGGCGCGCCGAACGCCGTGTGTGCCCAGCTCGGCAGCGTCGCCGCCACCTACGCGCTCGAGCACCTCGGCGGCACGTCCCACGCCTATTCGTGGGACGAGTTCCGCGCCCGCTACGAACAGCATTTCGGTCCGCTGTGACGTGATTCGCATCGAAGGGCTCACCAAGCACTACGGCGCGGTTTGCGCCCTCGACCGCGTGTCCTTCGATGTCCGCGCGGGTGAGGTGCTGGGGGTCATCGGGCCGAATGGCTCGGGCAAAACCACGCTCTTCGAATGCATCGGCGGGACACTGGCCTGCGACGCCGGTGCGATCGACGCGCCGGTCGTCTTCTCGGGCAACCTCGCCGTGCGCTACGCGCCGAACCGCCCGGGCTTCTGCACCCTCGACCACTGCCTCGTGCCGCTCGCGGCGAGCGCGACCTTCGGCTGGTACGTC
>CAZBYY010000174.1:0-7748 GCA_964495855.1 uncultured Acidobacterium sp. | reverse complement strand
CCTCAGGTTTGTGGAGGCAAATCTGCGCATCAATGGCCACAACCAGGATCGGCTGTTCGTTGCGCAGCTGGCGGCACGCCACGGACGCGATCTCGATCGCCTTGAACACCTAAAGGTTGGAGTCCGTCCCACCGGGGCCCGCACCCGCGCGGATTTTCTGGCAGTTGTCGCCAGGGCCCTTGACGGTTTGGCGCAACCGATCGGCCCACAGTTCGAAACAGGCTCTATTTACTATGTGGTGATAGAAACTCTCGGTGAAGCTCGGGCTCACCGTAACGACAATATCTTGTTCGCCGGAGAGGATGTTCCGTTGGGTCGCTTCGAGAGCGCCGTCGCCCGTCTGCGAGCCGCCGGGGTACTTCGAGAGTAGGTGCGTTAAGATGTGCGTGGGAGATTGAGCGTATGTCGCATATCGCTAGGAAGAGCCAGGCGGCCCTGTTACTGTTAGCCCTGATAATGTTTGCTGCGGAGTCCGCGCCCTTAGGTTCACAAGGGGCGCAAGTGCCGGCTGACAAGCCGGCGCCAGTACCGGAATTGACCCCGGGCTCGGGCTACCTCGTCGGCTATATCTCCGATCCTCGCAACAACTTGCCGAACAGTTTCAAGGTGTTGATGCCGCCGCCGGCTACCGGAACCAACCCGTCGATGTTGCCCGCAACAACCGCGACAGTGACCTCACCTGGGGCTCAGGCCTTCGACGAGGATGTGGCGCGTCGGAGCTTCGCGATGCGGGGCACGCCGCGATGGAATCAGGCAATCTCGGACGCGAAGCTGAGCTTTCCTCACCAGGGCGAAACCTACTCATGTGCGATCAATGCCCCGATCAATGCAACGGACACTCCGTACCTGTATCAGCTCTTGCGCCGAGTATTGACCGACGGCGGAGAGTCTACTTACGCGGCCAAGAACCACTACAACCGTCCGCGGCCGTTCCTGCTGAACAAGCAGCCTCTCTGCACGCCCGAGGACTATGATGCGCTCGCCAAAGAGGGGTCGTTTCCGTCAGGCCACACGGCAGTCGGCTGGTCGCAAGCCATGATCCTCGCCGAGATTGTTCCTGACCGCCAGGACGAGATCTTGGCGCGGGGGTTGTCTTTCGGTGAAAGCCGCAATGTGTGCAACGCACATTGGTTCAGCGACGTCTTGTCCGGACGGATCATGGGTGCTGCCACCGCTGCGCGCCTGCACGCGGTTCCAGAGTTTCTGTCGGACCTCGCGAAGGCCAAGCAAGAGGTCGCAGCGGCTCGAGCCAAAGGGCTCAAGCCCAGTCGCGACTGTGCGGCAGAGGCCGCGGCCCTGGGCCAGCAGCCTCGACTGTGGCCGTAGGGCTGCGAAGGTCAGAGCCGTGCAGGCTTGCTGAACTCGGAGGAACGTGACATACCTCCGACGGCTCCGCGCGTGACGACACTGCGCTCACGCGCGGAGCACAGTATCCAGTTGTAAGTTCTGCGAGCCACTCAGCCCAGATCGAGGCGTGGGATCACGCCACCGGAGACGTGACGGTCAGCACGCCATGAGCCCGCTCGTCAGACCATTCGTCCCAGCCATGATTATGGTGCTTCACACCAAGCGAAGACCGTGCCGAACACGACTCGTGGGGTCAGTGGGATCGGGCAGGTTCAGCTGCTCGGTTTCAGGAGCACGAATCCCAGCGGCGGGACGGTCAAGCTCAGTGAGCACCCGTGTCCGTGGGCGGGCACATCCGCTGTGGCGACCTCGCCCTGGTTGCCGATGTTGCTGCCGCCGTAGATGTCCGCATCGCTGTTGAGAAGCTCGCGATACACGCCGGCACGGGGGACGCCGACGCGGTAGTGGTACCTCGGCACCGGAGTGAAGTTGACGATCGCGACGACACACTCGGTGTTGTCAGGCTGCGCCGTTTGCCGCGTCAGCGAGATGATGCTGTTGTCGTGATCGTGGCAGTCGATCCACGCGAACCCGGAGGGATCGAAGTCGGCATCCCAGAGTGCCGGCTCGGCCTGATAGACGCGATGCAGGTCGCGGACCCATCGCTGCAGGCCGGCGTGGAGCGGATCGCCCAGCACCTGCCGGTCGAGCTCCCAGTCATGGTTCCACTCGCGCCACTGGCCGATCTCGCCGCCCATGAACATCAGCTTCTTGCCGGGGTGCGCGAACATGTAGCCGTAGAGCGCGCGCAGGTTGGCGTGCTTCTGCCACATGTCGCCGGGCATCTTGTCGACCATCGACCGCTTGCCGTGGACCACTTCGTCGTGCGAGAACGGCAGGATGAACTTCTCGCTGTAGGCATACATCATCGAGAAGGTGATCTTGTTGTGATGCCACTTGCGATGGACCGGATCTTCCTTGGTGTAGTCCAGCATGTCGTGCATCCAGCCCATGTTCCACTTGTAGGTGAAGCCGAGCCCGCCGAGATGCACCGGACGCGTGACGCCCGGCCATGATGTCGATTCCTCCGCGCACACGAACGTGCCAGGGCATTCGTGCTCGACGAGCATGTTGAGCTGCTTGATGAACTCGATCGCCTCGAGGTTCTCGCGGCCGCCGTACTGGTTCGGCACCCACTGGCCTTCCTGCCGCGAGTAATCGAGGTACAGCATCGACGCGACCGCATCGACGCGCAGGCCGTCGATGTGGAATTCCTTGAGCCAGAAGAGCGCGTTGCTGAGCAGGAACGATCGCACTTCGTGCCGGCCGTAGTTGAAGATCAGCGTGCCCCAGTCCTGGTGCTCGCCTTGCCGCGGGTCGGCGTGCTCATACAGCGCCGTGCCGTCGAATCGCGCGAGGCCGTGCTGGTCTTTCGGGAAGTGGCCCGGCACCCAATCGAGGATCACGCCGATGCCGGCCTGGTGGAACGCATCGACGAGGAGCTTGAAGTCCTCGGGCGGACCGAAGCGGCTCGTCGGCGCAAAGAAGCCGATGACCTGGTAGCCCCATGAGCCGGTGTATGGATGCTCCATCACCGGCAGCAACTCGACGTGCGTGAAGCCCATGTCCTTCACGTACGGCACGAGGCGCTGCGCCATCTCGCGATAGCTGTGCACGTGGCCGTCGGGCGATCGCTGCCAGCTGCCGAGGTGCACCTCGTACACCGACATCGGCTTGCGCAGCCAGCGTTCGTGCGCCGGACGCTCCTTCATCCACGCATCGTCGCGCCACTCGTAGTGCGAGCTGTCCCAGACGACGGATGCGGTCAGCGGCGGCACTTCGAAGTAGCGCGCGGCAGGATCGGCCTTGAGGACGGTGCGACCATCAGCGCCGTGGATTTCGAATTTGTATTTCGTGCCGTTGCCGACGCCGGGAATGAACGCTTCCCAATACCCGGAGTTGCCGAGCGCCCGCATCGGATGCGCGCGCCCCTGCCATTCATTGAAATCGCCGACGACGTTGATGCGGCGGGCGTTGGGCGCCCACACGGCAAAGTGCACGCCCGATTGGCCGTCGTGTTCGATGATGCGGGCACCCAGCTTGTTGAACGCTGCGACGTGCGTGCCTTCGCCGAGGAGGTGGAGGTCGAAGTCAGTCAGCAAAATGAACCTGCTTCATTTTTACGCAAATCGTAAAAGTGAAGCAGGTTCCTTTTCAGTGGAGCTTGGCGCCGGGTCTGAGGGTCTGGCTGGGCGGGGGCGCGGTGCCGCGCTCGACCCAGCGGACCAGATAGTCGAACGCCTCACGCACGGTAGGGATGTACGAGGGGCCCTCGCCCATGGCGTCGGCCACGTCCTTGTCGAGCTTCATGCGTGTTTCGGCAATGTACTGGAAGCCCGCGACGCCGTCATCGTCTCCGGACATGTGCCAGACGCCTTCGACTTGATACAGCCGATGGCGCTCCTTGGGCTCGACGCGATCGCGATACGCGCGCACTTCGCGAATCGTGACGTCATCCCAGGTGCCGACGACCTCGATCATCGGGATCGACGGCCTCGCCGTGGAATTGTCGACCGTGCCCGTGATCGGCTTGGCCGTGGCGACGCTCGTGCCGGTGTACGGCCACAATCGGCGCGCCTCGACCGGCGTGCCGATCGCCTCCGCGAACGCCACGATCTTCGGATCGGTATTCGACAAGCCGTAATGCGCGCGCGGATCGATCAGCGGCCACAGCGCCGCGACGCGCTGGTTGCGATCCATGCGCGTGATCACGTCACCGCCGGCGCCGGCGATGATCACCGCGCCATCGAACGGCGAGGGACGCATCTCGGCAATCGTCCGCGCGATTCCTCCTCCCGCAGACAGCCCGACGATGTAGGTGCGCGACGGCTTGCGGCCGGCTCGTTTGGTCACCTCGGCTTTCGCCAATTCGGTGAATTGCAGCGTCAGCGCGACGCCTTCTTTCGTATTGGCGATCCCGTCGCGATCGACGCTCGCGTAGGCAAAGCCATGCTTGAACGCGTAATCGCCAATGACGTCATCGAGCGCCGTTTCGGTGGTCGCGTATGTCTTGCCGGATCGATCTACAGCGGTGCCGCCGCTGCCGCCGTGCGCGCCGATCACCAGGTCGCCATTCCAGGTGTCGGGCACGCGGATCACGAAGCGCTTGTCGATTGGCGCCTGGCCGAAAACCAGGACCGCTGCGAGCAGGAGGGTTAGAATTGGATGCATGACAACCGCGACATTTGATACCTCGGAAGGCACGTTCAAGGTCAAGCTGTTTGACGACAAGGCACCGAACACCGTCGCCAATTTCACGGGCCTGGCCGAGGGGACCAAGGAATGGACCGATCCGAAGACCGGACAGAAGGTGAAGCGGCCGTTTTTCAACGGCCTGATCTTCCACCGCGTCATCGACGGCTTCATGATCCAGGGCGGCTGCCCGATGGGCAACGGCATGGGCGGCCCCGGCTACAAGTTCGCCGATGAATTCGGCCCCGGGCTGCGGCACGATCGCCCCGGCCTGCTGTCGATGGCCAACGCCGGCCCGAATACGAACGGCAGCCAGTTCTTCATCACCCTTGCCGCAACGCCGTGGCTCGACAACAAGCACGCGATCTTCGGCGAAGTCATCGAAGGCCAGGACGTGGTCAGCAAGATCGGCAAGACGCGCACGGGCGCCATGGATCGCCCCGCGAAAGACATCGTGATCAATTCGGTCACGATCCAGAAGGGCTGACGCCCGCCAAGGGCCGGTGCTGCAGAAATGGCTGTTTGGGAACCCCATGACGATGTGGCGCATTGGGATCCGCCTGCATGGCTGCTCACCGGCCACATGCTGCTGTGGAACGATGGCTCGCCGGCGCACATCGACATGGAGCCGTTCGAGGTCGCGGGCACGGGATGGGAGGCGCAGCTGATGATCAGCCGCAGCGCGCTCGAAGGCACGCGGTGGTTGATGCTGCGTATGCGCCTCGATCGCCAGGTGCGCGCACAGTGGGAGTCGGAGGGCAAGTCGGCGCGCGCGCGCGCCCTCCAGGAACTCGCCCTCTATCTCAAGCTCACCGAGTGGTACGACGATGATCTCGGCGTGCTGGAACTCAAGTAGGCCTCAGGCATCGGGCCTCAGGCCTCAGGAAAAATCACTTGTCTTGATCGCCACCCGCTGCCGGCAGTTGCGGCAGGCCGCTGCTCTTCGACGGCTTCAATAATCCCGTCTGCGTGTACGCCAGCAGCTTGTCGCGCGTATCGATGATGTCGAGATTCCGCATCGTCAACTGGCCGATGCGATCCTGCGGCGTGAAGAACACCTCCTCGCCCTTCTCCATCGTCAAGCGCTCCGGCTTGTAGGTGAGGTTCGGGCTGTCGGTATTCAGGATCGAGTAGTCGTTGCCGCGGCGCAGCTCGAGCGTGACCTCGCCGGTGACGACGCGCGCAACCCAGCGCTGCGCGGTTTCACGCAACATCAGCGACTGCGAATCGAACCAGCGGCCTTGATACAGCAGCCGGCCAAGGCGGCGGCCGTTGGTGCGGTACTGCTCGATCGTGTCTTCGTTGTGAATGCCGGTCACGAGCCGCTCGTAGGCGATGAAGAGCAGCGCGAGACCGGGCGCTTCATAGATGCCGCGGCTCTTCGCTTCGATGATGCGGTTTTCGATCTGGTCGCTCATGCCAAGGCCGTGGCGTCCACCGATCGCGTTCGCCTCGAGGAACATGTCGAGCGCGGACGCAAACGTGCGGCCGTTGATCGCCACGGGGTGGCCTTCTTCGAACCGAATCGTGACGGTCTCGGCCTTCACGGCGACGTCATCACGCCAGAAGGCGACGCCCATGATCGGCTGGACGATGGTGATGCCCTTGTTGAGGAACTCGAGGTCCTTGGCTTCGTGCGTGGCGCCGAGGATGTTCGAGTCGGTCGAGTAGGCCTTCTCGACGCTCATCTTGTACTGGAAGCCGTGCCGGATCATGTACTCCGACATTTCCTTGCGGCCGCCGAGCTCATCGATGAACTGCTGGTCGAGCCACGGCTTGTAGATGCGAAGATTCGGGTTGGCGAGCAGGCCGTAGCGGTAGAAGCGCTCGATGTCGTTGCCCTTGAACGTCGAGCCGTCGCCCCAGATGTTGACGTCGTCTTCGCGCATCGCGGCGACGAGCATCGTGCCGGTCACCGCGCGCCCGAGCGGCGTAGTATTGAAATAGGTCTGGCCGGCGGTCGAAATATGGAAGGCGCCGCACTGCAGGGCGGCCATCCCTTCGGCGACGAGCTGCTCACGGCATTCGATGAGCCGTGCCTTTTCGGCGCCGTAGGCCATCGCCTTGCGCGGGATCTCGTCGTAGTCGGCTTCGTCCGGCTGGCCCAGGTTGGCGGTGTAGGCGTAGGGAACCGCCCCCTTGGCGCGCATCCAGTGGAGGGCTGCGCTGGTATCGAGGCCGCCTGAGAAGGCGATGCCTACTTTCTCTCCGACGGGAAGGCGCTGAAGAATATTTGGCATGCGAACGTTTGATGATAGTGCAAGGGTGCAAAGGTGCAAAGGTGCAAGGTGCCAGGTGCCCGCACAAAGCACTGATGCACTGATGCACAATTGCACCTAGCACCATGCGCATCCTCGTCGTTGAAGACGAAAAGAAGGTGGCCGCCTTCATCCAGTCCGGACTGGAGCAGGAGGGCTACGCCGTCGACGTGCTCACCGACGGTGACGATGCGGGCACGCAGGCGGGCATCATCGACTACGACTGCGTGATCCTGGACTTGATGTTGCCCGGGCGATCGGGCTTCCAGGTGCTGCGCGACATCAGGGCCAAAAAGGCGGAGTTGCCCGTGATCATTCTGAGCGCCCAGGCCTCCCCCGAAGAGCGGGTCGCCGGCCTCAATGCGGGTGCCGACGACTACATGGCCAAGCCGTTCATCGTCGCCGAACTGGCGGCGCGCATTCGCGCGTTGTTGCGGCGAGGCAAGCCGCGCGAAACGCGGCTCAGGGTGGGGGATCTCGAGATCGACACGCTGCGCCGCAAGGTGACGCGCGGCGGGCGCGCCGTCGACCTCAAGCCCAAGGAATACGCGCTGCTGGAGTTCCTCGCGCAGCACGCCGACCGGCCCGTCACGCGCTCGCACATCATCGAGCATGTGTGGGACATCCACTTCGACAGCATCAGCAACGTCGTCGAGGTGCACATCAACTCGCTGCGGAACAAGATCGACAAGGGCGCGCCCTCGCCGCTGATTCATACGATCCGCGGCGTCGGCTACATGCTGAGCGACCAACACGAGTGAAACCGCTCCCGCTGCGCGCGTCGCTGACGCTGGTCTACGCGCTCGTGCTGGCGTTGATCCTGACGGCCGAGGGCTACGCGTATCACGCCACGCTCAAGCGGCAGCTCGACACCTCCGTCACGACGGAGCT
>CAZBYY010000173.1:0-7785 GCA_964495855.1 uncultured Acidobacterium sp. | reverse complement strand
ACGAGATCAAGGACTGCATCCGCCAGGCGGGACGCGACGCCGACGTCGTGCTCGTCGAAATCGGCGGCACGGTCGGCGACATCGAAAGCCTGCCGTTCCTCGAGGCGATCCGCCAGTTCCGCCAGGACGTCGGCCGCGACAACACCATCTACGTCCACCTGACGCTGGTGCCCTACATCGGCGCCGCCGGCGAATTGAAGACCAAGCCGACGCAGCACAGCGTGCGCGACCTTCGGTCGATCGGTATTCAGCCCGACATCCTGCTCTGCCGCACCGATCGCATCCTCGAGCGTGACATCAAGGCGAAGATCGCGCTCTTCTGCGACGTCAACGAGGAGGCGGTCATTACCGCCAAGGATGTATCGACCATCTACGAGGTGCCGCTGTCGCTGCGCGAAGAAGGTCTCGACAAGGTGATCCTGAAGTACCTGCATCTGCCGCCGAGCGAATCGCGCATGCAGCCGTGGGAGGAGCTCGTCCACCGCATCAAGAATCCGGAGGAAGAGCTCACCATTCACGTCGTCGGCAAGTACACCGGCTACGAGGACTCATATAAGTCGCTCAATGAGGCGCTCTATCACGGCGGTTTCGCCAACCACGTGCGCATCAACATCCAGTGGGTCGAGTCGGAAGCGCTCGAGCAGGAGGGCGGATCCAAGCTGCTCGAAGGATCGGTCGGCATTCTCGTGCCCGGCGGATTCGGATCGCGCGGCACGCGCGGGATGATGAAGGCCGCGGAATACGCGCGCACGCACAACATCCCGTTTTTCGGCATTTGCTACGGCTTCCAGTGGGCCACGGTCGAATACGCCCGCAACGTGTGTGGGCTCGACGGCGCCGATTCGACCGAGGTGGACGAAGCCGCGCCGCACAAGGTGATCTACAAGCTGCGCGATCTGCTCGGCGTCGATGAATTGGGCGGCACGATGCGCCTGGGCCGCTATGCGTGCGAGCTCGCACCCAATTCGCTCGCGCGCAAGATTTACGGCGCCGACCTGATTCACGAGCGCCATCGGCATCGCTTCGAGTTCAACTGCCTGTACGAACAGGCGCTCGCCGACAAGGGCATGCGCATCTCCGGTCGTTCGCCGGACGGCAAGTTCGTGGAGATCGCGGAGTTGCCCAGCCACCCGTGGTTCGTGGCCGTGCAGTTCCATCCTGAGTTCCAGTCGCGCCCGCTCAAGCCGCATCCGCTGTTTGCCAGCTTCGTTGAAGCCGCGCGCCGGCAGAAGCACCCTTCGACTCGCTCCGCTCGCTCAGGGCAGGCGGCCGACGAAGTCGGTGTTGCGGCCAGGAAGAGCGACAACTGATGCAGAGTGTGACGCCCGTCTCGGCGGGTGCCGTCACCTTCGGCACGGGACATCCCCTGGCCTTCATCCTCGGTCCCTGCGTGATCGAGAGCGAAGCGCATGCCGTCGACATCGCGGTCGCGATCAAGGAGATCGCCTCCCGCGTCGGCGTGCCTGTCGTCTTCAAGGCCTCGTTCGACAAGGCCAATCGCACGTCCGTCCATTCGTTTCGAGGACCCGGCCTCACGGAAGGCGTTTGCGTACTCGCGAAAGTCAAAGCACGCACCGGTTTGCCGATCCTGACGGACATTCACGATGCGGCGCAGGCGCCGGTGGCGGCGGAGATTGCCGACATCCTGCAGATCCCGGCGTTCCTGTCACGGCAGACGGATCTCATCGCCGCGGCCGCCCGTACTGGTCGCGTGGTGAACATCAAGAAGGGCCAGTTCCTCGCGCCGAAGGACATGAAGCACGCCATCGCCAAGGTGACCGACTCCGGGAATAACCGGGTGATCGTCACCGAGCGGGGCGTGTCCTTCGGCTACAACAATCTCGTCGTCGATCCGCGTGCGTTCCCGATGCTGCGATCGCTCGGCTTCCCCGTCGTCTTCGACGTCACCCATAGCCTGCAGCTCCCAGGGGCAGGCGACGGCGTCACGGCGGGCCTGGCGGAATACATCGACCCGATGGCCCAGGCCGGTGTGGCCGCCGGCGTCGACGGCGTCTTCATGGAAGTGCACGAGGAGCCGAGCCGCGCCAAGAGCGACGCCGCCAACGCGCTCAAGCTCGATCGACTCGAACCGCTCCTGCGCCGCCTCGTTGCCCTTGATAAGATCGTGAAGAATGCCTGACCTGTCGCTCGCGCGGAAGGTCCTCCAGACCGAAGCTGCCGCCGTCAGCGCGCTGGCCGATCGCATCGACCAGCGCTTCGCCGACGCGGTTGTCCTGATTCGCAGCTGCAAGGGCCGCGTCATCGTGACGGGCATGGGCAAGTCCGGGATCGTGTGCCGCAAGATCGCGGCGACGCTCGCCAGCACCGGCACGCCCGCCTTCTTCCTGCACCCCGCCGAAGCCGTCCATGGTGACCTGGGCGTGATCCAGGCCGACGATGTCGTGATCGCGATGTCGTACAGCGGCGAGACGGAAGAACTGACGCGCGTGCTCGAAACACTGAAGCGCATCGGCGCGCCTCTGATTGCGCTGACCGGCGACCTGCGGTCGACCCTCGCACAGGCGGCCGAGGTGGCGCTCGACTGCAGCGTGTCTGAAGAGGCGTGCCCGATGAATCTCGTGCCCACGGCCAGCACGACCGCCGCGCTGGCCATGGGTGACGCGCTCGCCATGACGGTGCTCGTCGAGAAGGGCTTCAAGCCCGAGGAGTTTGCCACGCTGCACCCTGCCGGCAAGCTCGGCAAGCGGTTGATGCGTGTCGATCAGTTGATGGCGTCCGGCGACGCGCTCCCCGTGGTGCAGTTGCACACGTCGATGAAGGACGTGATCTACGAGATGTCGCGCAAGAAGCTCGGCATGACGTCGGTGCTGGAAAAAGACGGCCGTCTCGCCGGCATCATCACCGATGGCGACCTTCGCCGGAAGATGGGCGCCAACGCCAACATCCTCGAACTGACGGCCAAGGACGTCATGACGGCCAACCCCGTCGCGATCCCGCAGTCGACCCTCGCGGTCGAAGCGCTGGCGATGATGGAACAGCGCAAGATCACCTCGATCGTCGTGATCGACGGCGAACGCCGTGTCGAAGGCGTCGTGCACCTGCATGACCTCTGGCGCACCGGGATGGTGTAAGACAGGTGCCGGTGCCTAGAGTGCCCGGGGTGCCTAGGGTGCCTGCGGTGCCAACACTGCCATGAACTTCGGGGATTCACTTCCGTTCCTCGTCACGATGCTCGCGCTGCTGCTCGGCGTGGCGATCGGCAAGGCGCACGAGCGATACAAGCTGCGCGACGGCCGCTGGATCGACCGCCGCCGCGCGCGTGATTCGCATCACTACGTCCTCGGCCTAAACTTCCTGGTTTCCAACCAGATCGACCTGGCGATCGAAGAGCTCAGCCAGGCGGCCCGCGTCGACAGCGACGCGCTCGAGATCCACTTGATCCTCGGCAACGTGCACCGCGAACGCGGACAGGTGGCACGCGCGATTCAGGTGCACCAGGCGCTGCTGCAGAAGCCAAAGCTGAGCAAGATCGAGCACGCCTACATCCTCCTGTGCCTGGGCCTGGACTTCAAACGCGGCGGCTTCGTCGATCGCGCCCTCGAAGCCTTCAACGAAGTGATCCGCATGGATCCCTCGAACCAGTACGCGCTGCTCTACCTCGAGAAGCTGCACGAGGAACAGCATCAGTGGGCCGACGCGCATCGCATCCGGAAACAGCTCGTCGCGCTCAGCGGTCCGGATACGCAGCCGCGCAACCAGGCGATCCTCGGATTCCTCGAGAACGAGCTCGGCAAAGAAGCGCTCGGCGTCGGCGACCGCGGCCGCGCCTCCCGGTATTTCCAGTCTGCCGTCGAGCAAGACGCCAACACCACGCCGGCATACCTGAACCTCGGCGACGTGCGCTTCCTCGAAGGCGACCTCAGGGGCGCCGAGGCGGCGTGGGACGACTTGATTACGCGCTCACCCGATCGAGCCTACCTGGCCTTCGATCGCCTGGAGCGGCTCTACGAACAACTCGGGCAGCCACGGCGGTTCGAAGAGCGCCTCCAGCGATTGATCGCGCAGAATTCGCAGGACTGGCGCGCGAGGCTGGGATTGGGCCGCCACCTGGCCGCGCAAGGCCGGCACGCCGAAGCGTTCGAACTGCTGTTGACCGCGCTCGAACACAATCCGCACGGACTCACCGTGCACCAGGCTGTGTGGGGTGTGCTCGTGAAGCTCGATCTCGATCGCGCGCTGGTGCAGCGCTACATCGACGCGGCTCGCTCGTCCGTGTTCTTCCTCGACCCGCATGTGTGCCTGAAGTGCCATTACCGCAGCACCGACCTGCTGTGGCAGTGCCCGCATTGCCACGAGTGGAATACGTTCGTGGAAGAACGAATCGCGCCCGCCAAGGAAGCGACCGTCGAAATGTAGGCGTTTCGCCTGGCGGGTTTCGGTCTACCAACAATTGCCACAATTGATTCACAGACGCGCAGCCGGGCTGGCAATAGCATTGCTATTTGAAGATCGCGATGAAGCCAGCAGCCTTGATGTGTGCACTCGTACTGACAGTTGTGACCGGTTTCGGCTGCAGTAAGAACACGCCCACATCCCCGACGACCACCACGACCTCGACATCTACGACGACGACCGTTGCTGCCCCGGCCTTCTCGGAGGACTGGAGCGACACGCTGCCGGTCGGCGGCCAGCGATTCTATTCCTTCACCGTCACCCAGTACGGCACCGTCAACGTGACGCTGAACAGCGTCTCCGGGCAATACGTCCCGACGACGGTGACGCTCGGAATGGGCGTGGGCACGCCCACGGCGGAGACATGCTCGACGACGAGCGCCATTTCAACGCAGTCGGGAAGCACGCCACAGCTCACCGCAACCTATAGCCCCGGCGTCTACTGCGTCAGGGTCTACGACGTGGGCAACCTGTTCTCGGCCGCTCGTTTCAGCGTCACGATCGCCTATCCATGAAGATGCGGCTTCCAATCGCCATGTGCGGGGTACTGGCGCTGTGTGGATGCAACAAGAACTCGTCGCCGACCTCGCCGACCACGACCACGGCCGCAACAGCGACCGGCCCGGCGACGATCCTTTTCTCCGGCACCCTTGAACCGAAAGGCACGCGGTTCTACTCGTACTCGATGACAACGGCCGGCACCGTCACGGCCATGCTTGCGAGCCTGGAGCGCAATGGCATTCCGATGACCAACGTGCTGCAAATCGGCCTGGGCATACCCGCCGGCACGGGGTGCGCGGTCAGCGTGGCGCAGAACTCCGGACCGCTCCTCATCCCGCAGCTCCGCCAGGATTTCGGTACCGGCACCTACTGCGTTCGAATCTCCGACGTGGATGGCCTTCCGGCGCCGATGACCTTCACGATCAGGGTGATCCATCCATGAGGGCGCGCCTTGTCTTGGCGATGATGATGGCGGCCGGTCTCGGCGCATGCGCGAAGACCGTGATCACGTCGCCCACGGCCACCACGGCAGCGGTCGACCCGAACGCGTTTACGAACCAGGTCCCACCGGGTGGAAGCGCGAGCCGGCTCGTGACGATCACCTCGAGCGGCCGCCTGGCCGTTACGTTGACGCAGACCACTCCGCCGGGGCTGGCGCTCGGCGTCGGCATCGGCATTCCGCGCTCGAATAACCAGTGCGCAGTGGGGGCTTCGGTCACGACAACGGCCGGCAGCACGGCACAGGTTGCCTCCGCCGTCGATGGCGGCAATTACTGTGTAAAGGTGTTCGATCCCGGCACGCTGACGGCGCCGGCGACGTTTACGGTTTCGATTTCCCGTCCCTGAGCTGCGCAATCACCGCTGCCACCTGGGCGTCGGTCTGCTCGAAGGTGCCGTCGGTCTTGATGACGTAGGTCGCCTTCTCCACCTTCTTGTCGATCGGCAATTGCGCGTTGATGCGACGCTCGGCATCTTCCCGCGACAGCTTGTTGCGCTCCATCACCCGCTGCAACTGCATGTCCCGCGGACACGCCACCACGATCGTCGCGTGAAAATCCTTGTCACGGCCGGTCTCGAACAAGAGCGGAATGTCGGCCACCGCAAACGGCGTCCGCTTCGGCAGCGCCTCGAAATACTCGCTGATCGCCTTGTGCACGGCCGGGTGGATGATCGCCTCGAGGTCGAGCCTCGCCCGCTTGTCCTTGAAGACGATCTGGCCGATCCGTACCCGATCCATCGTGCCGTCGCGGCGGACCGAATCCGGTCCGAAGCGCCGGCGAACCGCCGCCAGTCCTGGTGTGCCGGGCTCCACGACCTCGCGCGCCAGCACGTCGGCGTCCACGATCGGCACGCCGGCCTCACGCAGCTTGTTCGCCACGTAGCTCTTGCCGGTCGCGATCCCACCGGTGAGTGCAACCCTTCGAATCACGACGCCGCCTTTCCCCCGACGCGCAGTTCCGCCGCGGTGATCGTATTGCGCAACACCATGGCCACAGTCAGCGGCCCGACACCACCGGGGACCGGCGTAAACGCGCCGGCCACGGATTCCACCTCGGGATGTACGTCGCCAACCAGGACGCTGCCCTTTTGCGCGAATTGTTCGCGCTTGCGGCTGCCCTCGGGAAAAATCTGTTCGACGGCCGCGCGATCGGTCAAGGTGTTGATGCCCACATCGATCACGGTTGCCCCGGGCTTGACGTAGTCACGCGTCACGAACGCGGGCCGGCCGATCGCCGCCACGAGAATGTCGGCCGTCCTCGCCACCGCCGGCAGGTCGACCGTGCGCGAATGGCAGATGGTCACCGTGGCATCCCGATGCAGCAGCAGCATGGACATCGGCTTGCCGACAATGTCGCTGCGCCCGATGACGACGGCATGCTTGCCTTTCATCGGAATCTGCTCCCGCTCCAGCAGCTCGATGCACCCAAGCGGCGTGCACGCGACCAGCGTCGGTCGCTTCTGCACCAGCAGTCCCACGTTGAACGGGTGAAACCCATCGACATCTTTCGCGGGGTCGACCGCGTCGAACACGCGCTGCTCGGCATCGGCGCCCATGCCCGCCGGCAATGGCGACTGCACCAGGATGCCGTCGATCGCATCGTCTTGGTTCAGCCGATCGACGAGACTGAGCGCGTCGGCGAGCGAGGCTGTGTCGTCGAGCCGAAACAGCTCGCCGCGGCAGCCCGCATCCCCCACTGTCTTGATTTTATTGCGAACGTAGACTTCCGAGGCGGGATTGTGACCGGCGAGGACGACACCAAGGCCGGGAGGTCTCCCGTACCGCCGCGCGAAGGCGGCGATGCGCGGCCCGAGGTCCTCACGGATCTTCGCCGCGCACGCCACGCCGTCCAGTCGCCTGGCTATGCCTTTTCTCCCGACGCCTTCGTCAGCCCGAACCCGACGATCCACACCGCGATCGAAATGGCCAGGAACTTCAGGCCGAACACATCGGCCTGCTCCGCCGTCACGCCGATCTCCGCCCACTTGGCAGTGGTCTCGTTCGTAATGCCCCACTCGGTGAAGAAGCCCAGGATCGCAACGCAGGCGCCGTTGAAGATCAACAACAGGCCGAACGTCGTCACGAAGTTGGCGAGCGCCTGCATCGGCGTCCGCGCGTTGGTCTCCGCCTCGTTGACGAGCGGGCTGTGCGTGCGGCCGTAGGACCAGTAAATCACCATCCCGAGGTCGAGCCACACCAGGAAACGCACCCAGGTGAGGACCGGCAGGCTGAGCATCAGGTAAGCGCACGACAAGATGCCGAGGATCGGGAACACCGGACCGAAAGGCACGCGGAACGGCCGCCTGGCATCCGGCCGCTTGGCGCGCAGCACCAGCACCGCGGCACATACCACCACGAAGGCAAACAGAGTG
>CAZBYY010000172.1:0-7791 GCA_964495855.1 uncultured Acidobacterium sp. | reverse complement strand
ACGCCGCGTAAGTGATGCCGCCCGGCAGCAGGTAGGTGCCGCTCAGGCGCATCGCGTAGTTCCACGACGGCCGTGCGAACTGGAAGTTCGTGATGCCGAAGTTGGTGCCGGTCGTGGTACCGGGACCGTACAACGCCTCGTTCGGATTGCGCGGCGCGTTGTCGCGCAGGTCGCGCTTGTCCGTGTCGAACGAGAACAGGAACGACCAGTTGTTCGAGTACTGCTTGTTGAACGTGACGCCGAGCGCGTGATAGCGGTTGTTGCCTTCCGCCTGCACGATGCGCTCGACCGTCTGGCCGAATGTCGGATACGTGCGCGGCACCGCATAGACCGTCAGCGTGCGATCGTCGGCCGTGCCGGTCACGTTGTCCGGACCCGGATCAATCGCGGTGGAGGTCGCCGTATACGCCTCGTACGGCTGCGCGACGTTGATCGACTTGTTGCCGTTGCCGTCGATCTTGCGCACGTAGTTGAACTGCACCGTCATCGTGCGGTTCAGGCCGATGTCCATGCCCGCCGTGTACTCGTCGACGAACGGTCCCTTGAGGTTCGGATCGATCGTCCGGTTGGTGCCGCCGCCCGACGTCGACGTCAGGTTGGCCGCGACCGGAACGTACGGAATGCTGCCGTCCCAGTTCGAATACGTCCTGGTGATGATCGCGTTCGGATTGACGTCCGCCGCGCCTGGTCCCGGGTTGGCCGACGCGCCCGACGACCCGCCGGTGTAGCGGCCGTAGCTGCCGCGGATCGCCACGCGGCCCTGGCCCGTAAGGTCGTACACCGCCGACACGCGGGGCACGAACGTCGAGTAGATCGGGTAGTTGCTCTCACCCTGGAACGCGAAGATGTTCTTCGTCGCGAACGGGCCGGTGCCGGGGTTGCCCTGCTCGGGGAGGAAGCTCGAGTAGCGGTCATAGCGAACGCCCACGTTCAACGTCAACTGCTTCGTCATCGTGATGCGATCGTTGATGTAGCCAGAGCTGTACCACTCGCCCGACGCGGTCGTGTTCGGGTAGTCGTAGACGAGCACCGAGTCCGGACGCGTGAAGCAGCCGTCGTAGTTGTGCGCTTCGTCGCAGTTCAGGTCGCCGGCCGCGCTGCGGTAGCGATACTGCTGCTGGTTCGGGTAGCCGATGTT
The DNA here is from genome assembly GCA_964495855.1 of uncultured Acidobacterium sp. Taxonomy (GTDB): domain Bacteria; phylum Acidobacteriota; class Vicinamibacteria; order Vicinamibacterales; family UBA2999; genus 12-FULL-67-14b. The sequence goes on along the minus strand of CAZBYY010000172.1, from coordinate 6,653 downwards.
CTTGGTCTCGTTCATGTTGCGCCAGCCCAGGTAGCCGGTCTTCAACTCGTGATTGCGGCCGCCGAGTTCGGCGAAGTACACGTAGGTCGCGCCGTACTGCCAGCGGCGCGGCTTGCGATCGGTCTGCAGGAAGCCGCCGCGCGTTGCGGTGGTCTGCAGGTCGGTCTTGCGGACGCCGTCATCCCATGGCACGTCCGGCCACCAGTAACCACCGCGCTGCAAGGTCGTCTCGAACGTCGACCGCGCGTTCAGCACCGACTGCCACTTGAATGACGGACCGACGAGCGACCACGAGTCCTGGTTCTGCGTGGCTTCGAGCGGAACGAAGCGGCTTGCCGTGCGATACGGCTGCCACTTGCGGCCGACCTGGAACATCGCTTCGAGCTTGTTATTCTTCGTCAGCTGATACGTGAACTTGCCCGTCGGATCCTGCAGCTTGGTGTAGAACTCCACCTGCTCGCGCGACTTGAGGGTGACGAAGCCGGGGATCAAGTTACCGGACGAGGCGTCGCGATGGCTGGCATAGAACCAGAACCGATCCTTGATGATCGGGCCACCCACTTCACCATAGAAGTCTTTGTACTTCGTGAACTTGTTCGTGCCGGGCGCGTAGCCCTTCGCCAGCAGTTCGGGCGTGATGTTCTTGCTCTGGAAATCGCCGGACTGATAGTTCGCTGACCCCAGGCCCTTGAACTTGTTGCTGCCCGACTTCACCACGAGGTTCATCGTCAGACCGGGGTTCATCGCGTCGGCGCCCTTGGCCGCCGTCGTGATCTGCGCTTCTTCGTAAGTGCCGAAGTCGCCGTATGTCTGGTCCCAGATCATGCCGTCGTAGCTGACGACGCCGCCGCCGCTGCGGCCGAAAGTACGCGCCGAGGGGCCGGAGCCAGTGCCGAAGTTCGAACCGCCCACGTCCTGGGAAGTCGCGTAGAGGCCGGGAATCATCTGGATGAGGCCCGTGAGGCTGCGGCTGTAGGGCAGCTCTTCGAGCTTCTGCTGATCCCAGTTCACCGCCACCTTCGACGACTCGAGGTCGATCGTCGGCGACATGCTGGTCACCGTGATGCTTTCCTGCAGCGTCGAAATTTCCAGCTTGCCGTTCACCGTGGCCGCACCGCCCGCGACCAGGTCAACGCCTTCAATGTTCAACGTGCTGAAGCCGGCGAGTGCGAACGACACCTTGTACTTGCCGCCGGGCAACAACGTGATGCGATACACGCCCTGGTCGTCGGTGACCTGCTCGCGCGCGCCGCCGATCAAGTTGTCGCTGGTAATTGACACTGTGACGCCAGGCAACGCCGCGCCGCTCGCGTCCGTCGCGCGACCGGAAATGCTGCCCGTCTGCTGCTGCGCCCACGCCGGAACTGCAAATGCGGTCACGACCGCAAGAAGGACCCCAAACATCCTCGACACTTTCAACTGCATAACGCCCCTTTCTTCCCAAAGTGGCAGATGTGAAACCGCGTCATCTTACCGCCAAAACGGAATAAGTCGAACTTATGGGTTTGGAAAAAAGTAGCGGCGAAACTTTGAACGGTTGGTCAGCCGTTACAAATGACTCAGTCGAAGAGCGGAAGTTGCGCTGTCTTGCGCGCCCTGGCGGAAAACACGCTGCGACCATCCAGGGATTTGGAGATCGCGCGCTCGTGCGCCAGGGCAGCCGCGAAGTCCGCTTCCGGCGCCAGGCGGCGCTCGACGATGCGGACGAAGGCGTCGAGTCGCTTCATGCCATCGAGCTTGTCGCGATCGCCGACCCGGGCGGCATCGAGGCTGCGCCGCAAGACGTCGATCGATTCGTCGTAGGTCCTGAGCGGCACCGGAAACGGATGTCCGTCCTTTCCGCCAAGCGCGAACGAGAATCGCGCCGGGTCTGAAAAACGCGTCGGCGTGCCGTGAATCACCTCGGCGATCATTGCCAGCGTTTGCAGCGTGCGCGGCCCGACGTTTTCGAGCAGCAGCAGCGATGCGAAATCGCACAGGTGACGATCGTGGGAAACCGCGAGCACCGCGCCAAGCCGCGTGAGGTCGACATCCTTCGCTCGCACATCGTGGTGCAGCGGCATGCGCAGCTTCATCACTTCGGTGAGCGTCCGTTGCGGTGTGTCGTTGGCGATCGCGAGCAGCGCATCCTGCGCCGGCTTTGCCTGTGTATCGACCAGGTTCCGGATCAGGGGTCCGTCGTCTGGCGCGCCGACCCCGAGCGGCGACGGCGGCCCGACGATGCCCGTGTGGGGCTCGCAGGTGAAGTCCTTGACCGTTGCCGAATGCCAGTGGTACCGCCGCGCCAGGCGCGTGCCTTGATTCATCCCTTGCTGGACGATCGCCCACTCGCCGTCCTTCGTCAGAACGAAGCCGTGCAGGTAGATCTGAAAACCGTCGACGATCGCGTTGTTGTCGACTTTCGCCGCCAGCCGACTCGTCCGCACGAGCGCATCGCCGTCGAGGCCGGTCTTCTCGGCGATCGATCGCAGTTCGGCCGGCGTATTGCGCGAGTGCTTGCCGCGGCCACCGCAGATGAAGATGCCGAGCTCCTGGGATCGTGGATTGAGCCCCCGCTTGAGCGCGCCCAGGACTGAGGTCGTGATGCCTGACGAATGCCAGTCCATCCCCATCACGCTGCCGAGCGCCTGGAACCAGAACGGGTCGCTGAGCCGGCTGAGGAATGCCGACGGGCCGTAGTGCAGCACCACGCTCTCGGTGATGGCGGCCCCCATCGTCGTCATGCGCGTCGCCAGCCACTGCGGCACGCGTCCGCCGTGCAGGGGAAGATCGGCGACGCCGGAGCGCTTCATCGATCAACCCCTATCACGATCGGCGGCCTCGATCGAGCTCAACAGGTCGGCGCGATGCCCTTGCCGTCGATCTGCTGGAAGACGCGCGACACGCCCTCGGATTGACTGCACCGATTCACGCGATACCGGAGGTACTCCTGCATCCACACCGCTTCGCCTTCCACATCGACGCTCGACGATGAAGCGTTGCGGCGGAGGCCGTCGCGATACTCGATCTCGAGCTCCCGGCGGAAGGAGAGGCTGTCGGCGCGATTGGGAAACGAGAGGCTGGTCGGCGTGCCGCACACCGGCTGAACTCCGAGGCCGTGAATCTGCACGAGCACGCGCTGCAAGGCGGTCGCGTGGTCGCACGTGGTCATGCGGTAGCGCAAGTATTCGGTGAGCCACACGGCGGCGCCTTCCACGTCAACGAAGGTCGGTCCGGCGGCGCGGCCGAGACCGTCGCGGTATTTCCCTTCGAGTTGCTGGCGGAAGTCCAGCGTCTCGTTGCGTGGCGGAAAGGTCACGACCACTGTCGTTGCCGTCGGCGTGGTGGTGGTCGTCGTCGTGGTTGTCGTCGATGACGCATAGAGCGCGCGCGCGCCGTTGATGTCGTCGGTCGTCAGCGAGTCCAGGTTGGAGATCGTATGGTTCATGATCGCCGAGACATTCTGGCCGGCCTGGTCTGGATGATCGAGGCCGAGGACGTGCCCGAATTCGTGCAGCGCGACCCGGCGGATGTCCTGCAGGGTGCCACCACTCGACGACCGCCGCAGGTTGCCGCGATACGAATTCCACGACTTGGCCGTGTTGAAGATCATGTCGGCCTCGGTGCGGGCCGAGCCGCGATACCAGCGCGTGGTGACCGCCAGCGTGTCTGCACCGAAGGCATCGCCGTAGACGTCCGAATCGAAGAACACGTTGTTCAGGCCGTTGCCGGATGCGCGGGCCGCGGTCGAATCACGCACCACCCGGAACTGGACGCGCGAGACCTGGCCGTTCCAGTCGGCCATCGACGGTTCGATCGCGGCGCCCCACGACGTCGAGCCATCGAGCAGCGTGCCGCTGTTCGATCCGAGCTGCAGCTGCATCACGATGTTGCCATCGGGCCACTGCGACACCGGCGTGACGAACGTGTAGCCGGCAATCAGCGTCGGCAACGACGCCAGCCCGGCGGCGACGACGATGCGGCGGATCATCGCCGGGCACCACGAATCAACTGGCGCACGTCCGACAGGAACGCGTCGAGCCGCATGGGGACGATGATGCGATCGGAGACGACCGCCGCTGGCTGGGTGACGGCCGTTGCGTCCTCGAACGGCGTGCCGTCGTTGCGCAGCACGCGCGCCGTTCCGCTGATGTCACGTGACACGCGCACGCGCCCGTGCCACATGCCAATGATGGGGCTCACCTGGCGCGCCGCGTCCACAGAGAAGATCACCTGCTCCTCGCCGACGGTGAAGCGCGGCATGCCCGACACTTCGAGCGTCACATCATCCACGGTTCCGCCGAGGAACGTCAGCGTCACGATCGCGGACTCGGCGCCCTTTAAGACATCGGATGTGCGAAAGGTGACGTCGGTATGGATGCTGTCGCCGGTGCGATACGACCGCGTGCCGATGACCTGGCCGACGAAGATGCGCTCGGCGCGATCGACCATCTGCTGCAGCGTAGGCGCTTCCACGGTGCTGGCCCGTGCGGTGATCGCGAGCGCGGCCACAGAGAAAGTGAGCGCCAACCACAGTGCAACCCGCCCGTCGCGCAACGGTGAACGCATGAGGCGGAGTCTACCTCAGCCTTTGGCGCGCGGCGTCCCCCGAAGGATGGGGGCATTGAACAGGATTTCTCGTGGCTACGCTGGCGTATTCCAGCCGCCGACGTCGGCAACGAGGCGATCGGCGTCTGCCGGGCCCCAGGTGCCGGGCGCGTATTCGATCGGCGTGCGACGGGCGCAGCTGATCACCGGATCGATGATCGCCCAGGCCGCTTCGACGACATCCTGGCGCGCGAAGAGTGTCGTGTCGCCGTGCATCGCGTCGCCGAGCAATCGTTCGTAGGCATCCATGTCGCTGCCGGCATCCTGCCGGACGACTGACAACTCGACGGGTTGCCCCACCAACTTCTCCCCCGGCTTCTTGATCACCGCGCCGATGGCGATCGATACATCGGGACCCAGTCGGAATCGCACGAAGTTGCCGACCGCTGACGTCCTGTCCGGGAACACGACCGGCGGGGCCTGCTTCAATTCGACCTCGACCTCTGTGCACGTGACGCGCAGTTCCTTGCCCGCACGGACGAAGAACGGCACGCCCTCCCAGCGCCACGAGTCGATGTGCAGCCGCAGCGCCGCATAGGTCGGCACAAGCGAATCCGGCGCGACGCCCGATTCCTCGCGATACCCCGTGAACTGGCCGAGCACGAGGTCGTCCGGATTGAGCGGGCGCACGTTGCGCAGCACCTTGGCCTGCTCGCTGCGAATCGATTCGGGGTCGACGCTCGTCGGCGCTTCCATCGCCAGCAGGCTCAACACCTGGAACAGGTGGTTCTGGATGACGTCGCGGATCACGCCCGTTTCCTCGTAGAACTTGCCGCGTCCCTGCACGCCGAAGGCTTCAGCCATCGTGATCTGCACGTTCTCCACGTAATGACGATTCCAGACGGGCTCGAACAGCGCGTTCGCGAAGCGGAAGAACAACAGGTTCTGCACCGCTTCCTTTCCCAGGTAGTGGTCGATGCGATAGATGTTCGACTCGCTGACGAACTGGTGCAGCGTCTGGTTGAGTTCCTGCGCCGACGTGAAGTCACGGCCGAACGGCTTTTCGACGATGAGCCGTCCGCCCTTGAGGCTGCCCGACTCGGCAAGGTGCTTGACCACGACCGCGAACATGCTCGGCGGAATGGCGAGGTAGTGCGTCGGACGCGCGACGTCGGCAAGCGTGTCGGTGAGGCGCTGGAACGTGGCCGCGTCGTTGTAATCGCCGTCAACGTAGCGGATCTGCGCGGCGAGCGCCGCAAACGCCGCTTCGTCGACATCACCATGCGCCCTCACGCTCTTGCGCGCGTGCTCGATGAACTGATCGCGATTCCACCCCGAACGCGCCACGCCGACCACGGGCCACGTCAACCGCCCGCGGCGGGCGATCGCATAGAGCGCGGGAAAGATCTTCTTGAACGCGAGGTCGCCGGTCGCGCCGAAGAACACCAGCGCGTCGCTGGGCTCGCGCGCGCTCATGGCTTCTCCACGTGGCCGCCGAACCCGTAGCGCATCGCCGACAGCACCTTGTTCTGGAAGTCGTCGTGGCCGCGCGAGGCAAAGCGCTCGAACAGCGCGGCGCTCAGCACGTGCGCCGGGACGCCTTCGTCATTGGCGGCCTGGATCGTCCAGCGGCCCTCGCCGGAATCCGCGACGGTGCCGGCGAACGTCTTGAGCGCGGGATCGGACGCCAGCGCACCGGCGGTGAGGTCGAGCAGCCATGACGTGATGACGCTGCCCCGCCGCCATACTTCCGCGACGTCGGCAAGGTTGAGATCGAACTGGTAGTGCTCCGGGTGGCGCAGCGGCGCCGTCTCGGCGTCGGCGTCGGCACTGCTCTTGCCGATGTTGGCGCGACTGAGGATGTTGAAGCCCTCGGCATACGCCGCCATCAATCCGTACTCGATGCCGTTATGGATCATCTTGACGAAATGACCCGCGCCCGACGGGCCGCAATGCAGGTAGCCATGCTCGGCGGTGCTCGTGGAAGATTCGCGGCCGCGGGTGCGTGCGATCGACCCCGGACCCGGCGACAGCGACTTGAAGATCGGATCGAGCCTGGTCACCGCAGCAACATCTCCGCCGATCATCAGGCAGTAGCCGCGCTCGAGGCCCCACACGCCCCCAGA
>CAZBYY010000171.1:0-7835 GCA_964495855.1 uncultured Acidobacterium sp. | reverse complement strand
GGCCTGGCGCATCGCCGGCTGGCGATCATCGACCTGACCGACGCGGCACGGCAGCCGCTGCCGAACGAATCGGGCAGCGTGCAGTTGATCTTCAACGGAGAGATATACAACTTCAAGGCGCTGCGTGCCGATCTCGAGCGCGCTGGCCACCAGTTTCGCTCCGCCACCGACAGCGAAGTGATCGTCCACGGCTACGAGGAATGGGGCGCCGATTGCGTGACGCGGTTCAACGGCATGTTTGCGTTTGCGCTATGGGACCGCGCGAAGGGCCGGCTGCTGCTGGCGCGCGATCGCTACGGCATCAAGCCGCTCTATTACTGGTCGGACGGCCGCACGTTCGCATTCGGCAGCGAGATCAAGGCGCTGCTGGCGAGCGGTGAGGTGCGGGCGGCGGTCGACCGGCCGGCGTTGCTGGAGTACTTCACGTTCCAGAACCTGTTCAGCGATCGCACCTTGTTCGACGGCGTGCGCATGTTGCCGGCCGGCCACGTGTTGACAATCGATGCGAGCGGGGACGTCGCGCCGCGACGCTACTGGGATTACGCGTTCGACGAACCGGGCACCTCGGCGGCGCCGGCCGAGTATGAAGAGGAACTGCATCGCCGATTCGTGACGGCGGTCAAGCGGCAGCTGGTCAGCGACGTGCCGGTCGGCGCCTATCTGAGCGGCGGGATGGACTCCGGCGGCATCACCGCGATCGCGGCGCAGGAGATCCCGAACCTGACCTCATTTACCGCCGGCTTCGATCTGTCGTCGGCGTCGGGTCTCGAGCTGCACTTCGACGAGCGCGCAAGAGCGGAAACGCTGTCGTCGCAATTCAAGACCGAACACTACGAAATCGTGTTGAAGGCCGGCGACATGGAACGCGTGATGCCGACGCTGATCTGGCATCTCGAGGACCTCAGAGTCGGCCAGTGCTATCCGAATTATTACGTCGCGCGGCTGGCGAGCAAGTTCGTGCGCGTGGTGCTGTCGGGGACCGGCGGCGACGAGCTCTACGGCGGCTATCCGTGGCGCTACTTGCGCGCGGTCGACGCGGGCGATGGGTATGCCGATAGTTATTACCAGTTCTGGCAACGGCTGGTCCCGGCGGCGGTGATGCCGCAGCTGTTCCAGCCGGACGTGTGGCGCGAGGTGTCGGAGATCAGCACGGTCGACATCATGCGCACCGTGCTTGATGGCGGCGGCACGCGACCGCAGCGCCCCGAGGACTACGTCAACCGGTCACTCTATTTCGAGTGCCGCACCTTCCTGCATGGACTGCTGCTCGTCGAGGACAAGTTGAGCATGGCGCACAGCCTCGAAACGCGCGTGCCGTTTCTGGATAACGACATCGTCGATTTCGCGATGCGATTGCCGATCGCGGCGAAGCTGCGCGATCTCGGACGCGCGGAGCGGCTCGACGAAAACGCCGCCGGGCAGAAGAACGACGTGTATTACAGCCGGACCAACGACGGCAAGCTGGTGTTGCGCAACATGCTGCGTCGCCTGCTTCCACCGGCCTACGTCGATGCCGCCAAGCAGGGCTTCAGCGCTCCCGACGCGAGCTGGTTTCGAGGTGAGAGCATCGACTACATCAAGCGGCTAATCCTCGATCCCGGCGCGGAGATCTATGCCTACCTGCGGCCGGATACCGTGCGAGCGCTGGTCGAGGAGCATCTGTCGGGCAAGCACAATCGCCGGCTGTTGATCTGGTCGCTGGTATGTTTCGAGTGGTGGTGCCGCATGTTTGTCGGCGCGCCGGGGCGGCGGCGGTGACGTTTGCAGCGGTGGGCTACCCCAAGGTCGGCAATACCTGGCTGCGGCTGACGCTGGGCCGCTACCTGCAATTGCGATATACGCTACCGGAGCTGCCGCTGATGGACATCGGTGACCTGCCGATGCTCGAGGCCGCTGGCATTCGCACGCGCGGTGAGTTTACGCATACGCCTCTCGAGTGGCACACCCAGACGGCCGCCCACCTCACCGTCGACAACGTCATCGGTCCGTTCGCCGGCCGGCGCGTGCTGTTGCTGACCCGCTATCCGCTTGACACGTTGGTGTCGCTGTTCATGCAACAACGGCATCGCACCGCGTCCGCATCATTCACCGGCTCCTTGGTGGAGTTTGTGGAGCATCCGGTGTTCGGGCTCGACAAGCTGTTTCACTTCCACCGCCTATGGGCCGAACATCGCAGCGTCGCCGGTGCGTTTCATCTCTGGCGATACGAGGATGCGCTGCAGCATCCTGTCGACGCATTTGAATCGGTGTTACGGTTCCTGGACGAGCCCATCGATCGAACCGCCGTGACTCGGGCTGTCGACGACTCGTCATTCGACAATCTCCGCAAACTGGAATTATCGGACCACCAACCGGTCTACAAGTCGTCGCAGTTCAAAATCTTCGCGACTGGTGACCGCACCAATCCGAACGCACTTCATATCCGCCGCGGCCGGGCCGGCGGCTATCGCGAGGAATTGCCGGCCGAGATCTATGAACCGCTCGAGCGCCGCGTGAAGGCCCAGATGCCGCAGCTGTTCAGTTACGCCATTCCACCAGTGCCATGATTACAGACAGCCACCACGAACGACACCTCATCAAGCCGCCGAGCGGCGTTGCGACACTCAACTGGCGTGAAGCGTGGAAGTCGCGCGAACTGGTCGGCGTGTTCGTCCGCCGCGGCATCGCCGTGCGGTATCAACAGATGGCGCTCGGCATCTTCTGGTCCTTCCTCGAGCCGCTCGGTCTGCTGATCCTGACCAGCGTCGTGTTCGGACTGATGATTCGCGTTCCGACCGGGCCGTATCCGTATCCGGTGTTCATGTTCTCCGCGCTGATCCCGTGGCTCTACTTCACGAAGGCGACCAACGGCGCCGCCAACAGCCTGCAGGAGAACATCGGCATCGTGTCTAAGGTGTACTTCCCGCGCGTGCTGCTGCCGGTGTCGGCGGTGCTGCGCGAGTTCTTCGACTCGATCGTGTTGTTCCTGCTGCTGATCGCGATGGCTTGGATCTATGGCTTCCCGCCGACGTGGCGGGCGCCGCTGATGCCGTTGGTCTTCGTGCTGATCACCTTGCCGGCGGCGGCGGTGGGCATGTCGATCGGATCGATCTCGATCAAGTTCCGGGATTTCCGGCCGATGCTGGCGCTGCTGCTGCAGGCCGGGTTCTACACGACGCCGGTGTTTTATCCGCCGGAGCTGGTGCCGGCGCGGCTGCGTCCGCTCTATGAAATCAACCCGATGTACTGGGGCGTCGAGATCTCGCGGTGGATCGTGCTCGGCAAGCCGATCACGGTGACGCCGTCGTTTTACCTCTCCGTGTTGTGCAGCGGCGTGGCGGTCATGCTCGGTTACATCGTGTTTGCTCACTACGAGCGGGGTGCGGTCGATGCGCAGTAACGACGACGTCGTCATCCGCGTCGACCGCCTCGGCAAACGCTACCTCGTCCCCCAGCGGCACGAAGAGAGCGAGGTCCCTCGAGAACCGAGCCTTCGCGATCAGTTGAAGGAGTTCTTTCCGGTCCTGCTCGGCGCTGGCGAGCGCGACTATTTCTGGGCGCTCCGCGACGTGTCGTTCAACGTCAAGCGCGGCGAGGTGTTTGGCATCGTCGGCCAGAACGGTTCCGGCAAGAGCACCCTGCTCAAGATCCTGTCGCGCGTTACGCCTCCGACCGAGGGTGAAGCCGAAACGATCGGGCGCGTCGGCTCGCTGCTCGAAGTCGGCACCGGCTTTCATCCCGATCTCACCGGGCGGCAGAACGTCTTCTTCAACGGCGCGCTGTTGGGCGTGCCACAGGCGGAAATCCGGAAGAAGCTCGACGACATCATCGGTTTTTCCGGCATCGGCGCGTTCATCGATGTGCCCGTCAAACGCTACTCGAGCGGCATGTACGTCCGGCTGGCCTACTCGGTCGCGTCGCTCCTCGAGTCGGACATCATGATTCTCGACGAAGTGCTGGCCGTCGGCGACGCGTCGTTCAAAGCGAAGACCGAAGGCGACATTCGCCGCTCGACGGCGGGCGGTAAGACCGTCCTGCTCGTGTCACACAGTCCGCAGGCCATCGTGTCAACGTGCGATCGCGGCATCATCCTTGACCATGGTCGCGTCGTGTTCTCGGGAACGTCGAAGGAAGTGATTGGCGAATACTTGAGCGGCCATTACGCCGACACTGTCCAGGACGACCGCGAGAGAGATGATCAAGACGGCGCAGTGGATCGCCACACCAACGTAAAGCCGACGCCGTTTGTTGATCTGCGCCGCAATCGACGGCTGGTGCAGCCCGGCCAGGTGCCGCCGACCATGGTGATCCAATGGCTGTCGGTTCACGGCATGGACGGCTCGCCGCGCGCGGAGTTCAACACCGGTGAAGGGGTCCGCTTCCGGATTGGCTTCGCCGGCGTTGCGCATCCGTCGCTGGCCTACTTTGCGATCCTGATTCACAACACCGTCGTGCAGCGTGTCGCGACGGTGCACTCGACGCACGTCGGCACGCCGCTGGGCGCCCCCCGCGACGGCGTCGTCGAGTGCGTGATCCCCGCGCTGATGCTCGGAGACGGCCTCTACAACGTGATGGTCGACGCCGGCGTCTACGACTTCGAGAGCGAATTCTTCCAGAGCCAGGATTGCATTTCCCACGCCACCTACATCCAGATGCGGACCAACGGTCTCGTCAAAGGCACCGGTGTCGGCGAATTTCAGGGCGCCGTGCACGTCGCTGAATGGCGCGTGCTCTCGGACCGCGCCGACTTGCCGACGGTCCCATAGGCATCTGCGATGTACGATGTCGACCTCGAACTGCTAAGGTGTCCGGCCACTGGCGAGCCGCTGCAGGTTCTCGCCGCAACTACGCGGGCGGCGGATGGCGAGTTGCTTGAGGGGTGCGTCGGGACCGCCACCACCTCGTTCCCGGTGCGCAACGGCATTCCGCGCTTTGTCGAAGACGTCTCCTACAACGCCAGCTGGGATTACAAGTGGAGGGTCCTGGACGGCGGGCGGGGGCTGAATTACCGCATTCTCGACAAGACGGATCCAGCCTACGCGATCCACGACATCTACGACCGGAACGGTCACGACGGCGCCGCGTTCGAGCACATGCGCGGCGGTATCGTGCTGGATCTCGGCTGCGGCGTCGGCCAGTATGCGGTCAAGACGCTCCTTGAGCATGAACCCGCCAAGGTGGTGGCCGTGGACCTGACCGGCGGCGTCGACATTTTCCGGCGCGTCGTCGAGGAGCGCTACCCGCAACTCAAGGCGCGGCTGTTGATCGTCCAAGCCAACGTCTTCGCGCTGCCCTTCGCGGCCGAGTCGTTCGACTACGTCTACTCGCTCGGCGTGCTGATGCACACCGGCGAGACGTTGCGGGCGCTGGGGATCGCATGCGGACTCGTGCGACCGGGCGGGGAACTGAACGTATGGCTCTACTGCTCTGAGCCGGTAGCCTACGATGCTGTCGAAAAGGGCCGTGAGTCGGCGCTAAGCCTGGCTAATTTCAAGCAGTTCCAGAGCCGCCAGTGGTACCCGATGTTCTGGATCCACCTGTTCCGGCGCATCGACCACCGCTGGGCGGTGGCGCTGCTGAAGCTCATGTCCTCGAACCGGTACTACGCGTGGTCGAAGACGCCTCAACGCTACACCTGGTTCTGGCGGTTGTTTCCCAACGTCGATCATCCGGATCCGGAATACCGCTTGATCAACAACTACGATGGCTACGTAAACAACTGGTGCGATACGTGGTCCGAGCACGAGGTGTTTCCGGTACTCCGCGAACACTCGATTGCGCTGCTCGGGATGAGCAGCTGGCGACTCGGCCTGTGGGGACGCAAGATTCCGGGGTTCTACCCGGAGTCTGTCAACAAGACCTAAGACATGTGCGGCATCGCTGGTTACGTAGGAGGGAACGTCGCGGCGTGGGCCGGCCAGGACGCGGCGATGGCCGCCGCCATCGCCTACCGCGGTCCGGACGCGCACACGCGGTGGACGGACGATCGAGAAGTGGTCCTGCACCACGCGCGGCTGTCGATCATCGATCTTGAAGGCGGCGGCCAGCCGATGGTCGACGCGACCGGCCGTTTCGTCATCGTCTTCAACGGCGCGATATACAACTACCTCGAGTTGCGCGCCGAGTACGAGCGCGCTGGCGCGCGGTTCCAGACCCATAGTGATACCGAGGTGATCCTCAACGGCTTTGCGTTGAAGGGCGAGCGCGTCGTCCAGGAACTGAACGGCATGTTTGCGTTTGCGATCTGGGATCGCGTCGAAGGACGCCTGTTCATCGCGCGCGATCAGCTTGGCAAGAAGCCCTTGTTCTGGACGCAGATCGGCGGGGTATTCGCATTCGCTTCGACGATGTTTGCGTTTCGCGGAATACCCGGCTGGAGCGGCAAGCTGTCGGTGCCGGGACTCGTGCTGTTTAGCTTTCTCGGAGGGTTTCCACAGGCGTCAACCGCGTTCGCGCAGGCGCATGCGGTTCCACCGGGGCACTGCGGGTGGTTCCGACCCGGAGCCGCCCGGCCGACGCTGACGCGGTATTGGTTACCCCGCTATGACGCCAAGGCCTCCGGCACCGAGCGGTCGTTCCTGCAACGTTACGGCGAGTTGCTGGAGGACGCCGTCCGGCTGCGGCTGCGGTCCGACGTGCCGATCGCCCTCAGCTTCTCGGGCGGCACGGATTCAGGAACCATCGCCGCGCTGGCAGCGCACCACGCGCCGTTGCGCTGCTACACGATCGACTACGACACGCCGCAGGACCCAAGCCCCGAAGTGGCGATCGCCCGGCAGGTTGCCAGCCAACTGCAGTTGCCGTGGGAGCACATTCAATTCGACTACCGGAGCGATTTGCTCACCGGGTTGCGCACCGCCTATCGCGACTTCGACCAACCGTGCCAGCAGTTGCCGCTGGTGTATTCGCGGCGTCTGCACGATGTGATGTCGGAGCGATGCCGCGTGGTCTTGAGCGGCAACGGGGCTGACGAATTGTTCACCGGCTATACGGCCGACGCACTGTTGCCCGGATTCGATCGTCGCCGCCGCTGGCTGCGCCGAATTCCGGATTCGGCGTGGCAGCGGTTACCCGCCAAGAACCGCGAGGCGCTCGGACACGTGCGCCTCGACCGACTGTCGATTCCAGAGTGGGCGCGCCGCGACATGCGCGCGTATGCGCGGCAATTGTCGAACGACGACCAGGTGTTGGCCGAATGCGGCGAGGCGATCGATCGGCTGGCCGACGAATACGTGGAGGCCGGCATCGACACGATGGCGGACCTGGTGATGCATCGCGGACTCGCGGTGTCCGCTGCCGACACCAATTTCCGGCTGCCGGATATCACCGGCTATGCGGCGCAGGTCGAGGTGCGCAGCCCGTTCCTGGATCATCGCATGGTGGAATTCGCCGCGTCGTTGCCGCATGCGTTCAAGGTCGCGCGCGTCGACCGGGTGCTGCGCCCGAAGTACTTGCCGCGGCGATTCTACGAGACGCTGGTTGGCCCATCCGTCGCGTGGGCGCCGAAGCTGGGCATGGGCGCAAACCTTCATTGGCCGGAGGAGTTTGTCGGTAACGCTGTGTTCAAAGAGGAGATGGCGTATGCGTACCGGCAGCTGGATTCCACTGCCCTGAACACAGGCATGTTCGACTCGGCGTATCAGCGGTTCGTTAGCGACGTGAACGCCGGCAGCACCGATTTCCCGACCGCCGGAACGATGATGAACGGCTTCATGCTGGGCGAGTGGCTCGGGCGCGTCTATTTGCCCAGCCGACCGGCTCCTTCCACTGCGTGTTGACCGTCGTCGATCGCCAGCGGGTCGGCCGCGATCGCTGGGATGAGGTGGTCGAATCGGCGCCGGCCGGCTGGGTGTGGG
>CAZBYY010000170.1:0-7917 GCA_964495855.1 uncultured Acidobacterium sp. | reverse complement strand
TCGCCTCGCCAAGCTGCCGGGCGAGTTGTTGGCTCTTGCCCTCGAGCAGCATCACCGCCTCGCGCAGGTGCCCGTCGTAGATGTCGCGCTCGACCGGTAGGCAGCACGGCGCCAGGCAGCGCTTGATGTCGTATTCGAGGCACGGCCGATGCCGCGTGCCGGTAATCACCTCGTTGCACGAACGAATGCCAAACACCTTGTGCGTGAGCGCCATCGTCCGCCGCGCAAACTTGGCAGGCAGGAATGGCCCGGCGTAGACGTTACCGTCGCGCTCCACCGATCTCGCGACCAGCACCCGTGGAAACGCCTCGGTCGTCGTCAGCTGAAGGTACGGGTAGTTCTTGTCGTCCCGGAGCAGGATGTTGTAGCGCGGCGCCCGCTGCTTGATGAGATTGTTCTCGAGCGCGAGCGCTTCGACCACCGAATCGGTAACGATGACCTCGAGGCGAACGGCTTCGTCCAGCAGCGCGTCATGGCGCGGGCTCATCCCGTAGGCGTTCAAGTACGAGCGCGTGCGGTCGCGGAGCGACCGCGCCTTGCCGACGTAGAGTGTTTCGCCCTGGGCGTTGTAGTAGATGTAGATGCCCGGCTGCTCCGGCAGCCGGGCCATCTGCTCTCTCAGATCGGAGATAGCCACCGCTAACTTAGATGCTATCTCGATACGGTCGGCACCCGAGGCACCTCTCGGGCACCTTAGGCACCTTACTACCAGTAGAGCTTGAGCCCGAGCTGAATCTCGCGCGCAGCGCGCGTGGCAATCAACTGACCGAATCGATCGCTCGTCACGTTGCACGCCGTCGTCGACGTGGTGCACGTATTGTCGATGCCGCCGACGGTTGGGTCGGCGAGCCACTGGCGCTCGTTGAAGGCATTGATGAACTCGGCGCGGAACTGCATGCGCACCGTCGGCGTCGGGTAGAAGTTCTTCGACAAGTTGATGTCCCACTGGTGGCGGCCCGGCTGACGGAACGGCGCTCGTCCGGAATTACCGAACGTGCCCGCCGCGGGCGGCGCAAACGCATCCGGGTTGAACCAGTACGGGATGCCATTGACGAAGCGTTCCCCCACCATCGGGTCGCCGACGAGATCGGCGAATACGCCGCGGCGGAAGTTATCGCTCAGCACCAGGATGCGGGACACGGGCTGCCCCGACGAATAGTTGGCGATGCCGGCGACCTGCCAGCCGCCGAGGACCGCCTTGGCCAACGCATTCGGCGATGAGCGGTAGAACGGCAGTTCGTAGACGAACGAGCCGTTGAAGATGTGACGGCGATCGGTGCGGGCGTCGGCGTAATCGCGCTCGGGATGCGACGGATCCTGCGGGATGTCCACGGCGTCACGATCGTTGGTCGCGTCGGTCTGGTTGCGGCTCAGTGTGTAGTTCAGCGTCAACGTGGCACTCCGCCCGGCCTGCACCTTGCTGCTCGTGAGCAAGCCGTGGTACCGGGACGTCGCCGTCGTCTCACGCATGGTGATCGAGCCGTAGGACTGGTACGGCCGCACCGGATTCACGGCGGCGGCAACGGTGTTCTGCAGCGCAACGACACGAACGGGATCCGGATAGTTGATATCGGTGGGGCGGATCAGGTTGTCGCCACGGCTGCCGACGTAGCTGGCTTCTGACACCAACCAGTTCGCGAAGCGATGCGTCACGCCTACGTTCCACTGCGACGTGCGCGGATTCTTGAAGTCGGTGGCGCTCGCGATGATCGAGCGCACGCCCGTCGTCGTCGTGGTCTGGCCGCTGGCGGGATTGGCCAGCGTCGGATTGGTGAACGTCACCGTGTTGACGATCGGCGGCATCGTGAACGAGTTCTGTTCGAAGATGCCGACCAGCGGCTGGTCGTAGTAGATGCCGAACGCGCCGCGCAGCACGGTGCCGCCCTGTCCGGACATGTCGTAGGCAAAGCCGGCGCGCGGCTGGATCGCATCCTTCTGGAACTTGTAGATGCCCTTGCCGTACGGCGAGTTGACGCCGCCCTGGATGGTGCCGTCGAGGAGGTTGCCCTGCGTGCGATCGATCAAGGTGCCGGCCGCATTGGCGTACGGCGGCGCGCTGGCGGCGGTGTAGAGCTTCGGATCGAAGGTCACGAGCTGATTGTTCTTCTCGGTGATCGGCGGATAGAGCGCGTAGCGCACACCGTAGTCGACGGTCAGCCGCGCGGTGGGCCGCCAGGTGTCCTGCGCGTAGAACTCGAAGCGATTGAAGCGCAAATTCAGATCGATGTCGCGTTCCGCTTCGGTATACGAGCACGCGGTGCACGCGCCGTTTGCGTTGCCGCGCAGGAAGTTCTGGAACGCGGTGGTCGTGCCGCTCGCGACGAACGAGAAGCCGCCCTGGCTGCGGGACGCGGCGTTTTCGTTCTTCTGCTCGAACGTAGCCAGGCCGCCGAACTTGAAGGCGTGATTGCCGCTTTGCCACGAGAAGTTATCGCTCACCGAGGTGTTCAGGTACTGAATGCGATACAGCTGATTGGCGCCGAACGTGCTGAGGCCTGTGATGTCGATCACGGGAATCAACCCCGCGGCATTATCAGGGAACACTTCAGGGACCGTGACGCCGAACGCCGCCTTGGTGTTCTTGACGCCATCGGCGGGCTGGGTTCTGATGTTGTTCGAGCTGAAGTGCACGTTCAGTTCGTTGAGGCGATTGCTGCCGATCATGCTCCGCACGCCGAAGGCGGCCACCTGGCCGGGGATGTTGGTGTCGGTGCCGGCTACGCCCGGAATCGCCGTGCCGAAGAACAACCCGCCAAGCTCGCGCGTCTGGCTCAGGTCGTGCGTGTAGCGCCCCCAGAGACGCTGCGTGCTCGACATGTCGTAGTCGACGCGAATCACTTCCTGGCGCGTGTTGTTGATGTTTGGCGAGCTCACCTGGTAGCGGCCCACCGCTCCAGCTGTGAGCGGCGGCGTGTTCGGCGCCGGGTAGCCGGCCAGCAACTTGACGGCAATCGGATCGCGTTCGGCCGGCGCCACGTAGTTGGCGTTGGTTGGATCGGTGAGCCAGTCGGGATTCGGCACGTTGGCGATGAGCGACGCGGGCGCGCGCGTAATACGACGCAGTTCCTCGGAATAGAAGAAGAACAGCTTGTCGCGCGACTTGGTCGCCGGGCCGCCCACCGTGAAGCCGAAGTTGTTGTAGCGCAGGTACGGCGGGTTGTCGCGAATGGCCGGATCCGTGCTCTGCATGCGGAAGTACGAGTTGTTGTTCAAGCCGTCATTGCGGAAGAACTCATAGCCGCTGCCCGAGAACTTGCTCGCGCCGGACTTGGTGACGACGTTGATGATGCCGCCGCCCGAGCGCGGCCATTCGGCGGCGTAGCTGGACGTGATGATCTTGAACTGCTCGATCGATTCCAGCGTTGGTGTCGACAGCAGCGTGATGTTGCTGCCCACATCGACGTTCATCACGCCGTCCACGAGCCAGTTGACGGCGTTGCGGCGCGCGCCGTTGACCGAGATGCTCATGGTGCTCGTCAGGCCGACGCCGACCTCATCGGCGAGGTCCGACGATACACCCGGCGCCAGTTCGGCGAGCTTGGCGAAGTTGCGGTTGTTGATCGGCAGCTCCTGCACGCGTGTCGAGTCGATCAACTCCTGGACGGCCGTGGTCGTTTGCGGCAGCGCGCGCCCCGTGACCTGCACGACTTCCGACACGCCACCGGTGCTCAGTGTCGAATCGATCTTGACGCGATCGTTGACGGCGAGCGTGACGCCCTGCACCATGCGGGACTGGAAGCCCGAGAGCGTAAACGTCACCTCGTAGTTACCGATTGGCAGCAGCGTCACCAGGTAATTGCCCTCGGCGTTGGTGATCGCCTCGAAGGCGCGGCCGGTGGCGACGTGCTTGGCGCTGACCGTGACTCCGGGCAGGACACCGCCGCTCTGGTCAGTCACGGTCCCGGTGATGGTGGCTGTGGTTTCCTGGGCGGATGCCGGTGCGGGCAGCACGGCGAGGAGCCCAATATAACAACAAGCTATGAGGCACCATTGGCGCATTGATAATCCTCCGGCGTAAGGCTACCGCACTTTGCCGGCGGCGCTGCCTTGATGCTTGCACGCGCATCAAGTACGCTTGTCGCCGCCCATGACCTTTACTGGCGCCATTGGCGCCGCCTGCATGCTCCCCCTTCGGGCCATCATTAACCTGTCGGTGGCTCTGGGCATTCACCCTAATGTCCTCACGCTCATCGGGGTGTTGATCAACGTGCTGGCCGCCTACTACCTCGCCGTCGACCGGTTCATCACCGCCGGCGTGGTCATGATCATCGCCAACATCTTCGACTTCATCGACGGCAAGGTCGCGCACATCACCGGCAAGCAGTCGCAGTTCGGCGCGTTCTGGGACTCGACACTCGACCGCTTTTCGGACCTCGCGCTGTTCACGGGCTTGATCTGGCTGTACGCGAAACTCGATCGCGAGGGCTACGTCCTCGTCGCGACGCTGGCGCTGATTTTTTCGATCATGACGAGCTATGCGCGCGCGCGCGCCGAATCGCTGATCGACAAGTGCAAGGTCGGCTTCATGGAGCGGCCCGAACGCATCGTCCTGTTCATGATCGGCGCGTTCACGGACCGCATGGCCGGCGTGCTATGGGTGATCCTGGTGCTGGCGATCATCACGGTCAGCAACCGCATCCACTACACCTATCTCGTGCTCGAGAACAAGCCGATGCCCGAAGGCTGGTTCGCGCGATTCTTCTTCTGGCGGGACGAACGCGCCACGCTGCCCTACGACATCTGGGTGATCGCGATCCTTGCGTTCGTGTGGCTGGTGCCGCCGGATTGGTTGAAGGATCCGACGGCTGCGGGCCTGGGACTACTCGGCTATTTCTTCTAGGCGGGATCCTCGCCCGCCCGTTACGCCTTCTTGCGCTTCTTGGGCTTGTAGCTGCCCCACACGGCTTTGCGAGCCATCGGGTTCTCCTAAGAGGCCTTGCGCTTCCTGGCCTTGATGGACGTGACCTTCTTTTCCGGTTCTGCCTTCGCGGTCTTCTTCTTGCCCGTGCTGACCTGGTCGAGCGAACGACGTAGCGCCTCCATCAAGTCCACGACTTTCGGCGCTTCCACTTCTGCCGGCGCCACGATCTCCTCGCCGGCGATCTTCGCGTCGATGATCGAGCGCAGCCCTTGCTGGTATTCGTCCTTGTAGTCCGACAGGTTGAGGTCGCCCTCGATGCTTTCAATCACCTGCCGCGCCAGCTTCATCTCGGCCGGGTTGACGCTGCCGCGCACTTCGCGCAGTTCGTCGATCTGGTCGATCGTGCGCATTTCGGCGGCGTGGTGCAGCGTGTACATCACGAGGCCCTGCTTGTGCGGCTTCACCGCCACCAGGTACTCGCGGCCGTGAATGGCGACCTTGCCGATCCCCGCTTTGCCCTGCATGCCCTCGCGCATCACCGAATACGCATCGGCAGCCATCGGCCCTTCGGGTGCGAGGTAATACGTCTTGTCCACGTACATCGGATCGATCTGTTCGACGTCGGTGAACTGCAACAGGTTGATGATCTTGGTCGACTCGGTCTTCACCTTGGCGATGTCTTCCTCGTCGACGACGACCCATCGGCCCTTTTCGAATTCGTAGCCTTTGACGACTTCGGCTGAGGTGATCTCGCGCTCGCACTTCGGGCACCACTTCTTCTGCTGGATCTTGGTCTGACATTCAGAATGAAGCTGGTTGAAGGAAATGGTCGCGCTGGACTCCGTCGCCGGATACACCTTGACCGGAATTGTGACGAGGCTCACCTTGATGTAGCCCTTCCAGGTCGGACGTGCGGCCATAAGACCTCCTCTCTATCGGTGCCGGGTGCCCGGTGCCTTAGTGCCGTAACTGGTGCCTCAGGCTCCTACGGGTGCCTAGGGGTGCCGAGTGCTACACAGATTCGCGCGTGTCGCGGGTGCCGAGATGTAAGCCCGGCCCGGCGTCGAACTCGATGGCGTGCTCGCCGATCTTGTCGCGCAGGTAATGCCTGACTTCTCCAAGATGCGCGCCAGGCACGCGCAGGCGTTTGGCCACCGCTTTGTGACTCGAAGCGACCACGAGCGTATCGTCGCCCCCGTCCTCCGCCCCCTTGGCCGAGGTGGACTTCCACGTCAACCCGCCGATGTCGGTGTAGCGCATGAAGCCCGCATCGGTCCAGATGCCGTCCTGATACAACCCACGACGGATGCGCGTCGACAGCGGCAGCAGGTATCCGTAATACAGGAACATCATGCCGACGCCGAACACTGACGGCGCCGGCCGGCGGACGACCGCAGCGTTCACGAACAGCAGGATGCCGAGCATCACGCCAATCGCAAGGTTGATCGCGTAGAACGGTGGCTTCGGTGCGGGCCAGGTGACGACCACCTGCTTGCGCTTGCGCCCCCAGCTGAGAATTTGCGCGGCGACCCGAAGGTCAACAATGACGAACAACAGACCAAGCGCGAGCAGGGCTTGCCGAAGTGCAGGGGCAAGCTCCTGCAGCGTCATCGCGCCTTCCCGGTGGCTTCCCTGGCGGCCTGGATTTCGTCTTCGCGCGAGAGCGTCGGGTCGAAGCAGTGCCGGCAGCGTGCCTCGTAGGTGCCCTGCGCGCCGAGCAGCACGCGATCCGAGCTGTGCACGAGGCGCTGCGTATGATTCGCGGGATTGCCGCACACCATGCAGATGGCGCGCGTCTTGGTGATGTACTCGGCGATCGCCAGCAGCTGCGGCATCGGCTCGAACGGCTTGCCGAGATAATCCTGATCGAGCCCGGCGATGATCACGCGAACGCCACGACGCGCGAGTTCCGACGCAACCGCCGGCAACTCAGCGTCGAAGAACTGCCCTTCGTCGATGCCCACGACTTCCGTATCGGCCTTCACGGCAGCCAGCAATTCTTTAGCGGTCTTCGCACTTTCCGACGGAATGCGCAGCTCGCTGTGCGAGACGATGTGATTGTCGGAATAGCGCGTATCGACCGACGGCTTGAAGATCTGCACGCGCTGGCGGGCGATCTGCGCGCGGCGTAAGCGGCGAATGAGCTCCTCGCTCTTGCCGCTGAACATGCTCCCGACGACGACCTCGATCCAGCCCGTCGCCGGGGTCCGGACTACATCCATTCCGGAATTATATAGGCCTCAGGCCTCAGGCCTCAGGCATCAGGAAGGCCTCAGGCGCGGGTCTGGTACTCGCCGGTTTCGGTATTTACCCGAATCACGTCGCCTTCGTTGATGAAGGGCGGGACCTGCACCACGACGCCGGTTTCGAGCGTGGCGGGCTTCAGCTGGTTCGTCGCCGTGGCCCCCTTGATGCCGGGCGTCGTCTCCACGACCTTGAGATCGACCGTCTGCGGGATCTCGATGCCGATGGGATTCTCGCCGTAAAACTCGACCTCGACATTCATCTCGGGCTTCAGGAAGCCAACCGTGTCGCCCAGCAGGTCCGTGGACAGCTGCACCTGCTCGAACGAGGTCGTGTCCATGAAGTGGTAGCCGTCGGCGTCGTTGTAGAGGTACTGCATCTCCTTCTGCTCGAGGGAGACGCGCTCGACGATGTCTTCCGAGCGGAACTTTTCTTCGGCCATCGATCCGTTCTGGATGTTCCGCATCTTGATGCGGACGAAGCCGCGGAGGTTGCCGGGGGTGACGTGCATGCGGTCGAAGATCCGGTACAACTTGTTGTCGACCTTGATCACCATGCCCTTGCGGAGCTGCGTTGCGAGAAGATTGTCTGCCATAACGCCCTTGAAATCAGTTGGTAGAACCTTTCGAGTGTAGCACATCCGTCGCCACGCCCGCCGCGACGCCAGCGTGACCGGCTTGCTCAGGACCGGTCCTGCCGGCGTGCTACATTTGAAGCATCGTGGTCTTTGCGCGCTGGGATCCGTTCCGCGACTTGATCCGGATGCCGCATGGCCGCGCGCGCCTCGCCGCGCGCGGCCCGCAGGGATGGGC
>CAZBYY010000169.1:0-7934 GCA_964495855.1 uncultured Acidobacterium sp. | reverse complement strand
TGACCGTGCCGCGCAGCACCGGGAGGATCGCATACAGCGTGAGTGCGACGAGCGCGGTCCTTGTGCCGATGCCGCCGAGCAGCGGCAATGGAATCAGGAAACCGAACAGTGCCAGGCTCGGGATCGTCTGCGCCAGGTTCGCCAGTGCCACGATCGGCTTCGCCAGCGAGGGTCGGCGCGCGGCCACGACGCCGAGCGGGATGCCGATGAGAGCCGCAATCACCGTGGACACGAGCACGAGCACCACGTGCTCCCCCAGGCGCGCCGCAAACTCCGCGCGGTGTGACGCGAGAAACGAGACCAGCGCGCCCATCACTCGCCCACCAGCCCGGCGACACGCGGATCGCCCGACGCGCGCACGACCGCCGGTGCATCGCAGATCGCGATCGCCCCCTGGTCGAGCACCGCGACGCGGTCGGCAAGCGCGAAGGCCTCGTTCATGTCGTGCGTCACGATCACCACGGCGCGATGCAACGAGCGCTGCAGCCGCTTGAATTCGACGTGCAGGTCGCGCCTCGTGATGGGATCGAGCGCGCCGAAGGGCTCGTCCATCAGCAGGATCGGCGGATCGCCCGCCAGCGCGCGTGCGAGCCCAACCCGCTGGCGCTCGCCGCCTGACAATTCGTCGGGCCAGCGCTGCCGGTACACCTCCGGGTCAAGGCCGACCATCGCCAGCAGGTCATCGACACGAGCGCTGATGCGCGCGGGGGCCCATCCAAGCAACCGCGGCACGGTGGCGATGTTGGCGCCAACCGTCATGTGGGGGAACAGCCCTGCGTCCTGGACGACGTAGCCGATTCCGCGCCGTAACGCCACGGGGTCCCACTCACGAGTGGCCCGGCCGTGCACGAGCACGGAGCCGGAATCGGCGTCGCCGAGCCGGTTGATCAATCGAAGCAGGGTCGTCTTGCCCGAGCCGCTGCGGCCGACGAGCGCCACGACTTCCCCCTGCGCAATCGCCAGCGACACGTCATGCAACACGCGTCGCGTGCCACGGCTCGCGCACACATCGACGAATCGAACGGCGATGTCAGAGTCCAAGGAAGACCGACACCCCGAAGGTGGGATAGCGGCGGACGGCGTCGGCGAAGTCGATGCCGCCCCGCCGGACGTTGACGCGAATGTCGGCTCGCAGCCCGACGGATGTGGACCGCGCGTCGCCGCCTCGCAGCCAGTATCGCGCTCCGCCTCCGGCGTAATAGATCTGTCCGGTCTCGCCGAGCGTGCGATCCTCGTGCAACTGCCGAAGGTACGCAACGCCGCCACTGGCGAACGGGGCGAACCGGCGTGCCGCAATTGGCAATTGCCAGGTCACGCCGCCATCGACGCGATACTGCCGCAGTTGTTCGCCAGGCAGTTGCTGATTCGGCGCTTCGGGATCACCCGAAATCGAGACGGCAATGCTCGGGCGCGAAGGCGCCACGGCAAGTTCCACCGCGAGGCGCCTCAGTACGGCGTATTCAATCCGCAGTTCGGCGTCCGTCACGCGCGTCACGCGCGAGTCGGCCGAAAACAACGTGAACGGCGGCGGTGTCGCGCCGATGCCATTGCCCCTGAGCTGAGCGCTCTTCATGCCGATGTCATAACCGCCCGATGACGCAGCGCCCACGCTGATGGCGAGGTGGTGCGGACGCAAGCCCGCCTCATCCTGCGCGCGTGCCATCGCGGGAGTCGCGGCCATGAGCACGACGAGAATGAGCGGCTTCACTTCGGCAACACCGCGATCTCGATCGGGTTCGACGACCCGCCTTTCGGCGCGACCACCATCCGCGGCGCATACGTCACGCGGAAATCGGTATCGATCGGCGTAGGAAAGAAACTCTCAGGCTCCGCATCGTCGATCGGCTCGACGCGGAGAATGTACGGCCCCGGCGGCAAGCGCGCGATGACGAATTGTCCGTCGCTTTCGAGCGTGAACCCGCCGACGAGCACGCCCGTCTCGGGGTTGAACGCCACAACGTGCGCGCCTTTGACCCCGGCGCCATTCCTGGTAATCCGCCCGACGATTCCGCCGGTATTCGCAATCGCGTCGTTGGTTGGATAGAGGTCCGAAAACCCGGCGATATCGTCGGGCTGCAACGCGCGATCCGCCACTGCGCCGGGCGTCAGCGCGACCGGAAACATCACGGCTCCTGTGCCCAGCACTCGCCGCGTCGTCCCGATGCGCTCCGTTTCGCCGATCGCCGAGTGTCCAAGGCCGAGCAGGTGCCCAAGCTCATGCAGCACGACAGATTCAAGATCGGTCCGGCCGGCCTCGCCGCCGGGCGACACGGAAAATGCAAACCGCGAATTGAAGAAGATGTCCGCTTCAACGATGTGGCCCGTTTGCGTGTCGATCATGAAACTCGTCGCGCCGAGCGTGCGATCGAGGTCCGGACGATCCATGAAGCCAAGCGTGGTGCGCCCATCCACGGCGTCCGGTGTGGCGGACGTGAACCCCTGGTAAGCGAACCGCATCTTCGCCGATGCCACGTTCATCCACCGTGCAGTTGCGCGCTCCGTCGCGTCACGCAAGTCATCGGCGGTCACGCCACCGCCGTTGCGATTCGAAACGAAATACGGGATCGGTCCCGGCTGCGCCCATGTCGCGTCCACGACACGGCCATTGAGAATGGCGCCGAGCTTCAGGTACGCATGCGAGGTCGTCGTCGCACAAAGGACCAGCACCGCGATGACGGCAACGCGCTGCAGCCTCATCGCAGCATGACCGTGCGCACGGACGCTTCGAACGTCGAGAGGGACACCGGCTTTCGCCGTGCATCGCCGCGCACGATGCGCCCTGCAGACTCGATCGGCGGCGGCACGACCAGTAACGACGCCGACCCACCGTCCCGCTGCACCCGATACACGCCCTGTGCGAGGCCCGTGGTGACCGGCAACCGGACGCCGCTCGACGTCAGGAACACGACGGCCTCGTCACCGACGGCAAACACTGGCGCGCCGGGGATCACGTTGAGGTAGCGGCCGACTTGCCCGCCAGGCACCGTGAAGGCGATGCGCTCACCGCTGCTGCCCTTCATGCCGCGCAGCACTTCCATCGAGACGATGCTCTCGATAAAGCGCCGATCCTCGGTCCACTGCGACCGCACGTCGATGACGCGGCCGTAGAGGACAAGCGAGGAGCCGTCGACGAGTTGCTCGAACGACAACGGCAGGAACGTCGTGGCCGACAATGTCGCCGACATCGCGAGGGCACAGCACAACCGTGCGAGCGTCCGCATCGCCCGATACTACCTCGTCGCGACTTCGAGAATGGCCGCGGCGGCGCGATCGCTGGCCCCGGGCCCGCCGAGCTTGGCCCGTACACTCTCGATCGCCGCGACCATCCGCTCGCGATACGCCCGGTCGTTCAGGATGCGTACCGTCTCCTTCGCCACGGCATCGGCCGTGCACGCCTCCTGGATCAGCTCGACGACGATGCGGCGGCCGGCGATGAGGTTGACCATCGCATACATGTCCACCAGCGCCAGTGGCTTGCCGAGGCGGTAGGTCATCGGCGACAGCTTGTAGAGCACGACCATCGGCTTTCCATGCAACGCCGTCTGCACCGTCGCGGTGCCGGATGCGGTGATCACCGCGTCACTGGCGTTCAACACATCGTCCGTCTGTCCGTCAGCGATGCGCAGCGTGACGCCGGTCAGGCCGAACGGCTCGAACAATCCGTCGTGCAAGTTCGGGGCGCGCGCGACGATGAACTGCGCTGTCGGCACCTGCTGCAGGATGGCCGGCAGCGCACCGCCCATGACCGGGCCAATGCGTTCGAGCTCGTTGGTACGGCTGCCCGGCAGCAACGCAATCACCGGCTTTGCCGGATCGAGGTTGAGCGAGCGCAGCAACGCGTCTCGCGATGCGCGCGGCCTGGCGAGATCGATCAGCGGATGGCCGACGAAGCGCACATCCATGTTCTCGCGACGGTAAAGCTCCTCTTCGAAGGGGAAGATCGGCAGCACGCGATCGGCTTGTCGCTTCAGCACCTTGATGCGGCTTGCGCGCCACGCCCACACTTGCGGGGTGATGTAGTAGACGACCGGAATCCCGAGCCGCTTCAGCCGGCTCATCAAGCGGAAGTTGAAGTCGGGATAGTCGATCAGGACCGCCGCGTGCGGCCGCTGATCGCGGGCCGCGTGCACCAGCTTCTTGAGCGTGCGCAGCGAGCGCGGAATCACGCGCAGCGCCTCGGTCAGGCCCGTGACGGAGAGGCCGTGAAAGTCCTCGATCAGCCGGCCGCCGGCCGCCGCGAATCGCTCGCCGCCCAGCCCGAATACGTCGATGTCGGGCTGCTGCCGCCGCAGCGCGTCCACAAGCGCGCCTGCATACAGGTCGCCCGACGCCTCGCCGCACGACAGCAGGAGGCGGATCACCGCGACGACTTTTTGAGGAAGTCCGCCGACAGCAGGTCGAGCCGCTCGATGGGAATCCGCTCGAACGTCCCGAAGCCCACGCCCTTGAGGTCGTTGACGAACTTGTCGGCGTCGCCGACGAGCACGATCGACAGCTGCGAGGGACGGATGAACCACCGCGCCACGCGCTGGATCTCATCCGGCGTGATGCGCAGTACCCGCTCGCGGTACTTCGGCAGGTCCTCGACCGGCAAGTCGTAGAACAACTGGTTGAGGACCTGTGTGGCAATCGCGTCTGGCACTTCGATGGTCAGCGGGAAGTGGCCGACCATGTAATCCTGCGCGCCCTCCAGTTCGCCGTCGCTCACGCGCTCGCGCTGCAGGCGCGTGAACTCGTCCACCATCACGCGCAGCGCTTCCGCCGTTGTCTCGGTGCGCGTGTCGGTTTCGGCGATGACGGCGCCGGCCCACTGGAAGGTGTCGAGGTCTGCCGACGCGCCGTAGGTGAGCTGCTTCTGCGAACGCAGCACCTGCTGCAGGCGGTTCGCGCCTTCGCCGCCGAGGATCTTCACGGCCTGGTCGATCGCCTCGTAGTCGTTGTGCTTGCGCGGAATCGCGATCTGCCCGACGCGAATCTCCGTCTGCACC
Organism: uncultured Acidobacterium sp.; assembly: GCA_964495855.1. GTDB lineage: Bacteria > Acidobacteriota > Vicinamibacteria > Vicinamibacterales > UBA2999 > 12-FULL-67-14b. The sequence continues at coordinate 2,946 of CAZBYY010000169.1, read as the reverse complement.
GTGTCCTTCTTGTCGACGACGATCACCCGCCGTGTCGCATCGGGCGGCTCGGTCATGGTGATCGCCGGCACGTCGCCCGGCTTCCAGGCGCCGAAGTACTTCTCGAGCCCGGCCATCGCGTCGTTCGGCGTGATGTCGCCGACGACCGCGATCAACGCGTTGTTCGGAACGAAATACTTCTTGTGATAGTCGACAAGGTCGGCACGCGTGAGGCTGGCCAGCGATTCCGGCGTGCCCGCGCCGGGCATGCCGTAGGGATGGAACCCGTAGATCAGGCGATCGATCACGCGATTCGCCACCGCGTCAGGGTCCTCGGCGGAGACGCGCAGCGCCGACACCGCCTGCGCGCGCTGCCGCTCGATTTCATCCGGCGCAAAGCTCGGATGCATCACGATGTCGGACACCACGTCGAGCACCTTGTCGTAGCTGTCCTTCATCACCACGGCGTTGACGTAGGTCAGGTCGCTGCCCGCGCCGGTGCCCAGCACGCCGCCGATGAAGTCGATCTCGTCGGCGATCTGCTCGGCGTTGCGCTTGGCCGATCCCTGGTCGAGCAGCGCCGCCGCCATCATCGCCAGCCCGTATTTGCCCTTCGGATCGTAGGCCGCACCGGCGCGCACGATCATGCGCACGCTGATGGCCGGCTGTTCGTTCTGGCTGACGAGCACGACCTGCATGCCGTTGGCCATCTTGCGGATTTCGTACGGCGGAAATGACACCGGCCGGGCCGGCAGCGGCCTCGGCGGGCTCTGCCGCGGCCAGTCCACTCGCGACTGCGCCTCCGATCGGGCGCGTAGCCCGTCGCTCATGCCTTCACCGGCGGGTCCGTGCAACACCGGCTTGGCCGCGACGAGCGCCGTCAACGCACCGAACATCCCGAGCGTGAGAATCGCCTTGATGGTCACTGTTGGGCTCCCCCGCGCGGGTTGATGCGCATCACCAGCCGGCCTTCAGGGATGAAGTACTTCCGGGCCACGCGCTTCACGTCGTCCAGCGTCACGTTCTGGAAGGTGTCGAACTCGCCGTCGGCGGTCGCCATGTCCTTCTGGATCACCTCGGCGTGTCCAAGCTGCGAGGCCTTCTCCTTGATCGACAAGCGGCTGACGATGTAGTCGCGGGCGAACTGGTTCTTGGCGCGCTGCAATTCGCGCTCGGTGATGCCGTCGGTCTTCAACTTATCGAACTCTGCGATCAGCGCTTTTTCCACTTCGTCCGGGCTCTTGCCCGGATTGACGAGCGCCACGGCGGAAAAGAATCCCGGATCCTCGAGGAAGCTGCTGCTGCCAAACGCGGTGAGCGCCATGCCACTTTCGTACACGAGCTTCTGGTAGATCCGCGACGTGTTTCCGTCCGATAACGTCTTGGCCATGATGAACATCGGGTACGACTCCGGATGTCCGTTGTATGGCACCTGGTAGGCCACCACGACCACCGGCAGCGGCCAGGGCTGATCGAGCGTGACGCGCCGCTCCTTGGTGTGCTGCGGCTCCTTCGGAATGTCCCGAGGGACCGGCTTCGATGCCTTCGGCACCGGCGCAAAGTACTGGTTCACCAGGTTGATCGCGGTATCGGTATCGAAGTCGCCGACGATCATCAGCGTGGCGTTTTCCGGCACGTAGTAGGTCTTGTAGAAGTCGCGCACATCATCGATCGTCGCCGCATTGAGGTCGGTCATGCTGCCGATCACCGGGTGCTTGTAGGGATGCACGTCGTAGGCGTAGTTGCTGATCAGTTCGTTCAGCAAGCCATACGGCGGGTTCTCGATGCGCATCCGCCGCTCTTCCTTCACGACCTCGCGCTCGGTGACGAACGTCTTTTCGTCGATGCGGAGCGAGGCCATGCGATCGGCTTCCATCCACAGCACCAGCGGCAGGTACTGCGACGGCAGGGTTTGCCAGAACACCGTCGTGTCTTCGTTGGTGTAGGCGTTGGCCTGGCCGCCGACGGAGGCGACAATCGACGTGTGTTGCTCGGGTTCGACGTTGCGCGACCCCTTGAACATCATGTGCTCGAAGAAGTGCGCGAAGCCCGTGCGACCCGGCTTCTCGTTCTTCGACCCGACGTGGTACCACAGCTCGACGTGCACGATCGGCGTGGAGCGGTCCTGGTGCAGGATGACGACGAGCCCGTTCGGCAGCACCAGACGCTGGTATTGCAGCTTCGGCGGCCGCACCGCCGCCTGCAGCGGCACATACCAGATCGCCACCGCCGCAGCGACCAGCACCAACAACACACACGACAGCTTTTTCATTTCTCCTCGAGCTTCTTCAGGCGCTCTTCGAGCGCGCGCAACTGCTTCCGCAATTCGGGCAGGCGGCGAACGGCGGCCTGCGAATGACGCCAGGCGTCGGTCTCCTGCATCGGGTACCCGGACATGTAGGCGCCGTCGGGCAGCGAGCCCGTCACGCCGGTCTTCGCGGCGAGCATCACGCGATCGCCGATGGTGAGGTGGCCGGTGATGCCGGCCTGCCCGCCGAACATCACCGACTCGCCCACGATGGTGCTGCCCGCGATCCCCACCTGCGCCGCAATCAGCGAGTTGCGGCCGACGACCACGCCGTGAGCGATCTGGACCAGGTTGTCGATCTTCGTCCCCGCCTTGATCCGCGTTTCGCCGACCGCCGGACGATCGATCGTCGTGTTCGCGCCGATCTCAACGTCGTCTTCGATCACCAACGGCCCGTTCTGCGGAATCTTCTCGTGCGTTCCATCGGGTCGCTGCGCAAAGCCGTAGCCCTCGCTGCCGATCACGGCGCCGTTCTGGACGATCACCCGATCGCCGATCGTGCAGCGCTCCCTGATTGAGACGTGGGCGTAGAGGATGCAGTCGGCGCCGATGGTCGTGCCGTCGCCAATGACGACATGGGGATGGACGACGGTGCGGGGGCCAATGCGCGCGCCGAAGCCAATCACTGAAATGACGAACAAGTTCTTGGCGCCAGAGTT
>CAZBYY010000168.1:0-7938 GCA_964495855.1 uncultured Acidobacterium sp. | reverse complement strand
GATCTCGCATGAGATGGGCGACAGGTCCATCCCGCCGACTTGCTGGAAGTAGGTGAACTGCGTGATCTCCTGGCCGTCCAGCATCACCTGCCAGCCGATGCCCCACGCACCAAGCGTCGGTGACTCCCAGTTGTCTTCTTCAAAACGGATGTCGTGATGCCGCGGGTTGATGCCGACGGCCTCGAGGCTGTCCAGATACATCTGCTGCACTTCGTCGGGTGACGGCTTGAGGATCACCTGCAACTGGTGGTGCTTGAACAGGCGATTCGGATTCTGCCCGAACCGGCCATCGTCCGGCCGCCGCGACGGCTGGATGTACGCCACGTTCCACGGCGTCGTGCCGAGCACGCGCAGTAATGTTTCCGGATGCGACGTGCCGGCGCCGACCTCGAGGTCGAGCGGCTGCTGGATGAGGCATCCTTGCGATGCCCAGAACTGCTGCAGTTTGAGAACCAGGTCCTGAAACGTCACGTCACGTCCGCCGCAGTTCGTTCAACACCCGAACCGACCGCGGCTCCCTCTCCAGATGCATCGCAATCAACTTCCGATGAACCAGCTCGATTTCGCGCAACACCCGTGTGGTGGCGCCAAGCGATTCGACCTCACGCGGTGAGACCCTCCTCACGCCATCGAGGAACGTCGCCGCCCCGCTGGACCACGACAGGTCCGGCGGATACACGCCTTGCAACCGCAACAACCAGCACTCGAAGTACCGCGCGAGTGCCTCGACCGGCACGCCGGTCACGAGCGCCTCGAGCGCCGAGGTCCCTAGCCGGAACAATCGTTCGTCGACATCGGCCTCAGCCGCCCACTCGTCGATCAGCTCGGCGAAGTAGTGGCTGTATCCCAGCGCCTCCGGCGTCGACGATGCAAGCGGCGAGCGGATCGGCTCGGCGTAGTTCAGCCCGACCAGATCGCGGCCTTCCTTCTCGAAATACGCGACACGCACTTCCGTCAGCGGCTCGAGCGCCGCGCCAAATCGCTTCCGCGACTTGCGCGCGTTCGGCGCCACGCCTCGCTTCTTGCCGCGGTCCCGCGTGAGGAACACGACGATGCGGTCGGCTTCCCCCAGCTTGTAGGTGCGAAGAATGAGGGCTTCGGCCGTGTGCAGCGGCATGCCGTAGCCGTCTATTGTACTTTGACCAGGTACCGCAGGAACACCGTCGCCAGCCCAAGGAACGAGGCAAAGCCGACGACGTCGGTGAAGGTGGTGATGAAGACGGATGAGGCGAGCGCCGGGTCGATCTTCATCGCCCGCAACCCGAGCGGAATCAGCGTGCCCGCCGTCGCCGCGACAAACATGTTGCAAATCATCGCCATCGCCAGCAGCAGGCCCAGCATCGGATCGCCCTTGGTCAACCAGGCCACGCCGGCCGCGATCACGCCCAGGACGACACCATTGCCGAGGCCGACGATCGATTCCTTGATCAGCGCCTTGCGCGCCGTCTGCCACGACAGTTCCCCAAGCGCGAGGGCACGGACGACGACCGTGAGGGTCTGCGTGGCGGCATTGCCGCCCATGCCCGCGACGATCGGCATGAACACGGCCAGCGCCGTCACCTTGGAGATCGTCCCTTCGAACAACGCCACGACCGAGGCGGCGAGAAACGCCGTCGCAAGGTTGATCCCGAGCCACGGCAGCCGCTTTCGCAGCGATTCTCCCGCCGGCGTCGCGATCCGCTCGTCACCCGACACGCCCGCCAGTCGCAGCAGGTCTTCCGCGGCTTCGTCCTTGATGACGTCGATTACGTCATCCACCGTGACGATACCGACGAGCTTGTTCTCTTCGTCGACGACGGGGACGGCAAGCAGGTTATAGGACGCGACCTGCCGCGCCACTTCTTCCTGGTCGGTATCGACCCGAACGCTCGTCACCTCCGGCGTCATGATCCGCTTGAGCGGCGTCTCGGGCGACACGAGCAGCAGGCGGCGCAACGACGTCACACCGACGAGGTGGCGGCGCGCATCGACGACGTAGAGGTAGAACACCATTTCGACGTCGCGCGAACTCTGCAACGCCGTGATCGCCTCACCCACCGTCAGGTCTTCGTTGAGCGCGAACACCTGCGGGTTCATGATGCGGCCCGCGGTCTGTTCGCCGTATTCGAGCAGGCTTTCGACCTGGCCCGATTCACGGCGTCGCATCAACTCCAGAACTTCGGCAGAAAGTTCTTCAGGCAGGTAATCAATCAGCGCCGCCGCATCGTCTGATGGAATTTCCTGCAGCAACTTGGCAATTTCTTCGGCGGAGCGACCGGTGAGCAGCTTGGCGCCCGCTTCGGGCCCCATTTCGCTGACCGTTTCCATGGCCAGGCGGCCGCTGCGCTCGACCAGCAGCGAAAAGACCGTCTGCCGTTCGGTGTCGAGCAGCGAATCAAACACCGCAGCCAGGTCGGCCGGATGCTGTTTTTGTAGCAGGTTCAGCAGATTCGCCGTCGCGCCAATGCGGAGTAACCGCTTGACGGAGTCGATCACGACGTCAATTCTGCGCTGCGGGGCCATGAGATCCGTCCGATTTTAGGTCACAGACGGCTTGAATCGCGCAGAAAACTTACGGAAAGGTGGAAGAATCAGCGACGCTTGCGCGTTCGTGTGGGCAGTCCCAGTGTATCGAGCATCCGCTCGTCGTCTCGCCACGACTCCTTCACCTTGACGTGAAGGTCGAGGAACACCCGCGCGTCGAAGAAGGCTTCGAGCTCCTTGCGTGCGGCCGTGCCGATCGCCTTGATCCGTGCGCCCGCACGTCCGACGAGGATCGGCTTCTGGGTCTCCCGCTCGACCAGGATCGTGCAGTAGAACTTCATCAGCCCTTTGCCGCCCGGCTTGATCGTCGAGGGATCGGCGTCCTCGAACTTGTCGACGACGACGGCCGTGGAAAACGGCAGTTCGTCACGCGTCTGTTGCAAAACCTGCTCGCGGACGAGTTCGGCAACGAAGAAGCGCTCCGGCTGGTCGGTGAGGTAATCGTCCGGGTAAATCGGTTCGCCTTCTGGCAGGTGCGACAGGAACACCTCCTCGAGCCGCCCGGTGTTCTCGCCGGTCAGCGCCGAGACCGGCACCAGGTCTTCGAAGCCCTCGGCGTGGTACTGGGCCAGGCGCGGCAAGAGCGACGGCTTGTCGACCAGGTCCACCTTGTTCAGGACCAGCACCCGTGGCGTATTCGCCTTCTTCACCACGTCGAGCAGGAAGCGATCGCCCCCGCCCGGTGGTTCGGTCGCGTCCACAACCAGCGCGACGACGTCCACTTCCGTCAGTGTGTCGAGCGCCGCATCCACCATGCGCACATTCAGGCGATGCAACGGCTTGTGAACGCCCGGCGTATCCACGTACACAATCTGCCCCGCTGCCCCGTGTGCCTGTTCACCCGTTCGCCCGTCGGCCTGTTCGCCTGTTCGCCCGTTAGCCTGTTCGCCTGTTCGCCCGTTAGCCTGTTCGCCCGCTTGCCCGATCGTCTTCACTCCAACGATCCGATTCCGGGTTGTCTGTGGTTTGTCCGAGACGATCGCCAGCTTCTGCCCGACGAGGCGATTAAGCAGTGTCGACTTCCCCGCATTGGGGCGGCCGACCAGTGCCACGAAGCCGGATTTCACTCCTGCCCAGCCGTTTCTTCCGGCGCCGCTGATTCCACACGGCGCATGCGCACGCGCGTGATCCGCCGCTGCTCGGTTTCAAGGATCTCGACGTCGAGGCCGTCGATTCCCAGGTGCTCCCCGACGGCCGGTACGCGGCCGAGCCTCGACAACAGGAATCCGCCCACCGTCTCGAATCCTTCACCCTCGACGGTCACCTTCAGCAGCGTGGCCATCTCTTCCACGTGGACGCTGCCGCTCAGCACGTACGAGCCGTTGCCTTCGTCTACGACGCGTTCGATTTCGACGTCGTATTCGTCGCGAATCTCGCCGACGATCTCCTCGAGCAGGTCTTCGACCGACACTAGCCCCGCGGTTCCGCCGTATTCGTCCACCACGATGGCGAGTTGAATGCGCCGGCGCTGGAATTCCTTCAGCAGGTCCGGCACGCGCTTGGTCTCCGGAACGAAGTGCGCGGTGCGCACGAGCGGAGTGATGGGCCCGGTCATGACCGTACCAGGCCGCAGCTGGATCAGGTCCTTGATGAACACCATGCCCTGCACGTTGTCGAGCGTGTCCTTGAACACGGGAATGCGCGAGTACTGCTGCTCGCGAAACAGCGTGTGCAGCTGCTCGAGCGTTGCTTCGATGTCGATCGCGATGATGTCGGGCCGCGGTGTCATCACTTCGCGGACCATCGTCTCGCGGAAGTCCGCAAGAGTCCGCAGCAATTCCCTCGCCTGACCTTCCTGTACCGCTTCCTGGTGCTCGGACACGGGATCGGCCGGCATCGATTCCGCCCGCACGGGCTCCGGATCGCCAGGCCCATTGCCATTCGCCGCCGCTCGCTCCCTCGGCCGGATAGTGCCCATGCGCAGCAGCGACCCGGTGAGCGGCTTCAGAAGGCGCGCCATCGCGTCAAACGACGGCAGCAGCACATCCAGCACCCGCTCCGGATTGCGCCGGACGATGATCAGCGGCACCAGATGTTCGCAGGCAATGACGATGGCGATGATCGAGAGAAGCAGGATCGGCAGGCCGAGCTTACTGAGACCGGTCACGCGCGCGAGGAGCGCGGCGGCCACGATCGTCAGCGAGCTGATGACGACGCGCGCCGGCACGAATAACCGCCGCGGATCTTCGAGGTACCAGCCAAGCGCGTCGTCGCGCTCGGTGCGCTCGGCGTGGATGCGCAGTGACAGGCGCATCAGCGCGTTGAATGCCGCCGACACGGTGCCGACGTAGATGACGGCACAGCCGAGCAGGAAGAGCAGTAACGGCGTCACGTCCGCTCGATCAGTCCGTGCGGTAACCCGGCTTTCTTGCGGAGCCGCTGCTCCAGTCGCGCCATCGCGCCATTGTCGGTCTCGTGATCGTGCCCGAGTAGGTGCAGCAGTCCGTGTAACGACAGGACCTTCAGCTCGGTGGCGAGGGAGTGCCCGGCCTCGCGTGCCTGCCGCGCCGCGACACCAGCGGCAATGACCACGTCACCGAGGAAACCGCGATCCTCGGAGGGAAACGACAGCACGTCGGTGACGGCGTCCTTGCCGCGAAACTGCCGGTTGAGCGCGCGCATGCGGCGATCCGACACGAGCGCAATGCACATCTCACCACGCGCCGCTGCCGGCGCGATGCGGGCGAGCCACGCCGCCAGGCCGCGCGTGCCGGTCGTAGGGGCGGACTTCAGTCCGCCCGCATCGGGCGTGGCGACGCTAACGCGTAGACGGGCCGCTGCCATAGGCGTCATAAGCCTTCACGATCGCTTGCACGAGTTTGTGGCGCACCACGTCGCGCTCGTCGAAGTGGACGAATGAAATGCCCTCGACCTTGCCGACGACTTCCATCGCCTGCACGAGCCCGGACGTGCGCCCGCCCGGAAGGTCGATCTGCGTGACGTCGCCGGTGACGACGGCCTTCGATCCGAAGCCAAGGCGCGTGAGGAACATCTTCATCTGTTCCGTGGTGGTGTTCTGCGCTTCGTCGAGGATCACGAACGCGTCATTGAGGGTGCGGCCGCGCATGAACGCGAGCGGCGCCACTTCGATCGCGCCGCGTTCGAGATACTTTTCCGCCTTCTCGATGTCGAGCATGTCGTAGAGCGCATCGTAAAGCGGGCGCAGGTACGGGTTCACCTTCTCCTGCAGGTCGCCTGGCAAAAACCCAAGCTTCTCGCCGGCTTCCACCGCGGGACGCGCCAGGACGATGCGGCTCACCTTCTTCGAAAGCAGGTAGGTCACTGCCTGCGCCATCGCAAGATAGGTTTTGCCCGTGCCGGCCGGTCCGATGCCGAACACGATGTCGTGTGAATCGATCGCTTCGAGATACCGCCGCTGGTTGGCAGACTTCGCAGCAATGCGCCGCTTGCCGGCCGTGCGCGGCTGGCCATCCTTGAGGAAGTAGTCCCGCAGGTCCACCTCCCCATCGTCCTTGACGAGCTGGGCGGCGGTCTTCACGTCGTTGTTGGAAATCGAGTGGCCCTGCTCCATCAACTCGCCGAGTTGCTCGACGAGGCGGGCGACCCTGGCGGTGTTGGTGGCATCGCCTTCGATCATCAGGTCATGCCCCTGCGTGCGGATGCGCACGTTCAGGAGCGATTCGAGCTGGCGCAGGTTGTCGTCGTACGCCCCGAAGAGCGTGGTAACGCCCGCTTCGGGAACGGTGACTTTGCGCATGGACGCCGTACCGATTCTCGTATCTCCTTGTGCGCCAGTTACTTACCTGCGGCGGCGACACTAGGAGCGTAACACGTCCGGCGCTCGCCTGCCAATCGGGGCCACACGCGCGGCTGGGCGCCCCGGCATCCACCCAATGCCAGGGCGCCCGCGGACGCTACTTCCTGTCGTAGACGGCGACGTTGTTGATCTTCTGCCCCGCTGCGTCGGTACCGGTCGTGGTCACGGTCCGCGACTTGCCATCGGCCGCGTAGACCACGTGTTGACGCGACGTCTCTTTGCCGCCCTTGGTGGACACGGTTTCGTAGGTCGTCGCGTCGATCCGCTTGTAAGTGACCATATCGGCGTTCGGGTTATTGCCGGTCACCTTTGACGGCTTGCCGTCAAAATTCGTGGTGAAGCTCCAATCCTGCGCCGCGCCTGTTGCCGGTTCCTGGTGAACGGTGAACTTGTAGCCGCTGCCTGAGGCGGCAATGGTGGTCGTCGCGGCCTTTGGCGCGGGGCCGGGGCTGTATTTGCTCTTGGCAACGTTGAGATGCCACGTGCCGACGAGGGGATCCTTGCTCTGGGCAACGGCCCACGACGCCGCAACGAACAACACGGCGGCCACAGCCACTGCAACGCGGGTCTTCTGAATCATATGTGCCTCCAAACCCTGGGGAACCGATGCGGCGAACGGCGACGAGGCGACGGCGACGAGGAGAACGGTGAGCGATGCGCCGGACGAGGCCGGTAGCGTATCACGGAGGCTGGGAAGGCTGGTTAAGAGGCGCCCTCGCTATGGATGTAGACCCACGCGTCGTTTCCCGACGCGAGCGTCACCTTGATGCGCGTGTAGTTGTACTGCGATTCAAACTGATCGGCCTTGGCGAGTTCCTCATCGGAGACATCGAACGAAGTGCCCTGCACGCTGCTCCAGTCGTCGCCGGTCGGCCGGATGTTGTCGTGATGCGTCTTCTTCAATCGCTCGGCGACGGTGCGATCGGTGATCTTCACGAGCGAGGGCTCGTAGCCGTTGACGAGATCCTGTTCGCCGTCGAGCTTCCGCCCGAACGTCGCCAACTGGACTTCTTCCTGCTGCAGGGAACCGTATGAAAACAGGCGTGGCACAACAGGCACCTAGATCGTCTTGATGTGAATTTCGCGCAGCTGCTTGGGGTCGACCGTCGACGGCGCGTCGCACATCAAGTCAACCGCTTGCGTCGTCTTCGGGAACGGAATCACTTCACGAATCGACGATTCCCCGGCGAGCAACGCGCAGATACGATCGAGGCCGAGCGCCAGGCCGCCATGCGGCGGCGTGCCGTACTCGAGCGACTCGAGGAAGAAGCCGAAGCGGTGCTTCGCATCCTCGTCCGACATGCCGAGCAGGCGGAACACTTTGGCCTGCGTGTCGCGGTCGTGAATACGGATCGATCCGCCGCCGAGCTCCCAGCCGTTGAGGATCACGTCGTAGGCCTTCGCCAGCACCTTGCCCGGATCGGACTCGAGCATGTGCAGGTCTTCTTCCCGCGGCGCCGTAAACGGATGGTTTACCGAATCCCAGCGCTTCTCGTCGGCGTTCCAGTCGAAGAGCGGGAAGTCGGTGAGCCAGCAAAGCTCCCACTTGCCTTCCGGGATCAGGTTTTCTTTCTTGGCGACCGACAGCCGCAGCGCACCAAGGATCTTCGACGCCGTATCGGGCGCGCCTGACGCGA